>CAIRNV010000436.1 GCA_903880005.1 uncultured Verrucomicrobiota bacterium | reverse complement strand
CGGCCCGCGCCTCGCTCACTCCTCGTCTTGCGAAAGAATCTGCGGCGCAATCACTTCCCTCCCAACTGAATCGTCCCGGATCAGTGGCAGCGCCGCCTCGGCTCTGGATGGGTCGCGTCCAGTATCAGGATGCCGCTGCCACGACCATTCTGGGCTTTCCAGAGTTGTAGGCCGGGTGCCCTCACCCGACGCACGGAAGTGCGGCATCCTTGCCTTCAAAGCCCCGCGTCGGTTCGCGACCTCATCGCCGATCTTCAGAAAGATCTTCGGAATGTCGCAGTTCAAGGCGTTCTTTCGTTGCAAACCGCATTTAAAATGGGCTTTTTAGACGCAGAACCGATCATCGGATGGATTTTCGGTTTTCTCTATGATCGACGTGGATGCGAGCCCGACTTCCATGGAGCCCCTTCTGCCCACGGCAGGGCGAGGGACGCTTGCCAAGCTGACCTGCGACATCTTGGCGGCCTCCGGCCGCCTCACCGGACAGGTTCACGCGCCCGAGGTCTTGCGCCGGGTCGCCGGGCTGATCCGGGAGATGAACTGCTACTACTCGAACCTGATCGAAGGGCACAAGACCACTCCCCGGGAGATCGAGCGGGCGTTGAAGCAGGACTTCTCGGCGGACGAAACCCAGCGCAACCACCAACAACTGGGAATCGCCCACATCGCGGTGGAGAAGCTGATGGTGGATCGGCTGGCGAGGGAGCCCGTGGATGTCTGCGGGCCCGATTTCATCAGCTGGCTGCACCGGGAATTCTACCAACGGCTCCCGGAACCGTTCCACTGGGCCAAAACCTTGAGCGGGCAGTCTTATAGGATCGAGCCGGGCCGGCTGCGCGACTTCATGGTCAACGTGGGCCAGCACACGCCGCCGCAGTTCGACGCGCTGCCCCGATTCCTCAGCCGGTTCAGTCAGTTCTACGGTTCCCGGGAAATCATCGAGACGGATCGCCTCACCGCGATTGCGGCGGCGCATCACCGGCTGGCCTGGATCCATCCTTTCGGGGATGGCAACGGTCGGGTGATCCGCCTCCATTCCCAGGCGCTGATGATCCACCACGGCCTGGATGGCGGCGGGTTGTGGACGCTCTCACGCGGGCTGGCCCGACAACGGCAGCGTTACCACCAACACCTGCAAGGCGCCGACCTCGGGCGACGAAACGATCTCGACGGACGGGGAAACCTCTCGGATGCCGGATTGGCGGCCTTCTGTCAGTTCTTCCTCGAAACCGTTCGCGACCAAATCCAGTTCATGAGCGGCTTGCTGGGTCTGCCGGCCTTGCGGACCCGGGTGGAACGGTACTTCCAGTTCGAGACCCTCCACCTGAAGCGCTACCGCGAGGAACTCATGCGGGTCGTGCGGACCCTGATCGACGAGGGCGAGATCCCCCGGGCCCGCGTTCAGGAGATCACGGGCAAGGGGGCCACGGTCTCCGCCGAGATCATCAAGCTCGGCTTGCAGGAAGGCCTCGTCGATTCACCCAGCCCCAAGGGCCCCTTGCAGGCGGGCTTCCCGACCAAGATCCTGGAGTTCTATTTCCCCCAACTGTTTGTCGATCTTCCCGCCGACGAGCCGGAGCGGGTTCGGCAATGAGGATGCACCCGGCCCGTCCGCCACCGGATTTCCCGGTTGTCATGCCGTGCGGGACGCGCATTAGTATCCCACATCGTTACCAACAAAGGATTCAACATGAAGACACTCGCATGCATCGGTTTGGTTGCCTTCGTCTCGGCCACGGCGTTTGCCGGGGACTGCGGCAAGTGCTGTGACGCCAAGAAGGCCAGCCATGACAAGGCGACGGCCACCTGCCCCGTTTCGCGCGCGAAGCAGCAGGCCAAGGCCTCGGCTGGCTCCACCAAGGAGCACGCCAAGGCATCGAAGGCCGCCCTCAAGATCGGTTCTTACTAGGCATTGCGACCCCCGGCCCCACGGGCCGGCCTCGTACCGCCAGTTCGCCAAGCCCGCCTCCCGAACAGGGGGCGGGCTTTTTGCTGGGATGCGCCCAAGCCCAGGTCGGGATACCTTCCACACGTGACGGGCATTCAGTGGGTTCGGTCGGCGGGGTTGGCGGACATCGCCGACAAGGTTCATGCGGGCGTTCGCCTGGATGAGGCGGACGCCCTGCGGTTGCTTCGGTCCCAGGACATGAACGCCGTGGGTTGGCTGGCGAACCTCGCCAACGAGCGTCGCAATGGCCGGCGCGCCACGTACATCCTGAACCGGTACATCAACTACTCGAACTATTGCATCCTGAGCTGCGCGTTCTGCGCGTTCTCCCGGAAGAAGCGGGATGCCGACGGTTTCGAGCTGAGCGCGGAGCAGATGGTCGCCAAGGCCCGCGAGGCGCTCGCCCTGGGCATCACCGAGCTCCACATCGTCGGCGGCCTGCACCCGTCCCTTCCCTTCTCCCATTACACGGGCTTCCTGCGTGCCCTGCGCGCCCTCGACCCGCGGCTGCAACTCAAGTGCTTCACCGCCATCGAGATCCTTCACCTCGCTTGGCTCGCCAAGAAGTCCGTCGCCGACACCCTGGCCGAGCTGAAGGACGCCGGCCTCGCATCCCTCACGGGCGGCGGCGCCGAAATCTTCAGCAAGGACGTGCGCGCCCGCATCGCCCGGGGCAAGGAATCGGCGGCGGAATACCTCGACGTTCATCGCACGTGGCATCGGCTCGGCGGGCGGAGCACCTGCACGATGTTGTATGGCCACGTGGAATCCTTGGAGGACCGCGTGGATCACCTGCGCGAGTTGCGGGCGCTCCAGGACGAGACGCGGGGCTTCACCGGGTTCATCCCGTTGCCGTATCAACCCGAGAACAACGCCATCCCGGTCCGCACGGCGCCGACGGGACTGGATCAACTGCGGACGGTCGCCGTGAGCCGACTGTACCTCGACAACTTCGACCACATCACCGCGTATTGGGTGGGCATGGGCCTCAAGATGGCCCAGCTCGCGCTCAGCCACGGGGCCGATGACATCCATGGGACCATCGTCGAGGAGCATATCTTCCACATGGCCGGGGCCAAGACGCCGCAGATGACGGCCGAGAAGGACTTGGTGCGCGCAATCCGCGAGGCCGGGCGGGTCCCGGTCCAACGCAACACCTTCTACGAGGCGGTCCGAGTCTGGGAGGAGACCGCCGTGGTGGGCGTCGCCGACGTGCCCTCGGGCGGGGACGCCTCGGTGGAGCGGCACCGCGAGACGGTCGATGCCGGCGGGTAACGCGGTGGGTAAGCCGGGCTGATTCAGTGGGGTGGGAAGTGATTGCGAGGCAGATCGAGCAATCACTTCCCTCCCCGCTGAATCGTTACGGCTTCGGACGCTTCTTCCCCATGCCGAGCATTCGCAGTTGCTCGCGCACCATGCCGCGTGCGACGGCGACGTCGGCCGGGCCCATGCCGTCGCGCGCGGGATGGACGTCGAAGGCGGTCAGCCATTCCTCCCGGCCGGGCCGGTAGCCCAGCTCGCGCTGGATGCGCCGCTCCAGGTCGGGCAGGTGCCCCGCGCCATAGAACACGGCAACGGATGGAACCCGGGCCCGGGCCGACGCCCGGCCGCGGTCGATCAAGCGCCGGAGGTCCGCCACGACGGCGGCATTGCGCTCCTGGATGAGGACTTCCATGAGCCTTCGCATCTCGGGCGGCAAGCCCTTCGCCTGGGACGGATCCGACTCCACCGCGCCCAGCGTCTCGATGAGCACCAGTCGCACGGTCGCCCTCAGCTTTGGGCTGGTTTCAATGAACGCGACGCCGAACCGAACCAGCAGGCCGGCCCAGGAGGACCCGTCCATGACCGCCATCAAGTCGCCCACGCCCAGGTCCTCCCCGGGCCCGCCGTCGCCCTGCTGGCCGCCGGCCGGACCTTGGCGTCGCGCGATGGCGGCCAGTTGCTCGACCGACAGGTCGCTGTTCACGAAGCGGTCGTGGGAGTAGTCGATGGCCGAGAGCTGGAACTTGAGCCCGAGGGCCTTCGCCAAGGCGGGCTGGAGCGAGTACGACGACTCGCGCGTGGACATGAACTTCTTGTCGCGCGCGCCCACGCCCTCGAACAACACGAGCGGCTCGCGGTCGAGCAGTGATTGGAGTCGTTGGTAATACTCGGCGGACCCCAGGTGCGTCACGCCCACCAGCCGGACCACGGGGTCCGAACGACGACGTGGCAGCAGGTCCCTCACCACCACCTGCAAGGCCACCACGCCGTTCGACGCCTCATGGATGCGCAAGGGCGGACGCGATTCCGCCGCCGGGGACGAGGGGTTGCGTCTCGCGCAGCCCGTCCATGCCAAGACCGACGCCAACGCCAGCAACCATGCCCAGCCCATCCCATTGCGCGAAGCCACGCCGCACCCTTGCCAAGCGCAAGGCCGAGGCAAGCCGCCACTTCACGCGGCACGCCATCGTCGATAGCGTGAACCCATGAGCGTTGCCCCGTCCCCTTGCCATTCGATTGGCGCCCCGCGCCTTGCTTGCGTCGCGCTCGGAGCCCTCGCCCTGGCTGCCGTGGCATCCGCGCGGGCCGCCGATGACTGGGCCCTCGGCGTGCGCACGACCGAGCCCGTCGAGGCGTCGCGCCAGCTCGCCAGCTTCCGCGTCCCCGAGGGCTTCGTGGTCCAGCTCGTGGCGCAGGAGCCCGACATCCACAAGCCGATGAACCTCGCCTTCGACGCCGTCGGGCGGCTCTGGGTGACCACGTCCATCGAGTATCCCTTCGCGGCCCCGGCCGGCCGGCCCGCGCGCGACCGGCTCATGGTGTTCGACGACTTCGGCCCGGACGGCCGCGCGCGGCGCATCACCGAGTTCGCGGGCGGGCTCAACATCCCCATTGGCGTCCACCCCTGGCGCAGCCGCAACCCGGACGGGCGCGAGACGTGGAAGGCCTTGGTGTGGTCGATCCCGCACATCTGGTTCCTCGAGGACACGGATGGCGACGGGCGCGCGGACCGGCGGGAGCCGTGGTATGGCCCGTTTGATCACACGCGCGACACGCACGGCAACCAGGCGTCGTTCCGGCGCGGCTTCGACGGCTGGCTCTACGCCACGCATGGGTTCAACAACGACTCGCGCGTCGCGGGACGGGACGGCAACGCCCTCCACCTCAACTCGGGCAACACCTACCGCATGCGCCTCGACGGCTCCCGCCTGGAGCATCACACGTGGGGTCAGGTCAACCCCTTCGGCCTCTCCTGGGACGAGCGCGGCAACCTCTACTCCAGCGACTGTCATTCGGCCCCGATCTACCAGCTCCTCTCGGGCGGCCGTTACCCCAGCTTTGGCAAGCCCCATGACGGCCTCGGCTTCGCCCCCGCCCTCATGGAACACGCCCACGGCAGCACCGCCATCGACGGCGCCTGCTACCTGACCGACGACCTGTGGCCTCCGACGTTCCGGGACCACTTCCTCGTCGGCAACGTCATGACCAGCCGCCTCAACCACGACCTCATCACCTTTGCGGGCTCCACCCCTCGCGCCGTCGAGCAACCCGACTTCCTCACCAGCAACGATCCCTGGTTCCGGCCCGTGGACACGTGCCTCGCGCCCGACGGGGCCCTGTACGTCGCCGACTTCTACAACCGCATCATCGGCCACTACGAGGTGCCCTTGCAGCATCCCGGCCGGGACCGCGAGCGGGGCCGCATCTGGCGGGTCGTCGCCAAGGACCCCGACGCGCGCCCCCGCCTTCGCCCCGCCGCGCTGGCGTCGTCCCTCGATGGACTCGTGGGAGAGCTGGCCTCCGGGAGCCTCTCCCGTCGCCTGCTGGCCATGGAGGAAATCCAGGATCGCTTCGGTCGGGATGCCATTCCCGCCGTTCGCGCCGCCGTTGCATCGCCCCGCAACACCGCGCAGGCCATCCATGCACTCTGGATGTTGCGTCGGCTGGACGCCTTGGCACCGGGGGAGCTCCTCGCCGCCGCCCGGGCCACCGAGCCCCTGCTGCGCGTCCATGCCCGTCGCATCGCGCTCGACGTCCTCGGGCATGCCGCTTCCGCAGGCGGAACCGAACTCGTTGCCGCCGCCGTCATGACGGGCGACACCGGCATCCGGGATGCCGACGCCTTGGTGCGCCGCTGCGCCGCCGAGGTCCTGGGACAAGCCCCCTCCGCCGAACGCGCCGAGTCCGTCCTGCGCGTGTTGCTCGCAGCCGACCCTGCCGACACGCACCTCGTTTACGTCCTGCGCAAGTCGATCCGTGACCAGCTGCGGAACCCGGCCGTGGCCGACGCCGTGTTCGCGACGACGGGACGCGAGCCAAAGGCCCTGGCGGCGCTTGGCGGGATTGCGGTGGCCGTCGAGGCCCCGGCGTCCAGCGCCTTCCTGCTTCGCGAACTGGACGCGTTGCAAGGCCCCGGCGGCGTCCTCCCCGCCGACGCCCTCCAACATGCGGCCCGCAACCTCGCGTCGGGGGACTTGGGTCGGCTCGTCGATCTTGCTCGGTCGCGGCACGCCCACGACCCGGGTGCCCAGCTCGCGTTGATCCGGTCCGTGGACCAAGGCCTTCGCCAACGTGGACAGGAACCTCCGCGGAGCGTCGCCGACTGGGGGGCAGCCCTCGCCACGGAGCTGCTTGCCCAACGCGATCCCTCCGAGGGATGGATCAACGCCCCGCATCCGGAAAACCCGACGTCCGACCCGTGGGCATTCCAGGAACGTGCCTTTGCCGACGGGACCCGGGGCCGCGTCCTATCCAGCTTCCCCCGGGGCGAGGGCCTGACCGGGGTGCTGAGGTCCCCGACCTTCGAGATCCGCGGGCCGGTTCGCTTCTGGTTGTGCGGGCACGACGGCTTCCCCGACAAGCCACGACAAGGTCGGAACGTCGTGCGACTGCGTGATGCCCGCTCGGGCGAGGTCCTGGCCGAGGCGCGTCCCCCGGGGGATGACACGGCGCGCCCGGTCTCATGGCCTCTGGCCGGGCATGAGGGGAAGCGCGCGATCATGGAGCTGGTGGACGGCGACACGGCCGGGGCGTTTGCCTGGCTGGCCGTGGGCCGACTGGAAGCAGACGGGCTTCGGCTTCCCTCGGCGGACCCGCGCGACGCCCGCGCCCAATGGATGGCTGGGGCAGAACTGGCCGGGCGTTGGAACGTGTCGTCCGCCGCGCCCGCATTGCGGGCCCGTGTCATCAAGCCGGACGCCGACGGGGAGGTCCGGTTGGCCGCCGCCCGGGCGTGGATGAACGTGGAGGCTGGGTCGGCCACGGCGGTCCTGCTGGAGAGGTTCAAGGACCCCGCCGAGGCCCCGGCCGTGCGAGAAGGCCTTGGAGACATGTTGGCTGCCGCGCGCCACGACGCGGCGCGGGGAGCCGTGTTGGATGCCATGCAGGGGGCGCCCCAACGCGTGCAATCGCGCTGGGCGACGGTTCTCGCCGCGACGGCCGATGGGGCGGAGGCGTTGCTGCAAGGCGTGGAGGCGGGACGCATCCCGGCCTCCGTGCTGCGCGTCCCGGAGGCCCGGGCCAAGGTGGTGGCCTCGGGCGTTTCGGGGGCCGCGCAACGCGTCGAGGCCACGATGCGCGGATTGCCACCCGCGGATGCCGCGCGCGACGCCTTGATCGCGGCGCGGAGGAAGGCGTGGGACAAGGCTGGAGCGGGTGCGGACCGGGCGGCGGGCGAGCGCCTGTTTGGGCAGCAATGCGCGGCGTGCCATCAAGTGGACGGCAAGGGCGGGTTGGTGGGCCCGCAGTTGACCGGGATTGGCAACCGAGGGGCCGAACGCCTGTGCGAGGACATTCTCGATCCCAATCGCAACGTCGATCACGCGTTTCGACAGACGCTGGTCACGTTGAAGTCGGGGGAGACGGTCGCCGGGTTGTTTCGGCGCGAGGAAGGGGCGCAATGGGTGCTCGCGAACGCGGCGGGGGCCGAGGTGACGGTGGCGGCGTCGGAGGTGGCGACCCGCGCGGAAAGCGCCTTGTCCCTGATGCCCGACAACTTTGGCGAGGCCATGGGCGAGGCCGAGTTCGTGCAATTGCTAGGTTACCTCCTGACGTTGAAATAGCCGGCGCGCGCCTCTGGCTCGCGCCGGCCGCCGCGGGCGCAGGGTCCAAAAACGACCTTGTCACGGGAGCCGACCTTGGTAGTGTCGTCGCTCTTTGGGCACATGAAGGCTGATATCCATCCGAAGTACGAGGCGTGCGAGATCCGTTGCGCCTGTGGGAACTCGATCGAGACCCGCTCCACCCGCAAGCAGATGCTGGTGGGCATCTGCAACGCCTGCCATCCGTTCTACACCGGCCAGCAAAAGTTCGTCGATACGGCGGGCCGGGTGGACAAGTTCCAGCAGCGCTTGGCGAAGACGCAGGCCGCGCAGGCCGCCATGGCGGAGGCCGCCACCAAGAAGAAGAAGCGCGCCTAGCCACGCCTCGCGAAACCCGCCCGCCGACCCCGCCCCGCACATGGGCGTGTCGGCGGGCGGGTTCGTTTTTGGGCACCGGCCCTCGACGTCACCCCGACGCATCCCGACAGCCACGCCTTCGCGGACATGGACCTCCAGCCATTCATCGAGCGCTTCCGCAGACGCTTCGACGAGGTGGAGGCCTTGCTTTCCTCGCCCGACGCCTTTGCCAACCCGGCCAAGGGGCAGGAACTCACGCGCGAGCACTCGCGTCTTCGCGAGCTGGTGGCCGATGGCGAGGCTTGGTCCGCCACGCGGCGCGAGATCGCGGACAACCGCGCGCTGGCGACGTCGGAGCCGCCGGGCTCGGAACTCGCCGCCATGGCGTCCGACGAGCTGCAACGCCTCGAGCCGGAGCTGCAACGGCTCACCCTCCGCCTGTTCGACGGCATCGCCCCGCCCAGCCCCACGGACTCGCGCAACTCCGTGGTCGAGATTCGCGCGGCGGCCGGCGGGGCGGAGGCGGCCCTTTTCGCGGCGGACCTCTGCCGGATGTATTCGCGGTACGCGGAGGCCCGCGGATGGAAGGTGGAGACGCTCGACGCCAGCTCGTCGGACCTTGGCGGCTTGAAGGAGGTGGTCCTGCTGGTCACCGGCCAGGACGTCTTCAAGCGTCTCAAGCACGAGTCCGGCGTCCATCGCGTCCAACGCGTCCCCGCCACGGAGGCCCAGGGCCGCATCCACACAAGCACCGCCACCGTCGCCGTCCTGCCGGAGGCGCAGGAGGTGGACGTGGACCTTCGCCCGGACGACCTCGACATCAGCGTCTGCCGGGCCTCCGGCCATGGCGGCCAAGGCGTCAACACCACCGACTCGGCGGTGCGCATCGTCCACAAGCCCACGGGCCTCGAGGTCCGTTGCCAGGACGAGCGTTCGCAGCACAAGAACAAGGCCAAGGCCATGATGGTGCTGCGCTCCCGGCTCCTGGAGCGACGCATGGCCGAGGAAGCCGAGAAGATGGCCTCCGAACGTCGCGGCCAGGTCGGCACCGGCGAGCGTTCCGAGAAGATCCGCACCTATAACTTCCCCCAGAACCGCGTCACCGACCACCGGGTGGACATCACCCTCTACAACCTCGCGGCCTTCGTCGAAGGCGACCTGGACCCCATCCTCGACGCCCTCGTCGCCAACGACGTCCAGCAACGCCTTGCCAGCGTCAAGGCCTGAACCCCGACGCCGCGCGATCGCCCCCTTCCCCAACTCGACCCACATCCTGAAGCGTTCCATGCCTGACTTCATCCCCGCCGGACTCGTCTTTGATTGCGATGGCACCCTGGCCGACACCATGCCGCTGCACTGGCGCGCCTGGTCCGAGCTGGCGCGACGCCATGCGTTGGTCTTCCCGGAGACTCGTTTCTACGGGTTGGGCGGCGTGCCCACCCGGGACATCCTGCGCATGTTGGCGCAGGAACAGGACCGGCCGGACATCGACCCGCACGCCCTGGCCCACGAGAAGGAGGAGTTGTACTTCCAGTACCTCCCGGAAGTGGGGCCGGTGGAGGAGGTGGTCGCGATCGCGCGGGAGCACCGCGGCCGTGTGCCGATGGCGGTGGCCTCCGGCGGGTCGCGCCACGCCATCCGGCGCATCCTGGCGCACCTGCAAATCCTAGAATGGTTTGAAGCGGTCGTGACGAACGAGGACGTGACCCGGCAGAAGCCCGCGCCGGACATCTTCCTGGAGGCCGCCGCGCGCATCCGGGTGCATCCATCGTCCTGCCGCGCCTTCGAGGACACCGACCTTGGCATGCAGGCGATTCGCTCGGCCGGCATGGATGCCATCGATGTGCGCCTGATGCGGACCGGGCTTCCGGCGGCGGCATTCGGCCGTTGACCGGGGTTGTCCCGCGCGTTGCCAGCCAACGGCGCGCCGCGCACGATGGCCGCCGACCATGACGCGTTCCCCTCGTTGCATTCCGTGGAGGCGGTGGCTGGCTTTGCCGTGGTGGGCAGCATGGGTTGCCGCTACCGCCGCCGACCTCTCCATCCCCGCCTTCACCGCCTATAGCGAACCCGACGCCAACGCGCCGCGGATCTCCGAGCGGGGCGGCGTGCGGGGATGGTCAGACCCGTCGCAAAGCGTCAATTGGCACGGGCTGTTTCGCTCGACGGGCGCGGTGTCGGCCGGGGTGTCGTTGTCCCTGCCCGAGGGCGCGGAATCCCGCCTGCGGCTGACGGTGGGCGAGCGTTCCAGGGAGGCGACGGCGCGGGGCGGGCCGCATGGCGGGCCGTTGAAAATCTCGTTTGGCGACTTTGACATCGCGCGCACCGGCTACACGCGCTTCAGGCTGGAGTCGCTCAACGCCAAGGGACGGCCCGCCGGCGACGTCTCGACCCTGCACCTGTCCGGGCCTGCCACCGAGGGAGCCCAATTCAACCTCAAGGAACGTCGCAACGCCGCGTCCGTTCACCTGAGCTACGTCTCTCCCGCGACCAACAAGGTCCCCGTCCACGCCTTCCATTGCGAGGTCACGGCGGTGGAGGATCCCACGACGACGTTCTACATGGCCTGCGGTTGGCACCGGGGCTACTTCGGGATGCAGGTCAACAGCCCCACCGAGCGTCGCATCATCTTCTCGGTCTGGGACAGCGGCGGCGAGGCCGTGGACCGCGGCAAGGTGAGCGACGAGAACCGGGTGAAGTTGGTGGCGAGGGGCGACGGGGTGTTCACGGGGGACTTCGGCAACGAGGGCACGGGCGGGCACAGCCACCTGAAGTACCCATGGAAGACCGGGCAGCCCCAGCGGTTCCTGGTCACCGCGACGCCCACGAACGGGACCTTCACGGTCTTCTCCGGGTATTACCTCCACCCCGACTCGCGGCGTTGGATGCTGATCTCGGCCTGGCGCGCGCCGAAGGAAGGCGGCGGCCTTCGCGGGTTGCACAGCTTCAGCGAGAACTTTTGGGGCAGCTCCGGCCATGTCCTGCGCCGGGCCCGGTTCGGCCAGCAATGGCTCATGGACGCCGAGGGCACGTGGCATGAGGTGACGGCCGCCACGTTCAGCCATGACCCAACGGGCAAGGCCGACCGCCTGGATCGGTTCATGGGGGTCGAGGACGGGCGCTTCTTCCTGAGCCATGGCGGCTTCATCGACGGCTTCACGCCGTTCGGGCAGCGCTTCGACCGACCGTCCACGGGCAAGAAGCCGGAGGGCTTGGAGTGGGTCGTCCCCTCCATGCCACCCCAGCCTCATCGGGACTAGGACGCCATGGACTACCTCCAATCCCTGCTGTTCCACGACGGCCAGTTCCTGGGCATCCAATGGCATCCATGGAAGGTCGTGGGCTGGGCCGGCAACGTGGTGTTCACGAGCCGTTTCCTGGTGCAGTGGCACGCCACGGAAAAGAGCAAGCGGGTCGTCGTGCCGTCCCTGTTTTGGTGGCTGAGCCTGACGGGTTCCCTGCTGCTGCTCGCCTATGCGGGCTTCTACCAGCGCGATTCCGTGTTTGTGGCCGCCTACGCGTTCTCGTGGATCCCCTACCTCCGCAACCTGCTCATCCACCAGCGCAACGAGCGCGCCCGCCAGCAGTGCATGGCCTGCTCGCACAAGGCCGAGGCCGGGGCCCGGTTTTGCTCCCAGTGCGGCAAGGCCCTGCCCGAGACGGCTTAGCGGTAACGATTCAGTTGGGAGGGAAGTGATTGCGAAGCAGATGCCTCTGCAAGACGAGGAGTGAACGAGGCGCGGGCCGGATACGACGCGACCCTAGAGGCGCGGCGGCGGTGGCAGGACGGGCGCAAGCTGGGGAAGCACCCCCTGGGCTCGCACCTTGCGGCGCCAGACCTTGTCGCCTGCGGCGAGGTACAGCTCGTCGAAGTTCTTGCCGCCCAGGCAGAGGTCGGTCGCCCACGCGTCCGGCTCGGGCTTGGACAGGATCCCGTTGACGCGCCCGGCTTGGTCGCAGAATTGAACGCCCAAGCTCGTGGCCACCCAAAGACGCCCGGCCGAGTCCACGCACATGCCATCCGCGCCGGATCCCCGAGGGTCGTCGGCGAGATGGAGGTGATGGTAGCGCTGGCGGTGCGCCAGCGATCCGTCGGCCTGGATCTGGAAGCTGTACACGAACTGGCCCACCATGTCCGACACAAGCAACAGGGTTTGGTCGGGGACGAGGCACAGGCCGGCGGGGAACTCGATGCCGGTGTCGAGCACGGAGACCTTGCCGCGGGGGTCGAGCATCTTGACGGCCCGGGCGGTTGGATCCGTGAAATACACGATCCCGCTGGAAGCCACGACGACGTCCTTCACGCCCGTGTCGGTGGCGAGGTAACGCTCCTCCGCCTTGCCCTCGAGTCGCACGAGTCGCCTGCCGGAGGGCTGGGCCGCCACCAACGAGCCGTCAGGCGCGACCGCCATCGCCTGGGTTCCCTCGGCCGCCTGCCTTGCGACGGTGGCCGCGCCGTCCGGGCCCACTCGGAAGACGCGCCCGGTGGGCGCGTCGCTGAAGTACACGGAGCCATCCGCGGCGACGCACAGGCCGGCCGGCAATTGATATCCTTGGCCGACGATCTCCCAGGCCGCGCCCGGCACGGTGGCCTGGCCCACGGGCGAGTTCGTCGAATGTCCGGCGGCGATCGGCGCGGGCGCTCCCGTCCAGAGCCACGTGAGGGCCTTCGGCAGGATGGCACCACCCTGCTTGCTGTCGTGGCCGCCCGTCCCCCATTCCTTGGCGACATCGTAGCCGGCCCACGCGAGGGCGGAGTACATGTCCTGGTTCGCGACCCACCAATTGCCCCCGTAGATGTTCAGGTCGTTGTAGCCGTCCTGGAGGAAGACCTTGAGCGGGCGAGGCTCGAACTTGCGAACGAGCGTTGGATAGTCGTTGCCGCCACGCAGGCCGACATACGTGCCGATCGTGCTGAAGACGCGCCGGAACAGGTCGGGCCTTTCCCACGCGGCGGTGAAGGCGGCGATCGCCCCCGAGCTGGCGCCGCCGATGGCGCGGAGGTTGGGGTCGGCGGTGATGTTCACCTTGGCTTGCTCGGTCGCCGCCGGCAGGACCTCGGATTGGAGGAAGGCGGCGTAGTCCCCGCCGAGGCCGTCGTATTCGAGGCTGCGGTTGTAGCGCGGCAACGCTTGGTTGCCCCGGGCGGAGGGCACGATGCCCGGGTTGACGAACACGCCCACCGTCGGCGGCATGGCGCCCCGCGCGATGAGGTTGTCGAAGACCCATGGCACGCGCCAAGGGCCGTTGGTGGACACGTAGCCGCCACCGTCCTGGAAGACCATCAACGCGGCGGGACGCGACCCGTCATGGCCAGGCGGCGCGTACACCCACACGTCCCGGACCGTGCCGGGAAACACCGAGCCATCGGCCGCCGTCAGCGAGAATCGCGTGACCTTCCCATGCTGCACCGCGGGGTTGAACTGGGAGTCGGGCCCCAGCCGATAATCGTTGTCCTGGCCCATCGCCCCGCCCGCCCCAAGGGCAACTGCGCCAAGGAGCACCCATGCCATGTGACCCATTCTTCGCATCCGCACCAGTGAACGCATCGACGGCCCAACCCGCAACCTCCGGGACCGCGGCGGCGTCGCAACGACCCGGCCAGGCCGGGGTTGCAGTCCGGAGGTTGGACCGAAAGGATCACGCCCCATGCGAGGGGTGGTCCAAAGGGTGAGCATGGCGCGGGTGGAGGTCGCCGGCCGCGTGACGGGCGAGGTGGGACGCGGCTTGCTCGTGCTGCTGGGCGTGGCTCCCGAGGACCAGGCCGACGACGTGGAATGGCTGGCCAACAAGCTCGCCGGGCTTCGCATCTTCCAGGATGCTGAGGGCGTGATGAACCGGTCCGTGGTGGACGTGGGTGGCTCCATCCTCTTGGTCAGCCAATTCACCCTGCTCGCCAGCACCAAGAAGGGGAACCGCCCGTCCTACACCGGCGCCGCCCGACCTGAGGTCGCCGAGCCGTTGTACGAGTCCATGAGGAGGCGCCTCGAGGCCCTGCTGGGTCGGCCCGTGCCCACGGGCGTGTTCGGGGCCGACATGCAGGTTCACCTTGTGAACGACGGACCGGTCACGCTCGTCATCGACTCCCGACGCAGGGAATGACACGTGCCATCGCGAATCCCGGCCTCGCGCAGGACGAATCCGAAGCGTCATCGCCGCGCGGGGGGCACGCGTCCTAGGGCGAGGGACGAAGGAGTTGCGCAAGCAGATCGAGCAAGCACGACTGATCCAACTGCATCGTTCCGGCTAAGCCGGAACGATTCAGTTGGGAGGGAAGTGATTGCGAAGCAGATGCTTGTGCAAGCCGAGGAGTGAGCGAGGCGCGGGCCGGTACGTGGCCCGTAACGAGCGAAGGACGAAGCTCTTGCGAAAGAAGATCCAGCAAGCACGACCGATCCAACTGAATCGTTACGGCTAAGGGCAAAGCCGCAGGGCGGGGAAGTTTCGCAGGCGAGCCGGGAAGGACGGGGGCTGACCCACGCCGCCCAGCATCACCACCATGTTGGTTTCGAAGCGAACCTTGGCCTGCTCATAACCGACGCCTCCCGTGGCCAGCCAGGCGCGGATGCGCAGGCGGGCCTCCTGACCGGGGGCGACAAAGGGCACGCGAACGGTCCCGCCTTGGAAGTAGCCGGGAAGCTTGCCTTCCAGCAGTGGCACCGGCCCCAGCTTCGTCCACGAGCCTTTCGTGCCGGGCGTTTCAAGCCCGTCATCCCATCCGCCCGTCGCCGGGTTGTGCGCCGCCACGTCCACCCGGTAGTCCGGGCCCGAGACCGGCTTGCCGTCGCATCCCACCAACGGCGCACCCTTGGGAGGCTGGGCGTTGGTGAAGGTGAACAAGCCCTGGCCCATCACGCCCCATCCGAAGGCCAACGTCGCGCCCGCCGCGACCCAGCTCTGCATCGCCCGCGTCTTCATGTGATGCGACCATGCTTCCACCTCCGGGCTGGAAAAGGCGAGAGCAGAGGCTGGCCGCCGGATGGGCCATGGAATCAGGCCCGAGGTGATCGCGGCGGCCAATTCAGCCTTGCCTTTCGGGACCTCGTTCTCACCCTGCCCGCTCTACATGAACAACGCGCACCTGGAGCCCGAGAAGGAATCCTCGCTGCAAATCGACTTGCTGGCTTGGTACGAGGTCAACAAGCGCAACGTCTTCGCCGGCATTGGCCTGATCGTCGTGGTGATCGGCGCCACGATGATCTACCGCCACATGCAGGAGGCCAAGGTGCGCGACGCCAGCTCCGCGCTGCTCGCCGTCGTGCAACCCGGGCGCGGCGAGGAAGCCAAGCTGGACGCTGCCAAGCTGGTCGCCGTGGCCCAGCAACACGCCGGTGCCCCTGCCGCCGTCCATGCCACGCTGCTCGCCGGGCGAGAGTTGTTCGCGGCCGGCAAGTTCGCGGAGGCCCGCGCCCAGTTCGAGAAGGCGACCAGCGAGCGCAACGTCCTCGGGGCCATCGCGCTCTATGGCGTGGCCACGTGCGTCGATGCCGAGAAGGGCGGGGCCGAGGCCATCGCCGCCTACCAATCTGTCATCTCCCACCCGGCCGGCGCGCTCGTGTCCGGCCAGGCCCGCCTTGGGAAGGCCCGCATCCACGAGTCCCTCAACCAACATCGCGAGGCTCTCGCCTTGTATGACGAACTGGGCAAGGACAAGGACCGCGACGTGGCCGGCAACGCGCTGCGCGCACGGGCCTCGCTGGTGAAGGCCCACCCCGAGCTGGACAAGCCCGCCGCGCCTCCCGCCGCCTCCCTGACCAACGCCTTGAAGGTCGGCCCCGCACCGGCCCCCGCCGCCAAGCCCGGCCAATAATTTCCGCAAGGCCCATGCCCGAGCCGGGCGTCATTGACGTCGCCGCCGCGCTCGTGTTCCGGGGCGGGTTGCTCCTGATCACCCGCCGACCGCATGGGAAGCACCTTGCCGGGCTTTGGGAGTTTCCCGGCGGCAAGTTGGCCCCCGGTGAATCGTGGGAGCACGCCCTGGCCCGCGAGTTGTTGGAGGAGGTGGACCTGCGGATCGCTCCCGGACGCCTTTACGAGGAGGTCGTCCACGCGTACCCGGAGAAGACGGTGCGGCTCCGGTTCTTCGTTTGCACGGCCCACGACGGAGGGGAGCCCCGCCCCATCGAGTGCGAGGCCGTGGCATGGGTCGGCCGCGAAGGTCTCGCCCGGCACGAGTTCCCCCCGGCCGACGCGCGCCTGCTGAAGCGGTTGCTGGCCGACGACGCCCTTTGGGTCGTGAACTCTGGAGAGGCGTGAGGCCTCACCGGGGAGATTCAATTGAAACGGTCGTGCTTGCTGGATCTTCTTTCGCCATCCCTTGCCTCCCCAATGGATCGCCCCGGCTTGGGATTTGACGTCGCCGGTCCCCAGCCGGACGGGCAAGGTCGCGGCGTGGAAGGGCGGACAGCCTACATCGTCGCGGGAGATCCCAGCGGGGACGAGCTGGCGGCAGACGTCGTCCGGGCATGGCGGGAACTGGAGCCGGGCTTGCGCTGCATCGGTGCCGGCGGACCCGCCCTGGCATCCGCCGGCGTGGCGTTGCGCACGGACCTGACGCGTCATGCGGTCATCGGGCTGTGGGAGGTGCTTCGCCGGCTGTGGACGTTTCGTCGCCTGTTCCATGACCTGCTGGAGGATTGCGTCGCCCGGAGGCCGGACATCGTGCTGGGCGTGGACTTCGGCGGGTTCAACCTGCGCCTGGCCAAGGCCATTCGGCTTCGCTCCCGCCGCGTGGAGGGGTGGCATCCGTGGATCGTGCAATGCGTGTCGCCCCAGGTTTGGGCGTCCCGTCCGGGCCGGGCACGAGTCATGGAACAGACCCACGACCTGCTGCTGTCCATCCTGCCCTTCGAGAAGGCTTGGTATGGACGCCATGCACCGGGCCTGCGGGTCGAGCACGTCGGGCATCCCTTGGTGGACCGATGGTCCGGGCGCGACCGCACGCGCGTGGCGACGGACACGCCGGAGGTGCTGCTGCTGCCCGGCAGTCGGGCGGGCGAGATCGAACGTCATGTCCCGGTCCAGGTGGAGGCCATGCGGCGGTTGGCCCAGTCCTGCGCCGTGCGCCCGCGCATGGTGGTTCCCTCCGAACGCATGGCGGCGATGGCGGCGCGCCTGTGCGGGGACGTGGTCCAACCCGAGGTGGGCGGCCTGGGCGAGGCCTTGCGGCGCGCGGCGCTGGCCATCGCCTCGACGGGCACGGTGACGTTGGAGTGTGCATGGCACGGCGTGCCCACGGTGGCGATGTACCGGACCTCATGGCTCACCTACCAAGTGGGACGTCGCATCGTCACCGTGCCGCACCTTGCGATGCCCAACCTTCTTGCCGGGGAGGAAATCATGCCGGAGTTCATCCAAGGATCCGCCACGGCGGCGAACATGGCGGCCATGGCCCGCAGGTGGCTGGAGAACCCGGCCGAACGGGAGGCGCGGCGGGCGCGGTTGCTGGAGGTCGCCGGGATGCTGGGCGAGCCAGGGTCGGCCCGCCGTTCCGCCGCATGCCTCGCCACGCTGGGAATCCGGCGCCCGGCATCTGTCGTTTCCCAATAGGAAACGATGCCGTCGGGAGGGGATGGATCGCGCCGCGGATGCCTCGGCACGACGCGGCGTGAGCAAGGCCCGTCCCGAGCGAGAAACGAAGGATTTGCGGAAGACGATCCAACCAGCACGGCCGACCGAACGGAAAAGTTCCGCCTCGGGTGAACCTCTTCCCTCCACCCTTCGCCGGGCTTGCGGACGGCGAGCGGATCGATCCCTGGCCATGGCGCTCGATCATTTGGCCGCTTTCCACGATTCCATGCCGGGAGCAAGGTCGCCACGTTCCATGGGGTCGAGGGCGTTTCACTTGGAGATCCGGCGCGGGGTGCGTGCATGCGCGGTGTGGGCATGCATGGTTGCCTGCCTCCCAGCCTTGATGGCGGCCCCCCCGACCCCATCAAGCCACTGGGCGTTCCAGCCGCTCCGTCCAGGGTGGGCGTTGGGCGCCGAACCCATCGATGCCCACGTCAGATGCGCCCTGGCTGCGGCAGGGCTGCGGCCGTCCCCGGAGGCACCCCGCGCCACCTTGCTGCGTCGCGCCACCTTTCTCGTGACCGGGCTTCCGCCGTCGATCGAGGAGATCCACGCCTTCGAGTCCGACGCCTTGCCGGGGGCCTGGGAACGCGTGGTGGACCGGTTGCTGGCGTCCCCGCGCCATGGCGAGCGTTGGGGCAAGCTCTGGCTCGACGCGGCCGGCTACGCCGATTCCAACGGCTACTTCAATGCCGACTCGGACCGCCCCTTGGCACATCGCTACCGCGACTACGTCATCCGCTCGGTGAACCAGAACAAGCCGTTCGACCAGTTCGTGCGCGAGCAACTGGCCGGCGACGAGCTTTCCGGATGGCAACCCGGGCAGCCCGGGTCGCCCGAGGTCGTCGAGTTGCTGGAGGCCACCCATTACCTTCGCAACGGCCAGGACGGCTCCGGCGAGAGCGACGGCAACCCCGACGAGGTCCGCGTGGACCGCTATTACGCGTTGGAGTCGGCCGTGCAGGTCGTGGGCACCAGCCTGCTCGGACTGACGGTCCAGTGCGCCAAGTGCCATGACCACAAGTTTGAGCCCCTGACCCAGCGCGAGTACTACGGCCTCCAGGCGTTCCTCTACCCGGCGTTCCACGTCGAGAAGTGGACCAAGCCCAACGACCGCGTCGCGCGTGCCGCGTTGCCCGGCGAGCTGGAGGCGTGGAAGGAACGCGAGGCGACGGTGGATCGGGAGGTTGAATCTGCCCGCGCCGGCCTCCGCGCATGGGCCGCCGCCCAACGACCGAAGGGACGCGTCCTGTTCTCGGACGACTTTCCCGATGGCCGGGTGCTGACGCCACGCTGGTCCAACACGGCGCCCGGTGACGATGCCCCCGGCGGCACAACCCCGGTCCGGGTGGATTCGGAGAACGCCCCGGGCGCGTTCGTGCGGGACGGTCGATTGCATCTTGCGGAGGGCGGCGGCGGCGGCGGCGACCGATGGCTTTGCACCGCCCAATCCTTCGACTGGCGCCCGCCGACGCCCGGCGCATGGGTGCAGGCCACGTTCGACCTCGTCGGCAACCGCTTGTCCCCAAAGGACGCCCCGGCCGAGCGCATCGGGTTCTTCATCGCCGCCCATGACTTCAACGACAACGGCAAGGTCCCCGGCGGCAACATCCTCGTGGACGGCCATCCCGGCGGCGCGTCGGCGGTGGACCTCGACTACCCCGGGCCGGACACGAGCCATCCCGGCAAGATCGGCAAGACCGGCTACCAACCCGGGCGCAACTACGGCGTCCGCATTACCCGGCGCGACGACGGCAAGCTCGACCTGGAGCACCTCGTCGATGGGGTCGTCGATGGCCCGGCCCTCGTGCTCAAGGATGCGGACCTTCCGCCGGGCGCGTTCGGCTTCGAGTACTGCTGCGGACGCAGCTTCGTCGTGGACCACGTCGCGGTGGAGGCGTCGGCGTCCGACGACGCTGCATGGGCTGCCGCCGATGCGGCGTTTCGCAAGGAGATGGGCGAGCGCAAGGCGGCGGTCGAGCGCGCGGTGCGGGACGCCGAGGCGCGGCGCACGCCGGAGCCGGGCAAGATCGCGTGGACGACCGACTCGGGCCCGGACGCGCCGCCCGTGCCCTTGCTCAAGCGCGGCAACCCCAAGACGCCGGGCGAACCCGTCCCGCCCATCGTCCCCGCCTTCCTTGGAAACGGACGCCAACCAGAGGCGCACCGGACCGCGACCACGACCGGGCGACGCCGCGCGCTGGCGGATTGGTTGTTCGAGCCCGCATCGCCGCAGGCCGGGCTTGTCGCGCGCGTCGCCGTCAACCGCGCATGGCAGCATTACTTCGGAACCGGCCTGGCCTCCACGCCGGACAACCTTGGCTTGAGCGGATCGCGTCCGACGCACCCGGAACTTCTTGAGCTCCTGGCGGCGCGGCTGGCCAACGGCTGGGACATGAAGGCGTTGCACCGCGACATCCTGCTGAGCATGACCTTCCAGCAAGCGAGCGTCCCGCGCGCCGACGCCCAGCGCGTGGACCCGGCGAATCGCCTGCTCTGGCGATTCCCGCTGCGACGCCTCGACGCCGAGTCGATCCGCGATGGCATGCTCGCGGCGGCGGGCGTGCTGGATGGGAAGTCGTCGGGACCGTACGTCCCCACCCCGCGCGCATCAGACGGCGAGGTGGCGCCGGATGAATCGAGGCCGGGCGGGCTCGCGCGGGCGGTGTTCCTGCAGTCGCGCCGGACGCAGGTGCCGACGTTCCTCGGCACGTTCGACGCCCCGTCGGTCGTGTTCACCTGCACGCGTCGGGCGACGACGACGATGCCGTTGCAATCGTTGGCGCAATTGAACTCCGAGTTTTGCGTGCGACGCGGCGCGGACATGGCGCGCGTGCTGGCCCGCGAGCATCCGGACGAGGCGCGAAGGCTGGCGGCGGCGTTCCTGCGGGCCTTCGGGCGTCCGCCAACGACGGCGGAGCGGGCGGCGGCGGAGTCGTTTCTCGTAGGGCAGGCGGTGGTGCGCGGGGCCGAGGGCGCATGGGCGGACCTTTGCCAGTCGTTGCTGGCGTCCAACGGGTTCCTTTATCTCGAATGAACGCGATCAGGCATGCGGGCGGGCTGGGGCGACGTGCGTTCCTTGCGCGGACGACGGGCGGGCTTGGGGCGTTGGCATTGGCGGACCTGTTGGGGCGTGGGCGGGCCCGGGCGGCGGATGCGCACGGTGGCTCGCCCGTGACGTTCCCGAACCATCGGCCGCGGGCCCGAGCCGTGATCAGCCTGTTCCAGCACGGCGGCCCCAGCCAGATGGACTTGTTCGACCCGAAGCCGGCGTTGAACCGATGGAGCGGCAAGCCGTATCCGGGCGGCGACCTTGAGGTGCACTTCGACAAGCAGGCCGGCAACGTGCTCGGCGCGCCCTATGAGTTCCGGCGCCACGGCCGCTGTGGGATGGAGTTGTCCGAGCTCCTGCCGCACACGGGGGCCATCGCCGACGACATCCTGCTGGTGCGCTCGATGACGACGGGGTCGGTGGACCACGAGTCGGCGTTGCGGATCATGCACACGGGGCGGTTCCTTGCGGGGTTGCCAACGCTGGGTTCCTGGCTGTTGTACGGGCTTGGGACGGAGAACGCGAACCTGCCGGCATACGTGGTGTTGGCGGACCCGGGCGGGCTGCCGGTGGATGGCGAGCGGAATTGGTCCTCGGGCTTCCTTCCGGCGGTGTATCAGGGCACGGCGTTCCGGGGCGGGCCCTCGCCGGTCTTCCACCTCAAGACGCCGGCGCAAATCGTGGGCGCGGCGCGGTCGAACCAGCTCGCCTTGCTGGACCGCCTCAATCGCGCGCATGCGGCGGCGCATCCGGATGACACGGAGCTGGCCGCGCGCATCAGCAACTTCGAGACGGCGGCGCGGATGCAGGCGACGGTGCCGGAGGTGCTGGATCTTTCGGGCGAGAGCGAGGCCACGCGGCGGATGTACGGATTGGACAACCCGGTGACGGCGGAATACGGGCGGCGATGCCTGCTGGCACGGCGTCTGGTGGAGCGCGGGGTGCGCTTCGTGCAGTTGTTCCTCAACGGCCAGCCATGGGACACGCACGACAAGAACGCCGAGCGGCTCAAGGGGCTGTGCGCGGCATCGGACCAGCCCAGCGCCGCGCTCGTGCGAGACCTCAAGGCCCGCGGCCTGCTCGATTCCACCGTCGTCCTGTGGACCGGCGAGTTCGGGCGGCTGCCCATCTCGCAGGGGACGGACGGCCGCGACCACAACCGTCACGCGTTCTCGCTTTGGATGGCTGGAGGCGGATTTCGCGCGGGCCACGTCCATGGGGCGACGGACGAGTTCGGGTATCGTTCCGTGCAGGACGTGGTGAGCGTGCACGACTTCCACGCGACGCTCCTCCACGCGTTGGGCATCGACCATCGGCTGCTGCATCATCCGCACGAGGGCCGCGACGCAAGCCTCACCGACGCCGAGGTCACCGGGGCAAAGGTGGTTCCGGCACTCCTAGCCTGAACCGCACGCACCCGACCGTTCCGATCCGACCATGGCGGCCCGACGCCTTGTTGGCCCCCACGGCCGCTGGTGGCCCGTGTCCATGGACGGGCAGTTCCATCATCCTAAAAACGGCAGTGGGTGTGGGGATCCGTCAGCCCCTCAGGTGGAGCCAAAGGCTTGGCCCATGCTGTAGGCCGCGTGCCCTCACGCGGCGGCAAGGATGCCGCACTCCGAGTATCTCTGGG
>CAIRNV010000435.1 GCA_903880005.1 uncultured Verrucomicrobiota bacterium | reverse complement strand
TCCTGTATGACCCTCGCCCATGCCCGGATGCGGTTGGCCTCGCCAAGTATCTCGCCTCATGAGGCGCGGAGGCTACCAGACGGCAAAAAGCCGTCTTGTCGTCTGTTTAGACGATACGGTCCCTTGTCTTGCTACAGGCCCGCTACTCCCCCTTCGTCTTCGCCCAGGAATCCTTCAGGGCAATCGTCCGGTTGAAGACCAGGGACTGCGGTGGCGAGGACGCATCGAGGCAGAAATACCCGAGGCGCTCGAATTGGAAGCGCTCGCCGGGGGTCGCGCCCGCCAGCGAGGGCTCGAGCCATGCTTGCACCACGCGCAGGGAATGGGGGTTCAGCACGGACTTGAAGTCGCGCCCGTCCTTCTCGGGTTCCTCCTCGGTGAACAAGCGGTCGTAGAGCCGGATCGTCGCGGGCACCGCAAGGGTCGCGGACACCCAATGGATGGCCGCCTTCACCTTGCGCCCGGCATTCGGCTGCCCCGTGCGCGTCGTCAGGTCCGCGAAGCAGCGCAGCTCCACCACCGCCCCCGTGGCGTCCCGGACCACCTCGTCGCAGCGGATGATGCAGGCGTACTTGAGGCGCACCTCGCCGCCTGGCCGGAGCCGGAAGTACTTGGGCGGCGGAACCTCCATGAAGTCGTCCTGCTCGATCCACACCTCACGCGTGAGATGGACCGTGCGGGTGCCCGATGCGGGGTCCTCGGGGTTGTTGGTGGCCTCGCAGGCGATGGACTCGCCGGGCGCGATGTTCGTCAGGACGACCTTGATGGGCTGGATCACGGCCAGGCGCCTAAGCGCCGCGCGGTTGAGGTCGTCGCGGATGCACTTCTCCAGGACGGCGACGTCGGTGAGGCCATTGAACTTGGTGACGCCGATCTGGAGGGCGAACTCGCGGAGGGATCCGGGAAGCACCCCGCGGCGACGAAGGCCCGAGATGGTGGGCATGCGCGGGTCGTCCCAGCCGGTGACCACCCCCTCGTTCACCAGTTGGAGCAGCTTGCGCTTGCTCATCACGGTGTAGCCGAGGTTCAGGCGCGCGAACTCGATCTGGCGGGGTAGGGGACGCGCAAGGTCCAAGGCCCCCAGCAACCAGTCGTACAGCGGACGATGCACCTCGAACTCCAGCGTGCAGATCGAGTGCGTCACCCCCTCCAGGTAGTCGCTCAGGCAATGCGCGAAGTCGTACATCGGGTAGATGCACCACGCGTCCCCCGTATGATGGTGCGTCGCATGCCGGATCCGGTACAGGATCGGGTCCCGCAACCACACGTTCGGCGACGCCATGTCGATCTTCGCGCGCAGCGTCCGGGCCCCGTCCGGGAACTCGCCCGATCGCATGCGCCGGAACAAGTCGAGGTTCTCGGCAACGGTCCGATGGCGCGACGGGCTCTCCTGCCCGGGCCGATCCGGGGCGCCCCGGTAGCGGTCGGTTTCCTCCGGCGACAAGTCGCAGACGTACGCGAGGCCCTTCTCGATGAGGCGCTCCGCGAACCCGAAGAGCTGCGGGAAGTAGTCCGACGCAAAGAATGGCTCGAGGTCATGCCCTGCGGCCTCGGACCCGCGGATGGCGGCGATGGAGTGGTCAGGTCGTCCATGGATCGTGGACGCCTCCGCATGCGCGCCCCGTGGCTTGAGCCCCAGGACATGGTCGGCCCAACCGGACACCAGCCATCGCACGTCCGCCTGGATGGACTCCACGTACTCGACGTCCTCCTTGGTCGGGTTCGTGTCGTCCATGCGGAGGTTGCATCGACCGTTGTTCTCGCGGGCGATGCCGAAGTTGAGGCAGATGGACTTGGCGTGGCCGATGTGGAGGTAGCCATTCGGTTCCGGCGGGAATCTCGTGACGACGAGGCGATGCCGTCCCGAGGCTGCGTCCTCCGAGACGATGTCGCGGATGAAGTCAGAGGGAACGGCGGGCGTGGAAGGCATGTCGGACATAATCGAGTGCGCGGCCCGCATCATGGGACGCCCCGCCCGTCACTTCCAGCGCGGAGGCGAGGCGATGTGCGCCGTGGGGACAGGGGCAACGGCGTCTCACCGTTGGCCGGAAGGTGCATCAGCCCGCGGTCGTCCGGGCCGCGTTGCGCCTGTTGGCAAGCCTTGCTCCGCCGGGTTACCGCGGCACCGAGGCCTCGATGGCCCCGGCCACCGTGCTCCGGCCCAGTTGGCCGTGGTCGGCGAAGTTGCCGTCCACGCCGTCGCGGGGCAGCTCCGCTGCGAAGCGGTCGTCGTCGCCGACATCCTTGCGCAGGCGGGCGAGCTCGGCCTTGAGCGAGCGCAGCAATGCAGCCTGGGCCGGGTCCTCGGCGAGGTTGCGTTGCTCGTGGGGGTCGATGCGAAGGTCGAACAACTCCCATGCGTCCTTCCTCCAGTAGTGCACGAGCTTGTGGGTCTCCGTGCGCACGCCGTAGTGCTGACGGGTGTTGTGATGGCCGGGGTCGTGGTAGTAGCGGTAGTACATCGACGTGCGCCAATCCTGGGGATGCGTGCCCTTGAGCCACGGGACCAGGCTTCGGCCGTGCATGTCCGACGGGGCGCGCAGCCCCGCAAGGTCCAGGAACGTGGGCGCCAGATCGACGTTGAGGACGATCCCCCCCGGGGCGCGCCCCGGACTCTCGATGCCGGGCCCGCGCACCAGGAGGGGAACCCGCAGCGAGGGCTCGTACATGAACCGCTTGTCATACAGGCCCAACTCCCCAAGGAAGAACCCGTTGTCCGACGTGTAGAACACGACCGTGTCCTTCGAGAGCCCCGTCCGGTCCAGGTGATCCAGGATGCGGGCGACGCCGTCGTCCACGCCCTGCACGCAGGCGAGGTAGTCCTGCATGTAACGCTGGTATTTCCATCGGGTGAGCTCGACTCCCTTCAGCCGTCGCGTGGTGCCGTCCGCTTGTGGCACGTCCACCTCGGTGGGAACGCCGCCGAGCCATCGTCCGCGTTCCTCCTGGGGCATGTCCGCAGGGGGCTCCATCTTCAGGTCACGGCGCGTCAGGTCGCGCGCGATCGTCTGGCGGTTCTCCGGCAGAGCCGCCGGGCGGGTCGTGTAGTCGTCGAACAGCGTCGGCGGCTCCGGGATGTGGCGGTTGCGGAACTTCTCGCGGTTCCTGGCGTCCGGCGTCCACTCGCGGTGCGGGGCCTTGTGATGGAGCATCAGGAAGAACGGCTTGTCCTTCGGGCGCGTGTTGATGAACTCGATGCCGAGGTCCGTGATGACCTCCGTGGCATGACCTGGCAGCGTCAGGCGGCCCGAGGGCGTCAGGAACGCCGGGTTCTCGTACACCCCTTGCCCGGGCAGGACGATCCACCGGTCGAACCCAGTGGGATCCGATCCCAGATGCCACTTGCCGATCATCCCCGTGTGGTAGCCGCCCTCGCGCAGGCGCTTGGCCACGGTGTCCTGGGAGCCATCGAAGCGGTTGAACACCGGGGTTCCGTTCGCGTGCGAGTACTTGCCCGTGAGGAGCGACGCGCGGCTCGGCGTGCAGATGGAGTTGACCACGAACGCGTTGGCGAACCGCAGCCCCTCCCGCGCCATGCGATCCAGGCCGGGCGTCTCGTTCACCCGTGAACCGTAGCACGACAACGCCTGCGCGGCGTGGTCGTCCGTCATGATGAACACCATGTTGGGCCGGTTCGCCGCGAGGACGGCGCTCGCCGCCCACCACGCCGCCGCAAGGATTCCAAGAACGCTCGTGCGCATGCGCATGGGATACTTCGCCCGCGCGTCGCTATGCCAGCACCAACACCGCCGCCACGATCACCGCAAACCCCACCACGTCCAACGCAAGGCCATGCTTGAACATGCGCGGCAACGGCACGCAACCGGTCCCGTACACCATCGCGTTGGGGCCCGTCGAGACCGGCATCAGGAACCCCATCGAGGAGCCGAGGCACGCCGCCAACGCTGGCTTGACCGGGTCCACGCCCGACGACTGCGACACCGCGATCGCAATGGGCACGATCATCGTCGCCGACGCCGTGTTGGAGGTCGCCTCGCTCACCAGGACGGCGATGCCGGTGAAGAGCAGCACCAATCCCGCCTCCGTCCGCGCCTCGAAGAGCCCCGCCACGCCATCCCCGATCCAGCGCGCCAAGCCGGTTGCAAACATCTGCTCGCCCAGTGCCATGCCGCCCGCGAACAAGAAGATGGTGCCCCAATCCACCTTCACCGCGTCCCGCCACTCCAGCACGAACCGCCCCTCGCGCCAGTTCGTGGGCCACGCAAACAACACGCCCGCCGCGCACAGCGACACGATGCTCTCGGGCATGCGCTCCGCCAGCAGCCGGGCCACGGGCGATTCCGGCCCCTTCCACAGGGCCACCACCCCCGGGATCAACCACCCGACCACCGCCAACCCAAAGACGCCCAGCACCACCCGCTCGGCCCGCGACCAAGGCCCCAGCGCCGCCGCCTCTCGCGAGATCCAGGCCGAGCATCCCTTCAGCGCCGAGGCCTCGACCCGGCAGCGCTGGTGGAAGTTCGCCACCAGGAACGCGCCCAGCACCACCGACACCGGCAACCCCACCCGCATCCACTCGAAGAAGCCCACGCGCTTGCCCAGCGTCCGCTCGATCAGCCCGATGCCGATCAGGTTCGGCGGGGTCCCGATGGGCGTGGCCAATCCCCCGACGCTCGCCCCGAACGCCGTCAGGAGCATCAAGCCCGTCGCCAACGGCAACGCCGTGAAATGGAGATCGCGCCCCGTCCGGACCGACTCCGCGCGGGCAACCTCCGATGCGATGGCGATGCCGATCGGCAGCATCATCGCCGTCGTGGCCGCGTTGGAGACCCACATCGACACGAACGTCACGACCGCGCCAAAAGCCAGGTACAAGCCCAGCGGACGATCCCCCACCCAGGGCAGACGCAGGATTCCAAACGCGATCCGCCGATTGAATCCGTGCCGCATCATGGCCTCCACCAGCATGAAGCTGCCGATGAAGAGGAAGATGATGGGGTCGGCGAAGGGACGGTAGGCTTCCTTGGCCGTCGTGACCCCCGCCAGCACCGCGAGCGCCGGCGTCACCAAGGCCGTGGCCCCCATCGGGAGCGCCTCGGTCATCCACAGCACCACCGCCACGCCCATGACGGCGAGCAACCGATGCGCCTTGGGGTCCAGTCCCGCGATGGGAAGGAACCACAGGACGACGAACGCCAAGGGCGCGAGGAACAACCCCGCGCGGCGTCGCCAACGCTCGAAGGCCTCCTCCGCCGGGCTCAGCTTCGCTTCCATCGCAAAGGCACTCATGGGGCCCCCTCGCCCGTGCCGTCGCGGGTGCCGATGGGGCCGATCCGGGCCAGCGTCATGCGGGGCTCCCGGGCTGCACGGGAGGCGTCCAGGTCCACTTGGAACACCGATTCCCAGTCGTTCTTGCCCTCCGGGTCCACCCAGACCTGGGCGACCGTGAGCACCTTGCAGTCCTCCGAGCGCTTCGCATGCGTGTGCCGGATGTTTCGCGCCTCGGGGTCCAGCAGCAGGCATTCATGGTCCGCATGGTAAGGCTTCACCGCCTGCGCCAGCGTCTCCAGGCTCCAGGGCGGCTCATCGCCGCGACCCGGCCCCGACATCAGGGCGAGCGCCGCCTCCGGGTCGCCGTTCTCCAAGGCCCTAAGGCACAGGAACACGCGGCTCCGGACCATCGCCAGGAAGCCCTTCGCGTCGCGCGTGATGTCCCGGGCGGCTTCCTCGGCCCCAGGCGGGCGCGCCTCGGGCTCCGGCGCCCTCGGCACGTGCCCGGGGTCCCGAAGCCGCTCCCATTCCTCCATCAGGCTGGAGTCCACCTGCCGGACCATGGTGCGCAGGTATTCCTCCATTTCCTGGACCGGCTCGGTCTTGGCTTCGGGCGGGACCGTCTGGCGCAGCACCTTCCACACGCCGGTCAGGTGCCGGAGCAGGACGCCCTCGGCGCGATGCAGCTCGTAGAGCTTGATGTAGTCCGAGAAGGAGCGGAATTGCTCGAACATCTCGCGGGCGATGGACTTGGGTCGGACGTTCTCGGAGCCGACCCAGGGATGGGCCTCGGCGAACGCGTTGAAGGTCTCGTACACGAACTCCCGGAGGGGCTTGGGATGCTCCAGCTTCTCCAGCTCCTCCATCCGGTCGTTGTATTCCATGCCCTCGGACTTCCACTGGGCGATCTTCTCGCCCTTGAGCTTGTCGAGCTGGCGTCGGAGCACGATCTCGGGGTCCTCCACGATGGACTCCACCAGCGTGAGGAGGTCGAGGGCGTAGGTGGCCGACTCGCGATCCAGCAGCCGCAGCGTGTCGAGGAGGTACAGCGACAGCGCCTGGTCCATGGAGAAGTCGTCCGGCAACGCGAGGT
Source organism: uncultured Verrucomicrobiota bacterium (assembly GCA_903880005.1). Lineage (GTDB taxonomy): Bacteria > Verrucomicrobiota > Verrucomicrobiia > Limisphaerales > UBA9464 > UBA6176. The sequence continues at coordinate 5,377 of CAIRNV010000435.1, read as the reverse complement.
TGACCCGCAGCCGCTTCGCGCCCGGGCCGGGTGGCGGGATCTCGACGATGCCCTTCGACACCAACGCACGGAACAATTGCCACGCCCGCTGGCGGAGGGCGCGCTTGGAGGTGGGGCCCTCGTGGCAACGGCGCACGATCTCCTGCATTGCCCGGCAGCCGTCGCCCTCGCGCGACAACACGTTCAGCAGCATGCCGTGGCTCACGGCGAACCGGGACTGGAGCCTCTCGGGGGAAGCATCGATCAGGCGCTGGAAGGTGTTGCGGTCCCAGTTCACGAAGTTGCGTTCCGGCGGCTTGCGCTTCACGACCTTCTTGCCGTCGCGGGCCGCCTTGGCCTCGAGCTTGAGGTTCTCCACGACGTGCTCGGGGGCCTGGGCGACGACCCAGCCCACGTCGTCGTAGCCCTTGCGCCCGGCGCGGCCCGCCATCTGGTGGAAGTCGCGGGCGGTCAGGATGCCGACCTTCTGGCCGTCGAACTTGCACAACCTTGTGAAGAGGACGGTGCGGATGGGGACGTTGATGCCGACGCCGAGGGTGTCGGTGCCGCAGATCACCTTGAGCAAGCCCCGCTGCGCGAGCTGCTCGACCAGGATGCGGTAGCGGGGCAGCAAGCCGGCGTGGTGCAGGCCGATCCCGTGCCGGAGCCAGCGCTTGACGTCCGGGCCATGGGGGCTGTTGAAGCGGGCGCCTTCGAGCGCCTGGGCCAACGCGGCCTTCTCCTCGCGCGTGCACACGTTGATGCTCGTGAAGTCCTGGGCGCTCTCGGTGGCCTCCGCCTGGGTGAAGTGCACCACGTAAACGGGCGCGCGGCCCGCCGTCACCAATCCTTCCAACGTCTGGGCCAACGGCGTCTCCGCGTACGAGAAGTCGAGCGGGACGGGGCGCTTCACGGACTTCACCGTCGCCGTCTCCCGGCCGGTGAGCCGCGTGAGCTCGCCCGCGAAGAAGTCCGTCTCGCCGAGCGTGGCGGACATCAACAGGAAGCGCGCCCGGCTCATCGTCAGCAAAGGCACCTGCCATGCCACCCCGCGCTCGCGGTCCGAGTAGTAGTGGAACTCGTCCACGACGACGTCCCGCACGGGGCATTCCGGCCCCTGGCGGAGCGCCATGTTGGCGAGCACCTCGGCCGTGCAGCACAGGATGGGCGCATCCCGGTTGATCGTGGCGTCGCCCGTGCTGAGCCCCACGTTGTCCGGGCCGAACTCGCGGCAGAGGGACATCCACTTCTCGTTCACCAACGCCTTGATCGGGCAGGTGTAGGCCGAGCGCCGGCCCTGGGCGACGGACTGGAAGTGCAGGGCGGAGGCGACGAGGGACTTACCCGATCCGGTGGGCGTGTTCAGGATGACGTTCCTGCCCTCGTACAGCTCGAGCACGGCCTGCTCCTGGGCGGGGTACAACTCGATCCCCCGCGCCGACACGAATTCGAGGAAGCGGCCCAGCAACCAGTCGTTGGTGGGCGTCTCCAACCTCGGCAGGAAGTCGTATAGCGTCTTCTCCACGTTCAAGCCCACCCTGCCTTCCCATCCGCCCGCGAGCCAAGCCCGGGTTGAAACGGGCCGATGGACAGGAAAGGGGAAGTCTTCAGGGATAAGCCGGAAGAGATTGGACTCGAAGGAATGCTGTCCGGGCTCGAAGGAGTGCTGTCCGGGCTTCAAGGAAGGTGGCGCGGCATGAAGCCCGGGTCGTGGTTGTTCGAGGAAATGCTTCGGAGGTTGCAGCCCGGAGGAGCTTTCCTTGAGCCCGAAGAGCTGGGGCTCGAAGGGGAAGAGCATTTGCTGAAGGGGGAAGGCTTCGGGTTGAAGCCCTCCGAGCTCGGGCTCGAAGGGAAAGCGTTCGCCTTGCAAGGAATGCGATCGGAGGCCGAAGCCGGAGGCTTTGGCGTGAAGTGGTCGTCATGGATCGGACCTATCTCCGGCCGAATGATCCATGGCCTGGAGATCCCCGCTGCTCTCTTGTTCCTCGTGATGGATCGGAGGGCGGGCGTTGGAGATCGTAAGGAGGAGGGGGTGCAGGGAATCGAACCCTTCACGCATCGCGCAAAGCTTCGCGCTACCGATGGAAATCACCATTCCACGAAGCTTCGCTTCCGCCAAGTTCCGGACCGGTTCGCACCTTTCTGCATACTTTGCTGTTACCCAGCGGCACTATTGTCCCGAGCCTCGTAAGCGGATCCTGGGGCACCTCGGTGCCGAATGGCGCCAAAATCATTGTTGCCGGCGGGGGTACGGGGTGATGGGGGGGGAGTGACCGTCGCACCAGTAGTCCTGTTACCGTGGCTGGCTGGCTGGCGGGCAGGGAGGCCGGGTGCGCCGCCGCCGCCGGCGATGACGTCTTCACGAGCGGTTGGAAGACGCGCGGGCACCTCGTCTTCGTCGAGGACGAAGGACAAGGCTGAGCCGGAACGATGCCGTTGGGAGGGAAGTGATGGCGCCGCAGATTCTTCCGCAAGACGAGGAGTGAGCGAGGCGCGGGCCAGTACGAGGCCCGTAACGAGCGAAGGACGAAGCTCTTGCGAAAGAAGATCAAGCCAGCACGACCGATCCAACTGAATCGTTCCGGCTAAGAGCGTCATCTACCGCTGGAAGCCCAAGCCATAGCCCCCCTTCAACCGACGCACCGTGGGCTCATGCGCTTTGAAGGGTTCGGCGGGCGCAACCACCGGTGGCAGCACCAACTCCGCCCCGAACGGCACTGCCGCCACCTTGCGGTTGTAGGCCTGAACGAGCAGTGCCTCCAGGTTCACCACGTCCCGGATGTTGTACGCGAGCAACGTCTCCAGGGCTTGCACGTTCTGCCGCCGCTTGTACTCGTTCCACAGCAGCACAGCAAAGTACCCGTCCACCTCCGCCAGATCCCCACGGTCCAACCCAAGACTCCGCTCGCACGCCTTCAATCCACCCTTGTACCCCAACCCAGCCAGTACATAGCGCAGGTCGATGTGCGCCTGGTCCAACGCCAGGCCAAAGGCTGCCCGCAGGAAGGGAAGGTCGAAGGTCTTGCCGTTGTACGTCACCAGCAATGGATACGCCCGGATGTCCCGCTTGAAGTCCGCCAGGTTCTGCCCGTGCACGTAATGCCGGATCGTCCGCCCATCATAGAGCGCGATGGTCGTGATGTGGTCGCCGTACCCGCCCAACCCCGACGTCTCGATGTCCACGTACGCCACGCTGTCCCGGAACTCCCGGAACAACCGCCAATGCTCCGCGGCCGGCATCGTCTCGGCAAAGAACGCCGGGTTGTTTTCCGCCAATTGCCTCCGCGATTCCTCAACATGCCGCGCCAATGACTCCCGCTTCCGCGCTGTCACCCCCGCCGCCGCGCTGTCACCCACTGCATCCCACGAAACCACTCCTGACGCCCACAACCGCTCCTCGGCCTTGATCCCCACTCCCGGCACATGACAAAACGTCTGGCGCAGCATCGCGCGACACTGCTGGGAACCCGACACTGCGGCAACCATGGGCGCGGGGCATCTGTCCTTCGCAAGCTGGCCGTGGTGGACGGAGGACGTGCCATCGCTGCGCCGGGGAAAGTCCGTTGGCCCGTCCGAGTCTCCGGCGTTTCAAGCGGAACCAAAGCAAGGGCAACCGGCCTACTGCCTCCGTGAGCCTCACTTGAGATGGGTGCGGGTCCGGTTCGAGACGGGTTGAAGTGCGCTGGAGATGACTTGAAGTGCTCGCGACGTAGCGGGCGATGAAAGGGGGGCGATGAAAGGGGGAAATGGAGCGGGTGAAGGGAATCGAACCCTCATAGCCAGCTTGGAAGGCTGGAGCTTTACCACTAAGCTACACCCGCGTGCTGTGGTTGAGATTGAGGTCCCACGCTTGCCCCGTCAAGCAGCGCGACGATAGCCTCGCGCCTCATGGGTTCGCTTCTTCTCGCCAATGGTCGGGTCCTGGATCCCGCGTCGGGTTTCGATCAAATTGCCTCGGTTCTCATCCGGGACGGCCACATTGCGGGCATTGGGACGGAGGCCGGGCTGGCAGGTGGCGAGGTCGAACGTTTGGATTGCTCGGGCAAGGTCGTCTGCCCGGGGCTGATTGACCTTCACGTCCATCTTAGGGAGCCGGGCCAGACAGGGAAGGAAACCATTGCAACGGGGGCGCGGGCTGCGGCGCGGGGAGGGTTCACGACCGTCGTCTGCATGCCCAACACCTCGCCGTCGATCGACAGCGCATCCACGGTCGCGCTGATCCAAGAAAAGGCGCGGGACGCCGTCGTGCGGGTGGAGGTGACGGGTGCGTTGTCGAAGGGAATCGCTGGTGAAGAGCTCGCGCCCATCGGGTCGCTGGCGCGGGCGGGGGTGGTGGCGCTGACGGACGACGGGCACTGCATTCAAAACAACGACCTGATGCGGCGGGCGCTGGAGTATGCGCGGCAGTTTGGGCTCCCGGTGATGGATCACTGCCAGGACTACGGGTTGGTCACGGATGGAGTCATGCACGAGGGGCATTGGAGCCTGGTGTTGGGGCTTCGCGGCTGGCCCAGCGCCGGCGAGGAGATGATCGTCGCGCGCAACATCCTGCTTGCCGAGCAGACGGGCACCCACGTGCATTGCCAGCACTTGTCGGCCGCCGGGTCCATCCGGCTCCTGCGAGAGGCCCGGCGACGGGGCGTGCCCATCTCTGGCGAGGCCTGCCCGCATCATTTTGTCCTCACGGACGCCTCCATTGCCGGGGGCGACGAGTTTTGGCGCGAGGACGGGGCGGAGCTGGCGAGGCGTTGGTTCGATGGCGCCGCATTGCCCTCATGGCCTCCCTACCACACCCATTGGAAGATGAACCCCCCCTTGCGGTCGGCTGCGGATCGCGCGGCGATCCTGGAGGGCGTCGTGGATGGCACCCTGGATGTCATCGCGAGCGACCACGCGCCGCACACGGAGGCGGAGAAGGAGGTGGAGTTCGACTTTGCACCCTTCGGCATCGTGGGCCTCGAGACGGAGCTTTCGTTGTCGCTGATGCAGTTCCACCACACGGGACGCCTGTCGTTGGGCGCATTGCTGGCCAAGCTGACCTGCAATCCAGCCCGCTTGCTCCGCCTCGATGGCGGACGGGGGACGCTTGCCGTCGGCGGGCTTGCCGACGTGACGGTGTTGGATCCGGACGCGACGTGGACCTGCGACCGCCATGAGACCGCCAGCAAGTCGAGGAACAACCCGTTCCATGGCTGGTGCATGAAGGGCAGGGCCATGCACACGATCGTGGGCGGCAGGGTGGTCTGGAGTCTGGGATCTTAGCCGGAACGATTCAGTTGGGTCGGTCGTGCTTGCTTGATCTTCTTTCGCAAGAGCTTCGTCCTTCGCTCGTTACGGGCCTCGTACCGGCCCGCGCCTCGCTCACTCCTCGTCTTGCGAAAGAATCTGCGGCGCAATC
>CAIRNV010000434.1 GCA_903880005.1 uncultured Verrucomicrobiota bacterium | reverse complement strand
GTGCCCATGGTCACCGAAAGCCTCGCCAGAAGAGCCTGTCCGGCAAAGTCAGGGAACAACAAGAACGGGGAGCTTGCTGAACCCACGATGCCGTCGGGCACCGATGGCGATTCCTTGTTGAGGGAGTAGCCGACCTGAAAGAAATCCGAGTAATCATTGCCGAGCAGGTGCCTGTCCACATGGCGAACTTCCAGCCTGTAGAGGGCACCAGCCGTCAAGGTGATGGCGGCAGACCTGACATTCGATGTCGAGGTGGACGAATTGGAATCCCGCCACACATCGCGTCTCGCCCAGTCCGTATTCTTGGCGACTGCGGCCGGAGCCCCACCCGAGAGCGCGAAGCTGGTTCCCGAGGCGTCATAGACCCACAACTCGACAAGGTCGTCGCCGGTGACCCAGAAATGGAAGTTGCCCGAGGTGGCCGTCGAGAAGAACGCGCTCGCGATTTGGCCGTAATCCTCGTAGCGAAACGTGTTGGTGCCCCCTTGCAACTCGACGCCAACGCGCGGGCTGGGGTCGTCGAGGTCGCTCTGCGAATAGGGTGTCTGCAAGGAACCGGCCTGGATCCGGATGAGGTCAGGGCTGGTGGCCGACTCGGACAGAAGGGTCGCGAGGGTGGCATTGTTGCCCGTGGTCAGGTCAAACCACAGCCGCTGCGTCCAACCGTTGCCAGCAAGGGTACGGAGATCCGGCCTCTGCGCGAGGGAACCGGCAGACGCCAGCTTGAACCTTGCGGACTTGAAGAGGTGCGCCTCGGAGATGTGGAGGTAGTTCTCGGTGCGGACGGTGAAGCCCGAGGGGGTGGTCGCCCGGATGGTGGGAAACACGACCTTGTAGTAACGGAAGGCAGACTGGTTGTTGAACGAAACAACGCTCATGGATCCCCGGTCAGGGGTCAGGTTGAGGCTGCCGGAGCCCAAGGCAGCGCCCCATTCCCCATTCCACGCAAGGTTGCTGTTGGAACCGTACACCTCCCAAGTGGCCGGGTCCCACCTGGCAATGTCATCGTTGGTGCGCGACACCACCAAGAGCGAATCAAGGACGTCCGCTGCGTCGAGCGTGACCACGAATCCTTGGCCGGGCCCGGATAGGTTGAGATACTTCGTCAGCGTGCTCAGGTCGTTGACCTTCGAGACCTCCTCACCAACCACGGCAGTCCCCCCCGAAACGGTGGTGGCAACGACCGTCGAGGTGATCGGCGAATTCGGCCCGTAAAAATCCAGCGGCTGGACGCCCGTGTTCATGCCGTTGCCAGGGTCGTGCTTGGTCATTGCGAACCCGTTGTATGACAATCGGACGGCCACGTCTTGGCCGGCAAGGCTGGCGGAATGAAGCAATCTACCGGGTGTGGACAGCAACGAATTGATGGCGGCGAGGGTGCCAGACAACTGGAGCGTCGTGGTTCCGTTGCCTTGGACCGCCACGCTGTCCAGCGAGGCGCCGTTGATCACCTCCGATCCCGAGGGTGTGACTACCACCAACCGGCCACTGCCGCTCGCGGACAAGGTCGCCGTCACGGTGGCGCGG
>CAIRNV010000433.1 GCA_903880005.1 uncultured Verrucomicrobiota bacterium | reverse complement strand
GGTCCGCGGAAGGCTGGGCGTGGTGCGTGACGCCACGAGTTGGCCGTTCACGTACAGGCGCATGATTAAGTCGCTGCCGAACACGCCCGCCACGTGCGTCCAGGTGTTGAGCGGGATCGCCGTCGGGGAGGTGAGATCGGCGATGAGGGTGTTGCCAGAGTAGAACGACATGATGGGCCTCCCGCTGGTCTCCCAGCTTGCTGCAAGGACCACGTTGTCCGCAGCCTGCCCGTTGCCGATGTCCACGATGCGTTGCCAACTGGCATGGGATACGGGGTTCACCCAGCCCTCGAGGGTGACGGCCCCGCCGAAGGTGGTGGTGGGCATGCTGAAGGAGCTCGACGTGCCGTTCAGGTTGACGGCCATGGCCCTGTCGGACGTCGAGAGCAACTGGGGCGGGCTGACCTTGACGTAGAGTTCATCCCCCGACACCTGCGCCGACAGCACCATGCCGGAGGCGATCCCGGACCCGGTCACCACCACCGCGCCCGGGGGCAGCCCGGCAACGGCACCCCCCGAACCCTTCGCCACCACCTTGTAGGAGCCCGCGGCCAAAGCCGTGCCGGTGTTGTTGAGCCTCAGGACCGTGTCGGGCCCGACCGTGAGCGTGCCGCCGGAAACGGTGACGGCGGGCGTGGAGCCATTCGAGAGCAACCCCAGGGTCGCCACCGACGCGTCGAGGTTGCCGGTGAGGAAGGCGTTGGCCGACGAGTTGGTCAGCGTCTGCGACGCTCCAAGCGTCAGCGGGGTGGAAAGTCCGGAGACGTCGAAGGTGCCGCCGCCGGCCACCGTGATGGTCGGAGAGCCCGGCAACCCGCCGGAGCCGCTCAGGGCCAACGTGCCGGCCGTGACCACGGTGGCGCCGGTGTAGCTGTTGGTTCCGCCCAGGGTCAGGCGCCCGCCCGAGACGCCGACCGTGGCGGAGCCCTGCACGTCGGACGTTATCAACGAGCCGGAGAACGCCTTCTCGTACCGGGGGGAGCCGACCTGGGTCAGGTTGAGCGCATTGCCGCTGATGTCGGCCAGGACCGCCCCGCCCGTGGAGCCGAACGGATACGCGGCGAAGAGGCCGCTGGTGGGCCCGGTGATGCTGCCCACCGGCATGTTGGCCAAGATCTGGGCCTGGGTGCGGGCGACGGTCCAGATGCGGCAATCGGACAGGACGCCATTGAGGAAACCGTCCACCGTGCCTCCCCAGTTGTCCTTGGCGAGGCGGCCGAGCGTGCGGGCGATGGTCCTTGGCAATGCCGAGGCCGTCCCGGATGCCACGAGCTGGCCATTGACGTACAGCCGCATGCTGAGGTCGCTGGCAATCACGCCTGCGACATGCGACCACGCATTCAGGGGAAGGGCCGTGGGCGACGTGATGTTGCCCGTCTGGGTGGTCCCGGAATAAACCACGAAGTGAGGGCAACCGGTGGTTGAGAACATGGACAAGAGCACGTTGTCCACGCCCGCGCCGTTGCCGATGTCCATCATCCGTGCCCATCCGGCATTGGAGAAGGGATACACCCATGCCTCCAGCGTGACAGGGCCGCCGAAGGTCGTGGTGGGCATCAGGAAGCTGGCATTTCCATTGCTGATGTTGGCGCCGATGAGGTTTTCAGCCGACGTGACCAACTGGGGCGCGGCCACCCGGACAAACAATTCGCCGCCGGAAATCTCCGCCGTGGCGGCCATGCCCGAGGCCATCCCTCCCCCGGTCACCACCACGGCCCGCGGGGCAGTGCCCGCGACGGCCCCGCCGGTTCCCTTGGCCACCACCTTGTACGCGCCCGCCGCCAAGGCGGTCCCCGAGTTGTTGAGCAGCAGCGCGGTGTCCGCCCCGACCGTGAGCGTGCCGCCGGAAACGGTGAAGGCGGGCGAGGATCCATTCGAGAGAAACCCCAGGTTGGCCAACGACACGTCGAGGTTGCCCGTGACCGACGCATTCGCGGAGGTATTGGTCAGCGTCTGGGATGACCCCAGCGCCAGCGTGGAGGATCGGCCGGAGACGTCGAAGGTGCCGCCCCCGGCGACCATGATGGCGGAGGAGTTTGGCAACGCGCCGGAGTCACGAAGCGCGTACGTGGCTCCAGAACTCACCACCGTGGCCAAGGAATAGTCGTTGTTCGCGCCCGTGATCACGAGGGAGCCACCCGCGACGCCCACATAGGTGGAACCACGGAACCCCGCCGTGACCAGGGTTCCCGACATGAACTTCGAGAAACCCACCGTGCCGGATTGCGTCAGGGTGTAGCCATTGCCGCTGACGTCGGCCAGGGCCGTCTCGCCGGTGGCGGCGAACGGATAGGCGGCCACGAGCCCGGTGGTCGGTCCCGTGATGCTGCCGACGGGCATGGAATTGGTGATCTGGGACTGGGTGCGGCCCGTGTTCCAGATGCGCACGTCCGCCACCGCGCCGTTGAGGAGGGCGTCGAACGAGGAATTGCTCTTGCCGATCAAACCCGAGGTGCGGGCAACGGTCCGTGGAAGGCCGGAAGCCGTGCCCGAGGCCACAAGCTGGCCGTTCACGTACAACCGCACGGACTGGTCGCTGCCGATCACGCCCGCCACGTGTGTCCAGGTGCTGAGCGGGATCGCCGTCGGGGAAACTAGCTCTGTGACGAGGGTGCTGCCGGAATAAAACGACAGGACGGGCCGCCCGTTGTTCTGGTAGCTTGACGCAAGAAACACCATGTCCGAGCCAGCCACATTGCCGATGTCCACGATGCGCTGCCAATTTGCATGACTCACCGGGTACACCCAGCCCTCGAGGGTGACGGCCCCGCCGAAGGTAGTGGTGGGCATGGCGAAGCTCGCCGCGCCGTTGAGGTTGGCGGAGACGATGTTGTTGCTGACGGCGGTCTGGGCATGGGTCCTTGAGACGAGACCCATGGCAAGCCATGCCACCGCCATGGCCCATGCAGCGGCCAATCGTGGGAAATTCTTCATGCGGAGAGAGCGCGCGGCGCCCGACAGTGCGCGCGGCGCCATAAAGCAGCGGGCTTCCAGCGGCGTCCATGGACGCGGCTAGGGATAAACAAGGGATGGGCTGCGCACCCGATGAAGGGCTTGCCGTGCAGCAAAAATCCGGCCTTCAATCCGCCAAGCCATGATTCGCGTCGTCATCGTCGAGGACAGCCCCGTGCAACTCGGGATTTGCCGGGATGCCGTCCAGCGGGACCCGGGGCTTCGCCTCGTGGGGGCGCATGGCTCGGCGGAGGAGGCCATGGCGGCGGTGGACTGGGCCGGCGTGGACGTGTTGCTCACGGACCTCGAATTGCCCGGCGAGTCCGGGGTGGCGTTGATCGCCCGGGCCCGCGAGGCCAACCCGGGCCTCCTGGCGATGCCGCTGACGGTCCACGAGGACACGGCGATCGTCCGCGCCGCGCTGGAGGTGGGAGCGACCGGCTACCTTCTCAAGCAGATCACGCCCGAGGAAATCACGCGGGCCATCCATGACCTTGCACGTGGGCAAAGCCCGATCAGCCCGGTGATCGGGCGTCACCTGATCGAGGCCTTCCATCGCGCGCCGCCGCACGATCCCACCCGCGACCTGTCGCCCCGCGAGGCCGAGGTGCTCCGCTGCATGGCGGCTGGAAGGTCGTACAAGGAAGTCGCGACGGCGCTGTGCATCAGCGTCCACACGGTCAACG
>CAIRNV010000432.1 GCA_903880005.1 uncultured Verrucomicrobiota bacterium | reverse complement strand
CTGCTGCCCGACATCCGCCTTCGCCTGTTTCAGGATCTTTTTCGCATAGTCGGCATCCCCCAGGACCCCCCCGCCCCCCAACCGATCCCAAGGCTTGTACAGGTGCCCCGGGCGGAGCCGGTCCTCGGGGTACGCCCGAATGGCACCCACCCTCTCCCGTGGGCTCCGACCGCCGTGGGCCCCCATCAGGAATGCCGTTTCCAGCCACGAGGGCGCCTCCTCCCGACCGTTGTACACCTGCCATGAACTCCACGGGTATTCCGCGAGCGTGGCCATCCGCCTCGCGACCAGGTCCCGGCCTGGATCCTTCACGGCGCCCGCCCGGGACCGTTGCCGGTCCCGCTTTCCCAGGCCAAGGGCCGCAACGCGGACGGGGTTGAGATGAAGATATCGCGCCACCTCTGGGACGGTTTGCTCGTGCTGGAGGATGGCCGCCTTGAAGCGCCCCTGGAAGAGGTGCCCGGGGACCTGGTGGGCCCAGTTGAACCGCACGGCGTAGGACAACTGCAACCACTGGATGGCGCGGCTGAGGTCCGGGTTCCGGGGACGAAGGAGGAGATGGTAATGGTTGTCCATCAGCACGAACGCGTGCACCGCCACAGCGAAGCGTTCGGGGAGTTCGGAGAGGCAGCCGAGGAAGCGACGGCGATCGTCGTCCGTGCGGAAGATGCGACCGCCGTGATTGCCGCGATTGACGACATGGTACCAGCCATCGGGCACCCAGACGCGCAGCGGTCGAGCCATGCAGCGATCGTCCCGAAGCACCGAGAATTGTCAATAGTTTAGATGTGACCCCATTGCCTTGTGCAGGTGGGTGGATGTGGCGATGCCGGAAGGGAGGGATGCTTGGCGACGGGAGTGCTTTGCCGTTTCCGGAGGCTATGCGGGCAGGGCATCGGAAATTGTTGCCTCTCGGTTGGTACCCCGACCAGGAATTGAACCTGGATCAACGGTTTAGGAAACCGCCGCTCTATCCATTTGAGCTATCGGGGCAAGTCGCTGATATCCAGTGTGTTGCATAACTGGATAGGCGAGGACCGCTGGCCACGGCGCAACACCTGCAAAACACCTCAACTTGCCGGCAGGGACGCACCCGCCACCGAAGGGAACCGCAAAGCCCGTCCTCGTGTCAATCGGCAGGAACTCCCCCACGATCTCGCCACGCCCCAGCAACAGGGCCGGGGCCGGACGCGGTGCAGAAGTGCCAAGTGCACAAGTGCCAGGTGCCAACGATGCCGCATCCACGTGCGCCGGGCGACCGCACCCGGCCTGCACTCCTGATGGGTCCATTCCAACAGAACGTCCTCCACTTCATGAGGCAGGACCTTCTCCATCCGATTTCCACCCATCGGGTGAGGCCATTCGGGCTTCCCGAGGAACGTCTCCAGATGCTTGAGGCAGGGCTTGCACCGAGCCGGGAAGCCGGGCGCCGACATTTCGTGCTCGTGACGCGCGGCCCGATCCCGCGCAATCCTGACGCGCATGATTGAACTGGAGAGGGTCGCCAAGCACTTCGGGGACGTCCGTGCCGTGGATGGCATCACGTTGACCGTCCGGCCCGGCGAGTTCTTCTGCGTCCTTGGCCCCAACGCCGCCGGGAAGACCACGACCATCAAGATGATCGCCGGCCTGATACGACCCGATCATGGCCACGTGCGCGTCGGCGGGTTCGACCTGGTCACGCACCCCATCAAGGCCCGGGCCTGCCTCGCCTACGTGCCGGACTTCCCGTTCTTGTACGAGAAGCTGACGCCTTGGGAATTTCTCCGTTTCACGGGCCAGTTGTTTGGGATGGACGACGAGGCGATCCGGACGGGGGCGGAGGATCTCGTGCCGCGTTTCCATCTCGCGGAATGGCTGCACAAGCCCATCGACGGGCTCTCCCACGGCACGCGCCAGCGCGTGGCCATCGCGTCGGCGCTCCTCCATGACCCCAAGGTGTTTGTCATCGACGAGCCCATGGTGGGCCTGGACCCCCACCACGCACGGGTCGTGAAGGACATCCTCCGGGAGCGGGTGGACAGGGGCATGACGGTCTTCCTGAGCACGCACCAAACGTCCGTGGCGGAGGAGATGGCGGACCGCGTGGGCATCATCCACCGGGGCCGCCTGGTCGCGGAGGGGACGCCGTCGGAGCTGCATGCCCAGGCGGGGACCAACGGCGCCCTGGAATCTGCCTTCCTGGCGATCACGGATGGCGAGCGCACGGCCACGCCGGAGACGCCGCCGGGAGGCCGGGCATGAACGCGCCGCGGTCGGCATGGGAGGGTTTCTTGTTGCTGGCCCGCGCCAACGGGCTCTGCGCGTGGCGACGGCTGGGCGCGATGGGCGGGCGGTCGAGGCTGACGGCGTTGGCCACGGCGTTGTTCGTGGCCGCGTACGGGCTCATCGCGTTTTCGCTCTTCCACCTTGGGCTGCGGTTCGTGATGCGTTTCCCCGGGCTGGGCTCGCTGATGGTCGAGCGGTTGCTGTTCCTCCTGTTCGCGTTCCTGATGGTGCTGCTGCTCCTTTCCAACGTGGTGATCGCCTACGGCAACCTGTTCCGGAACCGGGAGGCAGCCTTCCTGGCGAGCCTGCCGGTGCCGGTCGAGGCGGTGTTCACGTGGAAGGTGTTGGAGGGGACGATCCTGGCGTCGTGGGCGTTCGTGTTCCTGGTGGCGCCGCTCCTCGCGGCGTATGGCGTGGTGCAACGTGTCCCGTGGCACTTCTACCCGTTCGCGCTGGTGTTGGTTGCGTTGTTCTCCGCCATTCCCGGCGCGTTCGGCGCGGCCACGGCCATCGCGGTCGCGCGCCATTTGGACCGCAAGGCCTTCCAGGTGGGCACGCTCGTGGTGGTGGCGGTGCTGGTGGCCGTCGCCGCCAGGGGCCTGCGAACGGAGGAGATCACGGACGAGCAGTTGGAGGCGCGGGCGCTGGCGGTGGTGGACCGGTTGCTCTCGAACACCCGGGCGGCGCAATCGCCATGGCTGCCGAGCCAATGGCTGAGCGCCAGCATCCAAGGCTGGGGCGAGGGCGCGCTGCGGACGGCGGCGTTCTATGGGCTGGTGCTGGCCGCCCACAGCCTGTTCCTGGGGCGACTGGCGTGCTCGTACCTGGCCGGGGCGCTCCCCGCCGCCGCCTCCGCCGTCCACGGCCGAGCTTCGCCGATGGCACGATGGCAGTGGTTCCGGCGTCGCGAGGAACGTCGGAGGAACCTTGCGGGGGCATGGGCGGGGGGCGTGGTGGACGGACAGCCGGCGCGTCCCTGGCTGCCCCGGGACCACCTGGACATGGCGCTGCGTTGGGCGGGGCTGCGGCCGGAGACCCGGGCGATCATCGCGAAGGACGCCCGCATGTTTTGGCGGGACACCACCCAATGGGGCCAGACGGTCCTGCTGTTTGGTTTGCTGGCGGGCTACATCATCAACCTCCGCCACTTCTCGCGTCAGCTCGACTCCGGGTTCTGGGTGAGCCTGGTCTCGTACCTGAACCTGGGGGCTTGTGCCCTCAACCTAGCGACGCTGACCACGCGCTTTGTCTTCCCGCAGTTCTCGCTGGAAGGCCGGCGGGTTTGGTTGATCGGCCTGGCGCCCATGGGCTTGCAACGGGCGGTACAGGTCAAGTTCTGGACCGCAAGCTGGACCACGCTCGCCCTCACCGTGGGCCTGACGGTGCTGTCCGGAGGCATCCTGCGCCTTGGCCCGGCCCGGATCCTTTACTTCGTCGCGGCGACCGCGGTGATGACGTTCACGTTGAACGCCATCGCCACGGGCCTGGGCGTCCTGTTTCCCAACCTGCGCGAGACGCAGCCGGCAAAGATCGTCTCCGGGTTTGGCGGCACCCTCTGCCTTGTTCTGAGCTTCGTCTATATCGTCGCGGCCGTCGTGGTCCTTGCCCTCGGCTCGCCCTGGGGCTGGCGCGAGGAGCCCCCGCATCCCTCGGCGGCGGCGGGCGCGTGGCTGTTGTTTGTCCTCCTCAGCGTCCTGGCGGGGTGGCTTCCCCTTCGCCTGGCCTTCGTGCGCGCATCGCGGCCCGGCATCACGGAGGTCCGCTGACGCGCTACTTCTCGAGGAACTTCATCACGGCCTCGGTTCGCGTGCGGGCACCCAGCTTGTCGAAGACATGCTTCAGGTGGGTGTGCACGGTCAGCGGGCTGATGCCCAGCTCCGCCGCGATCTCCTTGTCGTGCAGGCCGCGTTGCAGCGCCGAAAGGACTTGTCGCTCCCGCAGCGTCAACGGCACGCGACCGGCCTCGCCCCGCGTACCGGCGGGCCCCGGCGAGTCGCTGAATAGTCCCTGGCAATACCTCCGAATCGCGCCGCGTGCCTCCGACCGCTCAAGCCGACCGCCGACAAACGCCCCGTCCAAGGGCTCCAGCAAGGCTCCCAACGGCCGACGACGCAGCAGGTAGCCGGCGTCCAGGCCGCTAAACGACATGAAGATGTGGTCGCTCGTCGGGTACAGCCCAAACGCGAACACCAACGGGTCGCCCTCCGCCCGTGCGGCCGACGGCAGCGCCTCCACCCGGGCCTCCGCATGGGCCCGGTTCACCAGGACCACCTCGGCCATTGCCGCTGCCGGGGCCGTGGCCAGCCCCGTGATCTGCGCGTGCCCCGCGACGCTGCATCCCGGGACCCTCGACAGCGCCTCCACCATGGCCTTGCGGAACTCCTCGTCCGGCTCCACCACCGCCAGGCGCATCCGGCGCCGCGCGTCCCCCGGCAAGGACGACGCGTCATCCATGCGGGTGAACAACGTCGTGTACGTGCAGGCCAGCGGGGCATCCATCCAGAAGAGGGCCCACGTGAACTCGCGAACCACGCCCGCGCCGGGTTTTCCCCATCCGTCCGACTTCACGGCGAGCGCCAATTCCCTCCCGCTCCTGCGGGCCCTGGCCTCGTCCCGTGTGCCCAGCGGCACGTGCCAACCGCCGGTCCCGGCGGGCCCGGGTACCCACTGGGACCATTCGTCCGGCCCCAGCGCACGCAGGCCCGCCACATGCCTCCGCCGGACGGGCGGCGGCACGGCGTCGTTACTCTGGATGGGGGATTCCCGAAAACGTCTCATGGATGCAGGATGGCTCCGACGGGCGTGCAATGCCTCAACGACCCGCTGTTCCGTTTGCGATCTCGTCACGCAAGGGACAGCGCGGCGTCACATCGGGTTGCGCACCCTCGGATCCAAAGATGAATAGTTCATTCAAGCGCCCCGTGGTGCTGCGGCCGGCCCCGTGGGCGTCGTCCGGCGGCTTCACGCTCATTGAGTTGCTCGTCGTCATCGCGATCATCGCGATCCTGGCCGGCATGATTCTCCCCGCCCTTTCGAAGGCCAAGTCCAAAGGCCAGCAGGCCCGCTGCATCAGCAACCTCAAGCAGGTCAGCATCGGCACCACCATGTACGCCACGGACTTCAACGACACCTTCCACAACATCGGCGGCGCGGTTCCCAACCACGGCCAGTGGACCCGCAACCCGGCCTCGTCGGACATCCTGCCGGCGTCCGACGGCCTGGCCTACTGGGGCGTCGCGTACATCAAGTACTTCGGCGGATCCAAGCGCGTCTTCCGCTGCCCCGGGGCCAAGATCGTGGATCAATGGCGCGAGGATGGGTTGCAGTATCCCGCCGACTTCTGGCTCGACTCGTCCTACGGCATCAACGCCTACGTGACCCAACCGCCCCTGCCCGGCAATCCCTCCAGCCGCCAGCCAGGGCCGCGCAAGCTCACCGACTACGAAAGCCCGCAGACGATGATCTTCGCCCAGGATGCCGCCGAGCAACGCATGGACGGGGCCGACGACATGCTGGGGCTCTTTCCTGGCAGCACCGAGATCCTGACCCAATGGCGGTACGGCTCCCTCCCCACCCTTTACCCCCGCGTCAACTTCCTCTGGGAGTGGTACCGTCACAACAAGCGCTGCGACACCCTCTGGGTGCCTGGCAACGTCTCGTCCATCCGGTACAACGACCCCCGCAAGGGCGTGGACTTCCGCTGGTACACCGGCGTCGCGCCCCTTGAACAACCCTCCTTCTAGCCCGTTCCATCCTCGCATGAACCTTACCACGTCCCTCGTACCCACCCCCGCCATCAGCCTCGTCCTGGCCCTCGTTCTCGTTGGCTGCGGCGACCCGGCCCCGCCCAAGACGATGCCGGCCGCCGAGGTGCCCAAGGCCCTCAACGACGCCTTTGCCAAGGGTTCCACCGAGGACAAGGCCCTCGCCACCGCCGCCCAGCAAGCCATTCAAAAGGACGAGCAGACCGTCGCGCTCGAGTTGCTCGAAGCGCTCGCCCGCAAGGCCGAGCTGACCCCCGAGCAACGCGAGATCGCCGCCCGCTCAGCCCTCTCCGTCCGATCCAAGCTCCTCGACGCCGCCAGCAAGGGCGACAAGTCCGCCCAGGACTACCTGGAGCAACAACGCGCCCGGAAGTAGCCACGGTCCCACGGCCTTCGCCCTTCCTTCTTCGCTTCCCTCCCCTTGCCATCGATACGCACCCCCATGCCCCTCCCCACCGCCAAGGACAAGCTCCTCTTCACCCCGGGCCCCCTCACGACGTCGCTCGACGTCAAGCAGGCCATGCTCCACGACGCCGGCTCGTGGCATCATGAGTTCAACGCCAAGGTCGCCGGCATCCGCAACGCCCTCCTCGGCGTCGCCGGCGTCTCCCGCGACGCCGGATGGGAATGCGTCCTCCTCCAAGGCTCCGGGACGTTCGGCGTCGAGGCCGTCTTCCTCACCGGCGTCCCGCCGTCCGGCAAGGTCGCCATCCTCTCCAATGGCGCCTACGGGGAACGCATGGTCCTCATGCTTCAGCACGCCCGGATCCCGCATGTCGTCCTCCGCACCCCGGAGGACGTCCCCAACGACCCAAGGGCCCTCGACGAACTCCTCGCCCTCGACCCCGACATCACCCACGTCGCCGCCGTCCATTGCGAGACCACCACGGGCATCCTGAACCCCATCGCCGAACTCGGCGCCGTCGCCCGACGGCATCGCAAGACGTACGTCGTCGATGCCATGTCGAGCTTCGGCGCCTATCCCATCGACCTCGAGGCCTGCGGCATCGACTACATCATCTCCTCCGCGAACAAGTGCATCGAGGGCGTCCCCGGCTTCAGCTTCATCCTTTGTCGCCGCGCCGTGCTCCTCGCCACCGAGGGGTGGGCGCGCTCGCTGAGCATGAACCTTCTCGACCAACTCCGCGGCTTCGAGAAGAACGGCCAGTTCCGCTACACGCCACCCACCCATGCGCTCCTGGCCTTCGAGCGTGCGCTGGCGGAACTCGCGATGGAGGGAGGACCCGCCGGCCGAGCCCGTCGCTACCAAGAGAACCACGCCGCCTTGATCCAAGGCATGGCCTCGCTCGGCCTGCCGCCCTACCTCCGCCCCGAGGTCCAGAGCCACATCATCACGAGCTTCGCCTACCCCGTCAGCCCCGCCTTCCAATGGCCGGACTTCTACGCTCGCGTTGCCGAAAAGGGCTTCCTGCTGTACCCGGGCAAGATTTCCAAGGCCGACACGTTCCGCATTGGCAACATCGGCCGCCTGTTCCCGTCGGACATGCGCGCCGTCGTCCATGCCATCCGCGAGGCGCTCACGGAGATGGGCGTGCCGCTCCCCGGGTAAGCCACCGCCGCCCGCATCGCCCATGCGCCTTGTTCGTTTCCTGCTCGCCTTGGCATCGGTCGTTGGCTGCGTCGTGGCCGCCAACGCCGACGCCGTCGCCCTGCCCTCCGCCCACTCGCACAACGATTACGAGCAAAAACGCCCGCTCCATGACGCCCTCGACCATGGCTTTGCCTCGGTGGAGGCGGACATCCACCTCGTCGATGGGGAACTGCTGGTCGCCCATGATCGCATCAAGGTTCAACGCGACCGAACCCTGGAATCGCTGTACCTCGCCCCGCTCCACCAGCGCGTGACGGGCAACAAGGGCTTCGTCCACCCGGGCCTCGCACGCTTCACGCTCCTCATCGACATCAAG
The DNA here is from genome assembly GCA_903880005.1 of uncultured Verrucomicrobiota bacterium. Lineage (GTDB taxonomy): Bacteria > Verrucomicrobiota > Verrucomicrobiia > Limisphaerales > UBA9464 > UBA6176. Next base: position 3,286 of record CAIRNV010000432.1, on the reverse strand, counting down.
GCCGACCCGGAGGGCACCTATGCCGCCCTGGATCCCTTGCTTCGCCGGCATCGCGAGGTGCTTACCCGCTTCACCCCGGACCGGACGTTTCCAGGTGCCATCACGGTGATCTTGTCCGGGGCACGCCCCACCGCCCTCGTGGCCGCGCAGGCAGAGCGATTCTGCGCGATCGACGGTCGCCCGGAAGACCTCAAGAACGGCACCTCCACCAACCTGATCCCGATGGTCAGCGAGGCGTGGGGCACCGCCTTTGGACGCATCCCGGGCAACCCCTTGCCAGAGGCGACGCGCACCGCCCTCAACGATTACGTTCGCCGCGCCCATGCCCAGGGCCGCGTCGTCCGGTTCTGGGGCGCGCCGGACCGCGAATGGTTTTGGAACGAGATGCAACGGGCCGGCGTGGACTACATCAACACGGACCGCATCCCGGATCTCGCTGCATTCCTGAAGTCTAGGACGCATGAGGCCAAGCCGGCCCGGTAGCATTGCGCCGAGGCGGTCACAAGGATGCAGGTTACATGGCAACCGCGTCCCTCCCAACTACCCGAAAACGGCGGTCGGGCAGAAGATCGCTCAACCTCTCTGGAGGAGGCGAAAGCTTCGCCGATTTCCGTGGGTCGCGTGCCCTCCTGCGGCGGCAAGGATGCCGTTCCTGCGTGCGGCGAGTCAGGGGACCCGGCCAGCCCCCCGAGGAGTTCATTCCAATCTCACCCGCAGGTTGGGGTCCAGGATTCGCAAAGGGACCGTCTGCTTTGATGGGACGGCTGTTTCCTTAACTTGGGGCCCTCTTCAACGGCCGTTCCCGGGACGAAGCGCGCCGTCCAAACGAGGGTCACTGGGGGATGGATGCCACCCGTTGGTGGAACCGTCTTGAGACCAACGGTTCCATGCGAGCGCCTTGGAGGCCCTTCGCGACTTTCCTTGCAAGCTCCCACTCCTTGGCGGCGACGTGAACCTCCAGCCACGCATGCTGCACCTCGTCACGAAGGGAGGCCGGGATCGTGGACGGCCTGGTCTCGGAGAGGATTTTACGCGCATCGGCCGGGCTGCCTGAAGAGGCGAGGAGCATGGCGTGTTGCACGCGCCAAGCGGCCTCGACCGGCGTGGCGTTCACGAGGACCTTGCTCAGGCTCAACGCGTCCGCGTCGTGGCCACCCGCGAGCCAGAGGGCACGAACCAACCGCGCGGTGGCTGGGCGCGACGCAGGTTCGAGGCTGGATGCCTTCGTGGCCGACGACAACATGTCACTGGCTTCCTCTGCTCGACCCGCAATGACGGCTCGAGTCCGCCAGTAGGACGGGGATTCAGGCGCCGACTTCTGAAGCGCCTTGACCAGCCGCCAAATCCGCGTCGGGTGGACGACGTTGGTTGAAACCAACGACACGTCGCTGAGCACCTCGGCGAACTGGAGCGCACGAACGGGGTCTCGGACCGGCGCTGTGTCCATATCAAGGAAGGCCTGCTGCGCCCTGATATCACCACCCGTGGCTTCCTGCACGCAGCCCTCGATGAAAGAAGCGACCGAATCAACCATGCCGGCCACGGCCTGTTGCCGACGCATCGTGGCCGCCAACGCCAGGGCTCCATCCCAATCAGCCGCCAGCATGAGGGGGATCGGCCTCAGAATCGCCACCCCGGGGTCGGCTCGGTTTTCCGCGACCGCTTTCGCAAGCAATGCCTTGGCGGTCGTCCCCTTGCCCAAGGCCATCAAACGCACCATGGCGTCGCCGACGGCTCCTGGCCTCAGCCGTGCCTCGGCGATGCGTGACTCCACGATGCTCGCGCCGTCCACGGATCCCGTGCGTGCCATGAGTTCCAGGTGCCCAATCCAATCCGAGGCGCGCGTCTCATTGGCCATCCTCAACTCCTCGAGGAATTTCCTCTCCCCCTCAACGTCGCCTTTGGCACGGGCGATGTTTCGCAGCAACCGCAGCGTCATCTGCCCCATGGCGTCATTCTCTTTGCTCCCCGCAAGGCCCTTCGCTGCATCCTCGACCGATGTCGATTCCTTCAGGATGGCGTCGGCGGCCGCACGCCACGGGGCCATGGCAGCATCCCGGGAGAAATCAGCGGTGAAGGTCGTCCAGAGTTGTTCAAAGGCCATGACATCGCCCTCGTCCAGGTAGGCGCGAGCCAGCCAACCGGCGACATCGGCGGTGCTGTTGGTTCCAACGCGCCCAGCCCAATCCCGGACCTCCCACCAGTTGCCGAGGGTCGCATGGATGCGGATGACGCGTACGACGTCATCCCGATTGGTTTGCCCGAGCTGCAACAATCGTTGGCCAAACACCTCGGCCCCGCCCAATCCATCGAGCGCGGGGACGTCGGAGGGCCGGAGGGCGTCCAGCAAGAGCCGCATCAACCGTGCATCCGACGGTACTTCACCGAGGAGCTTCCTCCATTCATCAAGGCTGGCTGCGAGGCCATCCTTCTCCAAGGCTTGCCGCGTTTGCTGGATCTTGCGTTCCCGAAGATATCGGCTCGGCAACCATCGCCTGACGCCTCCTTCGTCCGCGCCTCCGGGCCATGGAATGAAAAGGAGCGCGATCAGCAGGCCGAGTGCCACGACCAGGAAGGGCCCGGCCTTCGAGCTGAATGCCTGAAGCTTTTGAGCCCAATAAAGGCCCCCGCGAATCTCACCATTGTCGTATTCCTCGGCTTTGTCCCTCATGACCACCCTTGCCTCAGCATCCTGTCCGGGCATTGGTCCAATGGACAGCAGAAATCCCAACCTGAAGTTGCTGCCAGGAAGGGGCCGGGGGCGCTACCGCAGCCACGCCAAATCGCGGGGGTGCATTGGCAAGGCCCTTCCGGCAAATCCCAACGTTTTGCGACATCCAATGGGCCGCGTGCCACCACGTGGCGGCAAGGATGGCGCGCCCGCGGGACACCGGCCTGCGCTTCGCTCCCCCCTCGGCTTGCAGAAGCATCTGCTTCGCAATCACTTCCCTCCCAACGGAATCGTCCCGACTTAGCCGGAACGATGCAGTTGGATCGGTCGTGCTTGCTTGATCTTCTTTCGCAAGAGCTTCGTCCTTCGCTCGTTACGGGCCTCGTACCGGCCCGCGCCTCGCTCACTCCTCGTCTTGCGAAAGAATCTGCGGCGCAATCACTTCCCTCCCAACTGAATCGTTCCGGCTAAGAACCGCCCATCATCGTGAACTTCCCAACGGCGGCTGCTCGGGAGTGGACGTGCAGCTTTCCATAGATGCGGCGGATGTGCGTCGCGACGGTGCTCGGGCTGATGCCCAGCTCGCGCATGATCTCCTTGTTCTGCCGGCCCAGT
>CAIRNV010000431.1 GCA_903880005.1 uncultured Verrucomicrobiota bacterium | reverse complement strand
CTTCACGCGCACGCCCGTGAGGGTTTCGAGGAGGACGACGGCGTTGGTGTTGTTGAGGGGGTCGCCCATCTCGTTGCGGAGCATGCCGCGCACGCGGTGCGGGGGCGTGGGCGGGAAGGCGACGGCCGCGACGGCGAGGCCGAGCGCGCCGGCCGTGGCCCACGAGGCGAGGGGTCTTCGGGAGGAGTGCATGGTGTGGGGCCTAGTTGCCCGAGTAGGAGTAGGTGACGAAGTGGAGCTTGATATCCCGGACGGTCTGGATGAACCGGTCGATGCCCTCGTTGGGGTTGTTCAGGAGCGTCCGGCCGGGGATGACCAGCTTCCATCGGCTGTTCCAAGCGGAGCGGCCGACGAGGCGGTTGTTGGTGAACTGCGAGCGCAGCAGCGAGCCGTTGTTGCCATACAACGACGGGCTGAACAGGGCCGGGTTGGAGACGGGCCGGAACGACTGGTGTTTCCGGACCGTGAACAAGGGCTCGGTGAGCGAGTCCGAGGCCAACCAAAGGTTCTTCGACGAGAAATCCGAGCCACCGATGTTGAACGGCATGGGGATGGCCACGTCGTCCACGGACCAACTCCGGATCGTGGAGGTATCCCCCAGCGGCGGGCTGCGCATGGAATCAACACCCACGGGAATGAGGTAGATCTCGGGGGTCGCAGAGAGGCCCAGGGGATCCAGGAACCAACTGCCCGGGTCCTGGGGCGACGTGCCGCCGCCGGCCCCCGTGACCGACCCGTTGACGGATGGGTTGTCCATCCCGCGATAGCCGACGAGGGCCGCGCCCACGCCGAAGATCTTGGTCGCGAAGGCGCTCTGGGCGAACGTGTGGTCGCCCGAGGCCAGTTCCCGTCCGAACAGGTTCAACCCGTCGGCGATGGTCGTTCCAAACGTGAGCACGAGGCCGGGCACCGGCAGGCCGTTGCCCTTGTCCACCTGCATGCAGTGCCTGCGCACGTCCGCGTCATCCAGGATGTTGGGCATGCGCGCCTGCTGCAACGCATCGGCCCAGTTCGCGTCGCCGTCGGACGTGGGCAGGATGCGCATCAGCTCGGTGCGGAGCGAAGCCGTGGTGCCGTAGGCGTCGGGGTTGTTGAAGCCGAGCCTGCCGCGCAGGACGTCCCAGTCCGCCTTCATCTCGGCCAGCACGCTGGAGATGCCGGGGTCCCCGGTGTTGCTGCCCGCGAACATGGGCTCGCCGTTGCGCACGACGCCGAGGGCGCGCGAGTCGATGATGCGCTTCTTGAAGTCCTTGCCCTGCTTGGTTCCGAGGAGGCCGGTCTCGTAGTCGTAGGCGTTGGCGGCAAGGAGGGCGTAGCGAGCCGCCATGTCGAACAACGCCTTGTAACGCTCCAGCTTCTCGTCCCGGAACAACCGGAAGGCGGCGTCCCGCGTGCGGAAGCCCTGGATGACCTGGGCGCTGCGCTGCCGGTTGATCAGGCGCTCGTCAAGGATGCGGTCGCCCTCGGCCACCAACCGCCGGTAGGCCACCAGCGCGTCGTCGTACTCGCGCAGCCGGGCGTTGATGAAGTTGAAGTGGTCCTGGAGCCCATCGACGGCAAGGCCCAGCTCCAGCAGGGCGTCCTTGGTGTCGAGCGCGCGTTCCTTGTCGGCGATGCCAAACTCGGCCCAGCGACGCGCCGTCGTGCTGGCGCTTTCCAGCGCGGTGAAGATGATCAGCCGGACGTAGCCGGAGACGTTCAATGCGGACTTCACGGCGAGCCCCGCCGCCTCCAGCGCCGACTCGCCCACGGACGTGATGTCACCGCCCGCCGCGAGGCCCGCGATGAAGCTGTCGGGCAGGGCCTTGCTGGCGACCTTCCCCGTGGACTCGACCGTCCTCTCCATCATCTCGTCGAAGCCATCAAAGATTGCGTTGGCCGCCTGCGCGTACATCAGGATGTCGTCGGCGATTCCAAGCCCGAGGTTGATCCCGCGGATGTCGTCGAGGACACCCTCCCGCGCCTTGAACGCCTCCACGGCGAGGCGCAGCTCCATCTGGGCGCCGTCGGCGTCATTCATCGCCATGACGAGCCGTCCATGCGCCTTGATGATGTCGGATGCCGCCTGCTGGAGCTTGCCCGGGGACCGACGCCTGCCGGTCCAGGCCTCCGGCTTGGTAAAGAACCCATGACTGTCCAGCGTGAAGGTGAGGACCTGGTCGGGGTTGAATGCCGTGACCTCCTTGGCCTCCGCACCGCTCCAGCCTGCCACCTTGTCCAGCCAACCCTCGGGCAACGTGGCAAGGCCGATCTTCACCTCGGTCTCCTCCTCGGGCCCAGGGAAGGCCCCTCCAAAGGTGGACTCCACCGTGTCCACGTAGGCGTAATGCAGGAAATCAGGACCGGCATACCCCTGCGCGTAGGTCTTGCCCGGCCCGATGTCCTCGGGATAGGGGGTGCCATAAAGGTCAATGAGCGCGTGGTTGTACGCCGCCTCCTGCTTGGCCACCGCCGTCCGGACCTCCGCCAGCGAGTCCTCCTCGGAACGCATCAATCGCGTCACGTCCTTGGCATCGTCAAAGGACGCCACCGCATTGTTCAGGGCCGACTTGGCCCGCTGATAAACCTGCTCGAAATGCGTGGAGGACCCGGCCCCGGTCACCACGTTGGGGTCCAGGTCGAAGGCGATGCCGCCCTCGGGGATGCCCAGCGGGCTCAGGCCCGCCTCGGCGTTCTCCAGCGACGTCTGCACCGCCTTCGCCAACGTCGCAATCTCGGGCAGCTCGGTCACCGTCGTGCGATCCACCTTCTGGATGCCCTCGTGCAAGGGGTCGTTGTCCTCGGGCAGGACCATGGCGTTGCCAATCACCCAGTTCAGGAACGAGCCCTGCCCGGTCCGGGTGGCCCAATGGTCCACGCCCCAGTAACGAGTCACGGCGTTCGTCCCG
>CAIRNV010000430.1 GCA_903880005.1 uncultured Verrucomicrobiota bacterium | reverse complement strand
ATGCCCCAGCCCATCGACGTCAAGCCCGGCGAGTCCACGAACCTCACGGCCGACGTGCGCAGCCCGTCGCCGCTGCGCCTGCAATGGTTGCGGGGCGGCCAGCCCATCCCGGGTGCCAACGGGGCCACCCTCTCCATCCAGCAAGCCTCCTATGCCGACGACGGCGACTACTCGCTCGTGGCGTCCAACGACGATCATTCCATCACCAGCGCCCCGGTGCGGGTCTCCTTGCTGGGCCCTCCCTTGGTCCTCCTGCCATCCCGCATTGTTGTGCGTTCCGGCGACGACCTGGCTCTCCCGTCCGAGATCGTCGGCGTAGGGCCCATCAGCGTGGGATGGCGACGCGATGCCGTGCTCCTGCCGGGAGCGAACGCGCCCATCCTCTCCATCGCGAATGCGCAGTCCATCCACTCCGGCATCTACTACCTCGACGCCACCAATGCGTATGGCTTCTCCCGGGGCGGTCCTTGCGCCGTCACGGTGTTGCCATCCGGGCTTCGTTGGGTTCGACAACCTGCCGACGGCGCATGGCCCGAGGGCGGGCGCGTGGAGTTGATGGCCGAGGCGCGCGGATCCGAGCCCGTGGCGTGGCAATGGTTTCAGGATGGCCGCCCGGTGGAGGGCGGAACCAACCGCGTGCTGGTCGTCGCGGCCGCCGCGTTGACGCATGCGGGGCTCTATGAGGTCACCGCCCGCAATGCCTGGGGCAGCATTACCTCCGCCCCGGCCCGCGTGGCGGTGCAACCCTCCGCGCCGGTCGTCCCGGAGGTTGGCGAGTGGCGGATCGGCCGTTCCCGCCAACCCTTCCGATGGGCCCCGGCGATTGCCGGTTCGCCGCCCCTCTCCATCCAATGGAGTCGCAACGGTGAACTCCTCCCGGGGGCGACCAACGCCACGCTCGCGTTCGCCGCGTTGTCCGAGTCCGACGCGGGCACCTACACGATCACGATAGCCAACCCGCTTGGGCAGGCTGTGAGCGCGCCGATGGATTTGGTCGTGCGTCCCGGCAACCCCGCCGGCGCGGCCGTGGCGTGGTCCACGGCGGGACCCTCCGCCGCGCTGGGGATCGTTCAGGACCTCGCCTTGGGCCCGGGGTTCGCCCTGGGACTGCGTCCTGATGGTTCGCTAGCTTTTTGGTCCCCGGCTCCCATGCCCGCGCTGGAGCCCCCACCGGGGCTGGACCGCGTGGTGGCGATTGCGGCGGGAGATACGTTTGCCGTGGCGCTTCGTGATGACGGGACCGTGCGCGCATGGGGCCTCGCCATGACCAACCCCTCCGTGCTGGTCGTGCCCACCAACATGGGCCGCGCGGTGGGCGTTGCAGCGGGGACGGCCCATGCCGCCGCCCTCATGGCGGACGGCAGCGTGCGCATGTGGGGCTCCATTCTTGGAAGCACCACCAATACGCCGTCCAACGTGTCCTCCCTGGTCCACGTGGCGGCCTCGGGCCATCAATTGGCGGGCATCCGGGCCAATGGTACGTGCGTGGGATGGGGCGGAATCGGGCGTGCCACCGTGCCTCCCAGCGCCGTCAACGTCGTCTCCCTTGCCTTGTCGCCGAGGCACATGGTGTTCACCCGGACGGACGGCCGCGTTTTCTCAGCCAGCTCCAGCATCACCGGCGCGCTGATTCCGCCCGCGACGGCCACCAACATCGTTCGCGTCGCCGTCGGCAATTCCCACGCCCTGGGCCTGCGGACCAACGGCACCGTCCTGGCGTGGGGCTCCAATGGCTCCGGACAACTTGCCGTCCCGTCCGGCCTTTCCAACGTCGTCGCCGTCTTTGCCCAAGGCGACCTCTCCGCCGCCATCACGCGCGCACCCGGCATCGTGCCGCCCCCGGCCAGCCTCGTGGCCGAGGAGGGGGCCCCGCTCCAGATCCAAGCCACGGTGACGTCCGATCCGCCGGCGACCCTCCAATGGCTTCGCAACGGCGCCGAGATCCCCGGCGCGACGAACGCCCGTCTCGCCTTGCCTGCCCTCGACGGCTCCTACGTCCTGCGCGCATCCAACGCGTGGCAAGCCGTCCTCGCGCCCGCCGTCGTCGTCCGCACCGTGGGCCCCATCGAATGGCGTTGGCACGAGACCGGGTCGGGTGAGCGCGCCTTGATCCTGCGTTCGACCCGTGCCAGCCGCGCCCGTTTCCTGGCCTCCACCAACCTGCTCGACTGGACGCCCACGGAACCCGTTGACATCCCGGCCGAGGGCCTGCTTTGGAGCCCGACCAATCTCCCGGCGGGCCCCGCCGTCTTCCTGCGCGCCATCGTTGAGTGAGCCGCGGGCCAGTACGAGGCCCGTAACGAGCGAACGACGAAGGATTTGCGGAAGCAGATCGAGCCAGCACGACCGATCCAACTGAATCGTCCCGGCTAGGGGCCAAGAACCACGGATGACACGGATCACACGGATTCAAGCACGTCGTGTGCCCTGGGCGCATTCGCCATGGATGAGACCTCCCGGCTTGGACCGATCCGTGTCATCGGTGTCATCCGTGGTTTT
>CAIRNV010000429.1 GCA_903880005.1 uncultured Verrucomicrobiota bacterium | reverse complement strand
GATGAGGTTTACCTTCGTTGCAACCCGACAGTTCCATCGACGTCCCGCTTGGGGTTCGGCCTCGCGGCCTCATCCCGGACATCGTGTTTCGGTCGTGAACCGTCTAACTCGACCGGTGGGACTCGCACCCACGTGGTGACCAACTTCACTGGCGCACGCCGTAACGATTCACGGATCACACGGATTCCAGGGCGTCGTGTGCCCTGGGCGCATTCGCCATGGATGAGACCTCCCGGCTTGCACCGATCCGTGTCATCGGTGTCATCCGTGGTTTTCCGGCCAAAGCCCTGATCCACGTGCCGAGTGAACCTGGGAGGCGGCTTCCATCCGCTTGCCCAGCATGGATCCGCGGCAAGATGCCGCCGCCACGCTGCCACCAGCGCACGCGGGTGCGGCAACTTCGCCGCCGCGTGAGGGCATGCGGCCTGCAAGCATGGGCGTCAGGTTCCATGCGCCGGGAAGGTCGGGCGATCTCATTCCCGAACCACGCCTTGATGCTCCATGGGGAACCCTGATTCCGCGCTCGCCCCGCACCCTGCCGACGGGCCATCCTCTTCCCCCACAGCGCATGAAGAACGTCGTCCTGCTCGGCAGCACCGGCTCGATCGGCACGAGCACACTCAAGGTCGTCGAGGATTTCCCGTCCGAGCTCCGGTTGGTGGGTCTTGCGGCCGGCAACAATGCATCGCTCCTGGCCGAGCAAGCCCTCCGCCATCGCCCGGCCCTCGTCTCGATCCAGGACCCCATGAAGGCGGGGGAGCTTGCCAAGGGCCTTTCTGGGATTCGCGTGGCTTCCGGACCCGAAGGCCTCCTTGAGCTCGCGACGTTGCCCGAGGCTCACGTCGTCTTGATTGCGATCGTGGGCACCGCCGGGCTGGCCCCGGCCCTTGCGGCCATCCGGGCGGGCAAGGACATCGCCGTGGCCTCGAAGGAGATCCTCGTGATGGCGGGCCAGATCGTCATGGAGGAGGCCCGCCGGCATGGCGTGCGCGTCCTGGCGGTGGATTCGGAGCATTCCGCGATCTTCCAATGCCTCGACGGCAAGCCCGCCGCGTCCGTTCGCAACCTGTGGCTCACGGCCTCGGGGGGGCCGTTTCGAGACGCGACGCGGTGGCCCAAGGAGGCGCTGGCCAACGTCACCGTGGCGCAGGCGCTCAAGCATCCCTCATGGGTCATGGGCCGGAAGATCACCCTGGATTCCGCGACCCTCTTCAACAAAGGCCTCGAGATGATCGAGGCCCGCTGGTTGTTCGACATCGAGATGGACCGCGTCCAGGTCGTCGTCCATCCGCAATCCGTCGTTCATTCCATGGTGGAGTTCATCGACGGCTCGATCCTCGCCCAGCTTTCGTCGCCGGACATGTGCCTGCCGATCCAGTACGCGTTGACCTACCCGCATCGGCGGCCGAGCCAACGCGTGGCCACGGATTTCGCGCGCATCGGCACGCTCGCGTTTGAGGAGCCTGACACGGGTCGGTTCCCGGCCTTGGGCCTGGCTCGCCGAGCCGGGACGTTGGGCGGCACCCTGCCGGCCGTCCTGAACGCCGCCAACGAGGTCGCCGTCGAGCGCTTCTGCAACGGCGACATCGGCTTCGCCGAGATCCCGGAGGCCGTCGCCCGCGTCATGGACGCCCACACGCTGGTCTCACAACCCTCCCTCAAGGAAATCCTCGCGGCCGACCAATGGGCGCGCCAAGCCGCCGCCGACCTCCAGCTCCCATGAATCTTCAACCACCTTCCTCGCGGCGCGCCGCCTTCACCCTGATCGAGCTGCTCGTCGTCATCGCCATCATCGCCATCCTGGCGGGACTGCTGCTCCCGGCGCTCGGGAAGGCCAAGTCACGCGCCCTCGCCTCCTCGTGCGCCAACAACCTCCGCTCCCTCCAGCTCGCCTCCCAGCTTTATGCGGACGACCACCAGGACCGCCTCGTCAACAACCACGGCGTCGGCGAGACCCGCTCCCTTCGACGCACGTGGGCCAACAACGTCCTCAACTGGGAGGACAGCCCGGAGAACACGAACAACGCCCTGCTGACCGACGCCCTGCTGGGCCAGCATGTGGGCCGCAGCGCCGCCGTGTTTCGTTGCCCCGCCGACCAGGCCCGTTGCCTGGTCGGGCTTCGGAACCGTTCCTTCTCCCTGAACTCCCTTGTGGGCGATCCCGGCGAGCTCACCAACCGCTTCAACCCGTCCTTCGTCCAGTTCTTCAAGGACACGGACTTCATCCGGCCGGCGCAGACGTTCACCTTCATCGATGAACACCCGGACACGCTGAACGACGGCTTCTTCATGAACCGCCTCGAGGAAGCCCCGCGCTGGGGCAACCTGCCCGCGTCGCTGCACCAGGGTTCCGGCAACCTCGCCTTCGCCGACGGCCACGTGGAAGCCCGCCGCTGGGTGGTCACCGGCCCGGACGGAACGGTCCGGCCGCCCGTGAAGGGTGGCGCCGGCGGCATCTTCGCAGCCCAACCCACGACCGACTGGGACTGGGTGCTCGAAAGAACCTCCTCCCGGAAATGAACCCTCCGTCGCCCATGCCCACCCACCCAGCCGTCCCCGGCGCCACGGTGCGCCTCGATGCCCACCAGCATTTCTGGCGATATTCCGCCGACGAATACCCGTGGATCCCCCGCGGATCCGCCCTCGAACGCGACTGGCTCCCCCACGACCTCGACGCGCTCCAACGCCCGCTGGGGCTCGACGGCTCCATCGCCGTCCAAGCGCGCCAATGCATCGCCGAATCCGACTGGCTGCTCGGCCTCGCCGACGCCAACCCGCGGATTCGCGGGGTCGTGGGCTGGGTGGACCTGCGCTCGCCCAACGTCGGACGCGACCTCGCCCGCCTCGCCCGCCACCCCAAGTTTGTCGGCGTTCGCCACGTCGTGCAGGACGAGCCCGAGGACGACTTCATCCTCGGCGCGGCGTTCATGGAGGGCATCCGTCGATTGCCCGAGTTTGGGCTCCGGTACGACCTGTTGGTGTTCCCGCGCCAACTCCCGGCCACGCTGCGGTTCGTGGAGAGGTTCCCCGGGCAACCCTTCGTGCTCGATCACATCGCCAAGCCCTTCATCAAGGACGGGGTGCTGGATCCATGGAGGCAACACATCCGCGCGCTGGCATCCTTCCCCAACGTCGTGTGCAAGGTCTCCGGCATGGTGACCGAGGCCGACCACGCCCGATGGACGCCCGACGACTTCAAGCCCTACCTCGACGTCGTGGTCGAGGCGTTCGGGCCGCGTCGGCTCATGTTTGGATCGGATTGGCCCGTGTGCCGGCTGGCGGCCAGCTACGAGGCCGTGGAGGGGCTCGTCCGGAACCATTTCCGGGGCTGGTCCGCCGAGGATCAAGCGGCCTTCTGGGGCGGTGCCTGCGCGGCGTTCTACGGCGTCTAGGACCGGGTCCATGCTGGCGGGTTCACGCCGATGGCAGCGTGCCCTCACGCGGCGGCCAAGATGCCGCGCCTCCGTGCGCCAGGGGCAGAGTGTCAGTGGCACCCCGCCGCGGAGGCATGCTGGGCAAGCGGCTGGAAGCCGCTTCCACTTTCACTCGGCCTTCGTGCACGGAGTCAGCGGCATCCTGCCGCGGAGGCTTGCTGGGCAAGCGGCTGGAAGCCGCCTCCACTTTCACTCGGTCTTCGTGCACGGAGGCAGCGGCATCCTGCCGCGGATCGTGACATGGCCGGAGCCGAGACGGCTCCGCCACCTTGTTCCCCGCCGCGTCATCGCTTCGCACCCAACCGATTCGTCCCGGCGACATCCCAGTCCATTTGCTGGGCCATGAAGTACCTGCGGCCCTTGCCCGAGTTGGACACCAGCAACTCCACGGAGGGACCCGGCTCCAGAAGCACCGCCCACGGAAGCCAATCCTTGAGATCCTCGGACGCATGCACCACCAACGGAGCCAACGAATCCAACTCGATCCGCAGGCGCATCGGCTCGCCATGCTCCATCGACAACGCCGGACGCGCCGCGCCGCCCTCCAGCGCCGTCGCGTCCAGCTTGTACAAGGTCAGCAACCGATTCGGCTCCGGCCCCATCGGCCCCGTCCCCGTGTCCACCTCGCCGGCGAACCATCCGTCGGGCGGCAACCGGGACACCGACCTCGTCACGCTCCGCCCGCTCAGGATCGCGGTGGTCGATGACGTGGGCGGGTAGGCCGTCCCATCCATGCCCAGCACGGTCATGGAAACCGAGCCGTCCTCGCCGCGCCGGTACCAGCGCCAGACGGAGTTGGTGGACATCATGCCCCCGGCGCGGACCTCCGTGATCAGGGCGCGCGACGTCATGTGGATGATGCTCCAATTCTGCATCAGGTCGGCAAGGTAGGGATCGGACAACGTCGCCCGGCGGCCATCCACCGCGACCCACAACCAATTGGTGCGTCCCACCTGCCCCAGGAGCGCGGAGCCGTCGCGCCCAAACCAAACCGGTTCCGTCCCGGTCATCTCGGCATGGTAGGGGGCGGTCCATTGCACGGAGATCGCGGATGGCAGGGTCTGGGCGGCCGCGCGCCAGCATGCGAGGCACAATAATCCCAGCACCCACCACCGCGTCCCGGCTTCGCCCCAGCGTCCTTGTCGCTTGATCATGCCCACTTCGACCCCGTTCGACGTGGAAACGATCAACCAGGGAAGGGCGGATCGGCGGCGGCGTTGCCAACCGTCACGCGGGCGCGATGCGCTCGACCTCGACCCACGCGTTGTAGTCCGGCACCCCGCCAATGGGATCCACCCTGCCCGATGCGAGCAGCACGTTCCCCTCGGGCCAATGGACCTGCATGTTGCCCGGCGCGATCTCCGCCGGGAACGCGGTGCCCTCCATGGCGCCGGTCTCGTTGCGCAGGCGGATGCGGTCGCCCCGCGCCACGCCGAGCATCGCGGCGTCCTCCGGGCTCATGAACACGGCATCCCTCGGCGCACCCGTCAGGGGGTCGATCTCCGCGTAGATCAACGTGTTGAACTGCTTCCCCCGTCGCGTCGAGACCATGAAGCGCGGAGGGCGGTCGCCTCCCTGGAAACCCATCGGCCGGAGGCTTTCATCGGGAACCGTGACCACCTTGAAATGCGCCTTGCCGTCGGCCGTGGGGAACACGCCGCCGTCGCATAGGCGCGGCCCGCCATACTGGATGGCGTCGCCCGTCTTTCTGAGCGACTGGATGCCATCATAGAAGGGCACGACGCGGGCGATTTCCTCGCGCAGCCGCCACCCATCCTCGCCGCCGAGCAGGCTGGCTCGCTCGGGCCACGCGGCCGCCGCGACATCACGAAGGATCTTCCATTCCGCCCGCGCCTCCCCCACCGCCCGGGGAATCTCGGGCGAGAACGCGATCCGTCGCTCCGTGGTCGTCTCGATGCCGCCGTCGTCCTGCTCGTAGCGCGTCTTGGCCGGGAGCAGCCACGTTTCCTCGCGCGACGGCTCGAACATTTGGTCCACGAGGAGGATGTCCTGGTGCACCCGCACGGGAACGTTCGCCAACGCCGCCGCCACGCGGGCGGGCTCGGGCAGCGTGCGGAGGAAGTTCCCGCCCACGTTGTAGAAGACGTCCAATTGGCCGCGCGCCGCCGCCTCCACCATCTCCACGGAGGTCAACCCGGGCCAGTCCGGGATGTCGAAGCCATACGCCTGGGACAAGGCGCGCACGTTCTCGCGGGTCAGCGGCTTCCCGCCCGGCAACGCGGTGGAATAGCAGCCCATCTCGGCGCCGCCTTGAACCGACGAATGGCCGCGAATGGGCATCAAGCCCGTCTTCTCCCGGCCCACGTACCCGCGCGCGAGCCCGAGGTTCAGGACCATGGACACGGCATCCGCGCCGTACCCATGCTGGGTAATGCCCATGCTCCAGACAAAGACGGCGTTGCGGCTTCGCATGAGCAAGGCCGCGAATTCCTCCATCGAGGCCTCCGGCAGGCCCGCCGCCTTCTCCAGCGTCGCCATGTCCTGCCGTTGAACCTGCGCGGCCAACTCGTCCCATCCCTCCGTGTGCTGGCGGATAAATCCCTCGTCCAAGCCGCCACGCGCCATCAGCACCTTCAACACCCCGAAGATGAACGCGATGTCGCCCCCCTGCCGCACCGGGAACCACCAGTCGGACATCGGCGTCCCAAACACCGCGCTGCCCGCCGTGCTCGGGACCCAATATCGGCGCATGCCGGGCTCCATGTACGGGTTCACCAAGGCCACCTGCGTTCCCTGCTCCCGCGCCTCCAGCAGGTACTTCGTCGAGACCGGTTGGTCGTTCGCCGGGTTCGACCCCCAAAACACCACCAGGTCGGTCCCGTACCAGTCCGAGTAGGAACACGTGCTGGCCGCGACGCCCACCGCGTGCTTCATCGCGCCGGTGCTGGGCGCATGACAAAGGCGCGCCGCGTTGTCCACGTGGTTGGTCCCGAGGAAGCGCGCGGCCTTCTGCGCCATGTAGTACACCTCGTTGGTCACGCCGCGGGCGGTGACGAAAAAGGCCACCCGACGCGGGTCGGCCGCCCTCAGGCGTCGTCCCAGCCGCTCCAGGGCCTCGTCCCAACTCGCCCGACGGAACCCCGGGGCACGGCCCTCGCGAACCATCGGGAAGGGCAGCCGTCCCAACTCGCGCAACTGCGCGTTGTCCCAGCCCGCCCGCCCATCCCGTCGCTCGCGTGACAAGTCGGACTGCAACTGCGCCAGGTCCGCCAGCCGGCCGGGGTCGAACGCCGGCATCGTGTTCAGGCGAAGCAGGTTCAGCCGCGTCATGCACAGGTGCGGTCCCTTCAACGTCCAATCATGGAAGCCCGCCACGCCCAACGCGCAGCCGTCGCAGACGCCCCGGCTGAGCACCTTCCATGCGTGGCCCAGGTTGTCGCGATTGCGCCACGCCACGTTGAGCATGTCGCGAAAATGCCTCGGCTTGCTTTGACCCAGGCCGAACGGGACCCAATCGAGGACCCTCTGCCTCCACGGAACCTGCAAACGATGCGACATGCCTCTTTCTACTCCGGAACGATTTCGTGGGATCGGTCGTGCTGGCGGGATCCTCCACCCCGGGCCCGCTTCGTCGTTCGCTCGTCATCCCGCAGGCGCGGGACACCCCGAACGCTGACCCCTGCCCTCCCGGCTGAATCGTTCCGGCTCATGCGTGTGATTCGCGAGGCTACCGACACGCCCATCCCCGGCAAAGCAGCAGTTTTTCGCTGGTCGCCGCGACGGCCGTCGATGCGTGGCGACCTTCACGCCGCCGTGTGGTACCACATGGGCCAATGAAGCTCGATGCCTTGGCACGATTGCAACGCGACGCGCGGCGCGTGGCCGAAATCCTCGGCGTGCTCGCCCGCTACGGCCTCGCGGACTGGTTGCAGGGCGTGCCGTTGGCATGGGTCCAGGGCCATCTTCGCACCGCCGGGGGCGAGGCCGTTGCCGACCTTTCCCCCGGACGCCGCCTGCGCATGGCGCTGTCGGAATTGGGTCCCACGTTCATCAAGCTCGGGCAAATCCTGAGCACCCGCGCAGACCTGGTGGGCCCGGAGGTAGCCGACGAACTGGCCGAGCTCCAAAGCCGCGCGACGGCCGATGGCTTCGACGTGGTCCGACAAACCATCGAGGGCGAGCTCGGGCGGCGGCTGGAGGAATTGTTCGTCGAGTTCAACCCCACGCCGCTCGCCTCGGCCTCCATCGCCCAGGTTCACGCCGCGACCCTGCCCGGGGGCGAGGACGTCGTGGTCAAGGTCCAGCACGAGGGGATACGCAACCGCATCGACGCGGACCTCGAAATCCTCGCGGCGCTCGCGGACATGGCGGAGCGACACTCGGATCGACTGCGCCCGTTCCAACCCACGTTGCTGGTGCGGCATTTCCGCCGGCAATTGATCCGGGAGCTGGACTTCGAGCATGAACGCGCCTCCATCGACGAGTTCGCGTCCAACTTCGAGGGGGACTCCACGGCTCGGTTCCCAAGGACCTGGCGCGAGCTGACCACCCGCCGCGTCCTCGTGATGGAACGGCTCCGGGGCATCCCTGGCACCAACAAGGACGCCTTGGGCGCCTCCGGGGCGGACCTCGGCCGGTTCGCACGCGACGGCGCCGCCATCTTCCTCTCGATGATCTTCCGCGACTCCTTCTATCACGCCGACCCCCACCCGGGGAACCTCATGCTGCTCGAGGGCGGCGTCGTGGGGATCATCGATTGCGGGATGACGGGACGGCTGGACGAGGTGACGCGCGACGACGTGGAACGCCTCCTGTTTGCGGCGATTAGCCATGACGTGGCGGATCTCACCGAGGCCGTGTTGCGCCTCGGCGCGGCGCCCAGCGAGATCGACCGGGACCGGCTCCGCGCGGAGCTGGAGGAGTTCGTGGGGGAATTCGTCGGGCGTTCCTTGCAGGACCTCGACCTCAGCTCGGCGTTGAATGCGTTGGGCGGCGTGATCCGCCGATTCCAGGTCACGTTGCCGCCCGCCGTCGCGTTGCTGCTGCGAACGCTGGTCGTGCTCGAAGGGACCTCCAGGCAACTAAACCCCGCGTTCAGCCTCGCCGAGCTCGTCCAGCCATTCTACGTGCGCTCGCTGAAACGACGATGGTCGCCGAGGCGCGTGGCACGCCGCGTGGCGCGTTCCTACCGGGACTGGGAACGGCTGCTGGGGACCTTGCCGCGCGACTTGTCCGACGTCCTCGACCGAGTCCGGGCCGGGACCTTCAACGTGCATCTGGACCACCGGCACCTCGACCCCGTGGTGAATCGTCTGGTGCTGGGCGTCGTGACGGCGGCCATGTTGGTCAGCTCGTCGTTGCTCTGGGCCATGAAGGCCCCTCCGGTCTGGCATGACATCCCCGTCGTCGGCGCGCTGGGCTACCTGGGCGGATTGTACCTGGGCTGGCGCCTGTTCCGGGCCGTGCGCCGATCTGGCAACATCGACTCCAAGGACTGATCCGGACCGATCGAGTGGATCCGGGACGCAAAAGGCGCCCCGCGGAAGCGAGGCGCCTTTGCGACGGCCAAGGCCGAAGTGGGCGGGCTAGCGTCCCTTGGGGAGCACGCTGGTGCCGGCGTACACCGCGTGCTTGCCGAGCAATTGCTCGATGCGCAGCAGTTGGTTGTACTTGGCGGTGCGATCCGTCCGGCTGAGCGACCCGGTCTTGATTTGCCCGCAGTTCGTCGCCACGGCGATGTCCGCGATGGTGGCGTCCTCGGTCTCGCCGGAGCGATGCGACAAGACGGCGTTGTAACGGTTGAACTGGGCGAGCTGGACGGCGTCGAGGGTCTCCGTCAACGAGCCGATTTGGTTGACCTTCACGAGGATGGAGTTGGCCGTGCCGGTCTCGATGCCCTTGCGGAGGAACTTCACGTTCGTGACGAACAGGTCGTCGCCGACCAACTGCACCTTGTCGCCGAGCTTGTCCGTGAGCGTCTTCCACGTCTTCCAATCACCCTCGGCGCAGCCGTCCTCGATCGAGACGATGGGGTAGTCCGCGCACAGCTTCACGTAGAAGTCCACCAACTGGTCGCCGGTCAGCTTCTTGCCGCTCGACTTCTTGAAGGTGTAGGAGCCGTCGCCGTTGTAGAACTCCGACGACGCCACATCCAAGGCGAAGAAGATCTGCTTTCCGATCTTGTAGCCGGCGTCCTTGGTGGCTTGGGCGATGGCATCCAACGCGGCCTCGGCGCTGTCCAGCTTGGGGGCAAAACCGCCCTCGTCGCCGACCGCCGTCGAGAGCCCCTTCTTCTTCAGCACGGACTTCAACGCGTGGAAGATCTCCGTGATGGCCTGCAAGCCGTCGCTGAACGTGGAGAAGCCGTGGGGCATCACCATGAACTCCTGGAAGTCGATGGGTGCGTCCGAGTGGGCGCCGCCATTGATCACGTTGGCCATTGGCACCGGCAACACCTTGGCGTTCGGCCCGCCGAGGTACTTGAACAAGGGCTGCCCGAGCGCCGCCGCCGCCGCCTTGGCGTTGGCCAACGACACCGCGAGGATCGCGTTCGCGCCGAGCTTGGACTTCGTCTCCGTCCCGTCCAACGCCAGCATGATGCCGTCCACGGAGACCTGCTCCGTCGCGTCCACGCCGATCAAGGCGGGCGCGATCTTGTCGGACACATTCTTGACGGCCTTGGACACGCCCTTGCCGAGGTATCGCTTCTTGTCGCCGTCGCGCAGCTCGATGGCCTCGTGCTCGCCGGTGCTCGCGCCCGACGGCACCGCCGCGCGGCCCATCGCGCCGCTGTTCAGGTGGACGTCCACCTCGACCGTGGGGTTGCCGCGTGAATCAAGGATTTCGCGCGCCTGGATTGCAGTGATCGTTGTCATGTTCCAATTCGTTCCAAAGACTTCAGGAAACCTGATTCCCAATTCCCCCGCAAGCCTCGCGGCCAACCCATGATCCGCGCATCACTCGCGTTCAAAGCTCGGTTCACCCTGCTCGCGCGGCGCCGCCGGAGGGTGAACCCAGCAGGAGATCCTCGCGGCTTGGCGTGAAAAATGGAGAACACGGCATCCCATGCATTGTTTCCGTGATGCATGAAGCGGGGAATTCCTCACGGATTCATGGGCTCGTGTGCTCTTTGTGCATTCGCCATGAATGGGACCTCCTAGCTTGGACTTTTCCGTGTCATCCGTGCCATCGGTGGTCTTCCGGGAAAACCCTGATCCACGCGCCAAGTAAAAGTGGAAGCGGCTTCCAGCCGCTTGCCCAGGGTGCATCAGCGGCCGGATGCCGCTGTCGCATTCGCTCCGTCCCGGCCGCCGGCATGGGCTCGCCTGCGCCGCCATCCCCACCAACACGCCAACCCCGTCGCCGTCCACCCTCCCACCTCCGCGGGCTCCGGCACCGCCGTCCATCCCTCCAACGTCAGGCTCCATCCCTCCAGTCGCAT
>CAIRNV010000428.1 GCA_903880005.1 uncultured Verrucomicrobiota bacterium | reverse complement strand
TCGAGTCCTCGCGGGCCGTCCATGGTGCTCGGTTCCCCTGACGGGGAGATGAAGCAGATCAAGGTTAACGCTTATGGCCGCGTGCCCTCACTCGGCGGCAACGTGGCAGAGCCGTCTCGGCTCTGGCTGGATCACGTCCAGCGGCAGGATGTCGCTGCCAGCTTCCATGAAGGCCGATTGAAAGTGGAAGCGGCTTCCAGCCGCTTGCCCAGCATGGACCAGCGGCAGCGGCAGGATGCCGCTGCCACTCTGCCCCCGGCGCACGGGGATGTGGCACCCTTCCCGCCGCGTGAGGTCGCGCCGCCGACAGCCATGGAAATGGGTTGGAGAAAAATAGCCCGCAGAGCCGCAGAGCCGCTGAGACATCAGACAGCAACACCTCCAACCTCCGCGGCTCAGCGTCTCCGCGGGCGACTCCGCCTCATAAAGTGGAAAGCGTTCGGTTGGGAAGGGTCCGTCAGGTTTGTAGGCCGGGTGCCCTCACCCGGCGCACGGGGATGTGGCACCCTTCCCGCCGCGTGAGGGCACGCGGCCTACAGACGGGGCGAGGGCGACGAAACGCCGCGAACCACGGATGGCACGGATCACACGGATTCCTCGGCGACCTTGCGTCCTTTGGCTCCGGGTTTTCGTGTCCTGCCACCCCGGGCGGAGCCTCGCCGATTACTTCCCCGCCCCGGCGCCCATCAACTCAACGGAATAGAGGGACAGGATCTCCCCCGGCCGCGGCTCCTCGCCCGGCTCGATCGCAAGGGCGGTCATGAGCCCGCGGTAGGCCGGGGAACGAGCCAGCTCGATGACATGGGTGCGGACCTGCCCGGACCCGTCCAGCACCAGCACCTGGCTCCGCTCGCGGTCAAGGCGTTCGTCGCCCAACCGCCTCCAGTAGATCCGCGCCGTCGTGGGACGACCCTTGTACGCCACGCGCAGCCGCAGCGAGGGGGCCGCCTCCGCCCTCCAGCACGGGCCGCCGCCCTCCAACCGGGCCAGTCGTTCCCCCAGGTGGATGCGCCACGCACCGTTCAGCGGGAACCCCTCGTCCGTGGCGTCGCGGAGCGTCCAATGCTGGCGATCCTTCTCGAACCGCCACGACGGCGGCGTCCGGGGTGCCATCGCGTTGAAGCGCCGGCGCAGGTCCCCGATCTCGCCCACCATCAAGACGGTGCGGTGCTCATAGACGATGTCGTGGTCGAAGTTCTCGTTGTGGATGGGCGCCACGTAGGCCGTCGAACCGTGCTTCGGGTCATCGGACCGGGTATCCCCATGGATCCCTCCATGGAACTCCCATGCATCGGCCTTGAAGACACCCAAGCCCCACCCGTTCTCGTCCACCAAGGCCGCCCATCCCTCCGTGGCGACGAATCGCGTCCACGGCCAGGGCTTGCGCCAGTCATTGGCCACGTGCGTCAACGGCTCCCCGGTGAACGGTCGTTCTCCCGTGTAAGACATCAGGCGCCCCAGCCGCGAGACCGTGTAAACCGCCGGCAATTCCTGCGGGCACGGCCGATACCACGTCGTGTCCGCACGACGATTGGTGCAGCGGAAGCGCATGTGGATCAGCGGCCCCTCCAGGGTCGTCCATGTCTCGAACACGCAGTCCCCGGGGACGCCCTCCAGCGGCCACTGCATGGGGATGCATCGGATGTAAAGTTCGCGCCCGTCGTTGCGATGCTCGGTCACCTGGGACGGGTTAAGATGGCAGTCGCCCGTCTGGATGGGATTCCACCCAAGGCCCGCCCAAGCCGGGTGCGGCTTCTTGTCGCCCACCTCGAAGGGCCACGGCCCGGAATAGTGGGACATCTGGATCTGCCGTCCGAGGTCGGCGCTGTTGACGATGTTGCCCGGGTGCCCCTTGCCGGAGATGAACGTGACGGCCCCGCCCAGCGCCAGGTCCATGCCGACACGCACCTCGCCATTGTCCAGGTAGGTCATGCGCGGCGGCGGCAACGACGGGGCGCACCAACCCGTGGGAACCCCGTGGAGGAGGATCCCCAGGACCGCCCCGATGACGTTCCAACGAACCGGGATGCGCATCATCGAAAACTCCCGCCGCGATCCATCCACCCAGGCCGGGACGATTCAGTTGGGAGGGACGTGATGGCGAAGCAGATGCTTGCGCAAGCCAAGGAGTGAGCGAGGCGCGGGCCAGTACCAGGCCCGTAACGAGTGAACGACGAAGGATCTGCGCCAGCAGATCGAGCAAGCACGACCGATCCAACTGAATCGTCCCGGCCAAGCCCTTGGGCGGGGTTGGCATGAACGAGTGCTGGGGACCGTTTCAACGACATCGTCTTCCCCATCGAATCCACACGGTTAATCCCCACCACCACCACCGCCAGCTCCCCCTGCCCCGCCGCCGCCGTCGCCCCAGCCACCCCCGTCGCCGCCGCCTCCGTCATGCCCGGTTCCGCCGCCGTCGGTGTGGTGATGGCCATGGTGCGAGCCCACGTGGTCGTCGCCGGACGCAAACGAGGACGCGAAGGGAAAGGCGCCGTCGGAGTCGCCCCGTGCGCTGGAGCCGGCGCGTCGGCTTCCCCAACGTGCCGCGCCGATGGACTTCAACTTCCGCAACAAGGCCACTGCGGCGATGGACACGACCAACAAAAGGCCACCCAACAGCCACCAGCGCAGCGTCTCAGATTGGCCCGACATCGCGGTTCACCCTCCTGCCCATGGCGATGCCCGCCGCGCGCTACACCTCGTCGAGTGGTTGGGTGGCGTCCCCGAATCGCGTCGGCCGGACGCCCACCTTGTCCATGAGCGAGAGATACAGCCGGCACATCTGGCGCTCGGGCTTGCCGCGGTAGTTGAGGACCCGCCCGCCTTGGATGCGCCCGCCGCCGCCCCCGACCATGACGACGGGGAGCTGGGTGGCGTCATGACCGCCGTTCATCATGCTGGAAAGGAACAGCAGCATGGAGTTGTCGAGGGCGGTGCGCGGCCCTTCCTGGATGGCCTCCAGCTTGCGGGCCACATAAGCCACCTGCTCGGTGAAGAGCCGGTTG
>CAIRNV010000427.1 GCA_903880005.1 uncultured Verrucomicrobiota bacterium | reverse complement strand
GTCGCCGGTGTTGCGAACGTGATCGTCTGGGGCCGACTCGTGACCGTGATCGTGAAGGTCTGCGCCGCGCTCGTGTCCACGCCGCCATTGGCCGTGCCGCCGCTGTCCTTCAACCGCACCGTCACCGTCGCCGTCCCGGTCGCGCTGCCCTTGGTCGTGTAGGTGAGCGTGCCGCTCGACGACACCGCCGGCCCCGCCGCGAACAAGCCCGGGTTGGTCGTCTCCACGAGGAAGGTCAACGCGTGGGCCGGCTCGCCCGTCGGGCCTGCGGCGATCCCGGTGGCCCAGTTGGCGACCGTGCGGGCGACGCCATCGGAGTAGGCCGTCTGGTTGGCGCCCTTGGTGAAGATCGGGGCCGCGTTGACCTCCAGCACGATGACCGTGAAGGCGTTGGTGACGTCGGCGACGCCGTCGGTGGCGGCCACGCGCACGGTGTTCGTCGAGGGTCCTTGGGCTTCCGTCGGCGTCCATGCGAGCGCGCCCGAGGAGGCGTTGACCGTCATGCCCGTGGGGCCGGTCACGAGGCGGTAGGTCAACGCCTGCGCCGGGACATCCGCGTCCGTCGCGGACAACGACAACGACAACGTCGTCAGCTCGTTGAAGGTCTGGCTCGCGATGGTGGCGAGCACCGGGGCGGCGTTCACCTCGCGCACGACGACCGTGAACGCGTTGGTGACGTTGGCCACGCCATCGGTGACGGCCACCAGCACCGAGTTCGTCGAGGGCCCTTGCGCCTCCGTCGGCGTCCACGCGAGCGCGCCCGAGGACGCGTTGACCGTCATGCCCGTCGGGCCGCCCACGATGCGGTACGACAGCGACTGCACCGGGATGTCCGCGTCCGTCGCGGACAACGTCACGGACAAGGTGGTCAGCTCGTCGAGCGTGCGGTTCGAGACCGACGCGAGCACCGGGTCAGCGTTCACCTCGTGCACGACGACCGTGAACGCGTTGGTGACGTTGGCCACGCCGTCGGTGACGGCCACGAGCACCGAGTTCGTCGAGGGGCCTTGTGCCTCCGTCGGTGTCCATGTGAGAGCGCCCGACGCTGCGTTGACCGTCATGCCCGTGGGACCGCTCACGATGCGGTACGACAAGGACTGTGCTGGCACGTCCACATCGGACGCCGACAACGACAACGAGAGGGTCGTCAGCTCGTCGAGGGTGCGGTTCGAGATCGTGGCGAGCACCGGGTCAGTATTCACCTCGCGGACCACCACCACGATGTCGCCCTCGGTCGTCGCCACGCCATCCGTGACCGAGTATCGAATGATATGGGTCGCCGGGCCCTGCGCCTCCGAAGGGATCCACGTGATGAGCCCAGACCTGCTTACGGAGACCCCGGCAGGGCCGCTGACGAGCGCATGCGTCAACGATTGCACCGGCACGTCCGCGTCCGCCCCCCCTGCGTTGAGGGACCACACCTCGAGTTCGTTGATTGCGACCTGCCCTACGCTGGGCAACACCGGTGGCCGGTTCACCTCCCGCACCACGACGTTGAAACCCATCACCACATCCGACCAACCGTCCGTCACCCCCACCTCGACGCGGTGGGTGGAGGGCCCTTGCGCCTCCGTCGGCGTCCATGACAAGGAGCCTTCACCCGACAAAGTCACCCCCGGCGGACCGCTGCGCAGCGTGTAGGTCAATGGTTGGGCCGCCCCGTCCGCATCGGACGCCACCAAGGTCAACTCCAGCGTCCCCAACTCGTCCAGCGACTGGTCTGGGACTGGTGTCCACACTGGGTCGAAGTTCGTGATGCTCGCGCCAAGGACGGGCTGGGGCAGCGTGTAGTTGGATGCGTTCGGGCCGGCAAGGCTGAGCCCGCTCACGCGCACGGGCTTCCCCACGCCCACCGACGCGGTTTCAAACTCGCCGACGGGCACACCCGCCAACGACACGCTTTCCCCTGGCACGACCCCGGACAGTACACCATCCCCTGAGATCATCGTCCCGCGCATGCCGTCATACACCCTCGGCGCCGCCGTCAGGCCCGTGACCGTGAGAACCTTCGGATCAATCGTCCCCGAGACTGGGGGAATCGGCTGCAACTCGTAATTGCCCAAGTCCGCACCCACCAACGTCGGCTGAAGGATCGTCACCAACCGGCCTGTTCCCACCGCCGCGACGTCGAACGTGCCCTCCACGACGCCCGCCAACGCAACGGCATCCCCCGCCACCACGCCGTCCATCCCAACCCCAGGGAACAACGCCGTGCGCCCGCCGTCATAGGCCTTCCTCACGTCCGCCAAGCCGGTGAGCGTCAACTCCCTCGCGGTCACCGTCCCCGAATACACCGGCGTGGCCAACGTGTACTTGGAGGCATCCGCCCCCCCCAACCCTAGGCCCGTGACGGTCACGGGCTTGCCCACCCCAACCTGCTTGCTGGCGAACCTCAAGTCGGGCTGCCCCGTCAGGCTCACTGCATCCCCCATGACCACTCCCACCAACGTCGGCGTCCCGGTCCATGGAACCGACACCGTGCCGTCGTAGGCCCTCGTCCCGACGCTGAGCCCCCCCACGGTCAGCTCTTTTGGAGCCACCCGCACCGTGACGGTCCCGGTGCCCGTGCCCGCCGCATTCCCTGCGCTGACCTGGACGCTGAACGTCCCCACCTGGAGCGGCACCCCGGAGATCAACCCGCTGGCCGCGTCCACGGACAACCCCAAGGGCAGGCCGGTCGCCCCATACGACGTGATCGACGCGCCCGCCACGCCGGCCGAGCCCTGAAATGAAGCACCGTAGATCCCGTCGAGAATGCCCCCGACAACCACCGGTGGATCCAACGCCGGCATTCCCTCCGCAAGCACCAGCACATGCGTGGCCCCGGCCGCAACCCACACCGAATCCAAGCCCGACCGAATCCCACCCCGCAGGACGCTGGTCGCCAAAAGTGACGACGTCCGCGTCCCGTTCCCCAATTGGCCCGATTCGTTGGCGCCCCATGCGTAAAGGTTCCCGGCTGTGTCCATGGCCACCGCCAACGCGGCGCCCGCCACCACCTGGCTCAACACCACTCCCCCACCCATGCCGCTCACCGCCACGGGAACGCTGCGGTCCGAGGTCGTTCCATCGCCAAGCTGGCCTGTCCCATTCGCACCCCACGCATAAGCACGCCCGTCGGTGCCCAAGGCCACGCAATGATTCCACCCTGCCGCGACCGCACCAAACTGCACGCCCGGCGACAACGCGCCCAACGCCACCTCAACAGGCTCAAGCCGTGCCTCCTGCGTTCCATCCCCAAGCTGGCCGAACCCATTCCCGCCCCACGCATGAGCCCTGCCATCCGTGGACAACGCCAACGAATGGACCTTGCCCGCCGACAAGCCCGAGAACCGAACCGAACCGGACGCAACCGGCGTAGGCACGGTCCGCATCGTCGTCGTGCCATCCCCAATTTCACCAAATGCATTCCTTCCCCACGCATACACCCGTCCGTCGCTCCCCAGCGCAAGGCTGTGCTCCCACCCCGCGCTCACCTCCGTCGCCACCACCCCCTCCGGCATACCCCCCGCCATCACCCTCGTCGGCAACCACCGGTCCGTCGTCGTCCCGTCCCCCAACTGCCCAAACCCGTTCCTCCCCCACCCATACACCCGCCCGTCGCTCCCAAGCCCAAGGCTGTGGCTCCCTCCCGCCGACACCTGCTCCAGCACCACCCCCTCCGGAATCTCCCCCCGCGACACCCCCTGCGGCGTCGTCGCCGACCCCGTCGTCCCGTTCCCCAACTGCCCCGACCCATTCCCGCCCCACGCATACGCCCATCCGTCGCTCCCAAGCCCAAGGCTATGCCCCCCGCCACCGCTCACCTCCAACCACCTCATCCCCACCCCCAACGCCCCACGCTCCACGCCAACAGCCACCGTCGCGTCCCCACCCAATCCCGTCCCCAGCCGGCCCTCGCCGTTCCCTCCCCACGCATACGCCCTCTGCTCCTCTCCCGCCCCCAACACCCGCCACACCGACGCCTTCAACCTCGGCATCTCCAACTCGTAGTTCCCCGCGTCCCCGCCCCCCAACCCATACCCCGTCAACGTCACCGCCTTGCGCCCGCCCGCAGCTCCATCCGCCACGCTCCCAACGCCCGTCCCCACCAACACCACGGCGTCGCCAGCCAGCAACCCGTGCAACGTCGCCTCGCCCCCCAACCCCACCCCGGTCGTCCCGTCCGCGCCCCGCGACAACGCCACCAACCCGCCCAGTCTCACCCCTCGCCTCGTCACCGTCCCGGACAACGTCGGCTGCCTCAGCCGATACCTCCACGCATCCTCCCCCACCAAAAGATACCCGCTCACCGTCACCACCTTCCCGCTCC
>CAIRNV010000426.1 GCA_903880005.1 uncultured Verrucomicrobiota bacterium | reverse complement strand
GCCCCACGTTCAATCCACCGAGATGCGCTACCGCCAAAAGGCCGACTTCAGCCTGGGCGCGCGCGTGGAGGTCTTCCTGCGCAACACGTCCCCGGACACCGTCGTCATCCCCGCCGACACCGACGTCCGCCTCCGCGGCCGTACCCCGGCGGAGTTGCTCAAGTCGGACGAATGGGCGTGGCACGACCTGCCGTCGGCATGGGGCGGCGAGCCCCTGCGACTTCCACCAGGCGCCATCACCATGTGGGGATGGAACGGCAAGCGCGCCGCATGGGGCACCAACACCCAAGCCGACCTCGGCATCCGCCTTCCCGGCGCCCCGGGCCCCGAGAATCACGAGGTTCCCATCGCGGCTCCCACCGCATGGCTGTCCGCGCTCACGTTCCTTGGATCCGGCACCCAGGTGGGGCCCGACGCCATGGTCTTTCATGTCGTCAACGCAGGGGGCAGCCCGCTTCGCATGGACGCCTGCCGCCTGTGGTTGCCGGAATCCAACGCGTCGTGGCGCGCCCTCCTCCCGCGCCCGTGGGTCAGCAACGGCATGGAACGGTTCCCCGGCAATGGATGGATCCTGGCGGGCGAACGCGGCGGTGCGCGCGTGGCCACCGGATCGTTGCCACCCGGCTACGGCGCGCTCGAGGTGCGACTGGTGGCCCAGGACGGAACGACCGTCATGGCATGGGCGCACCAACGCATCCGGCGCGAGGCCTTCGACATCAGCGGCGGCTGGGTGAACGACGCGGGCAAGCAGGGCGGGTCGTCCCTCCAGTTCGAGCCCTTCCTCAAGACGCTCCGACGCATGCATGTCAACACGGCCTACGTGCAGGACCAGGCCGGCTACACCGACCAGACCGGGCCGGACGGGTTGTACACGCGCTACCCGCTCAAGTACGTCGGCAAGCTCGAGCCCTTCGCGCGCTACGATTCGGACGACCGCTTGCCCCGCGTTCATGCCGTCGAGTTCATCGGGGAGCCCCAGTACGGAGGCGGGCGTCCCGTGCCACCGCAGGAGGTGTGGAGGCAGCTCGCGCCCTATGCGCCCACCCGGCTGCCCACCTCGCTGACCCACAGCGAGGAACGTCTTTGGCGCTTCTACGCCGGCCTCAGCGACTACCCGCACTACGACGCCTACCGCGTCTGCGCGCCCTCGCCCGACGCATGGAGCCAGTACGACCGCTGGGAGGGCCAACGCATCCGATGGGCCGCGCCCCTCGAGACCATCGGCGACATGAGCCGGTCGCTCCGCGATCTGAACCGCCCCCGCCCCGTCGCCTACTGGGCCCAGGGCGCCCACCATGACTGGGGAGGCACCGCCGGGCGAACGAGAAGGTCCCCGACGCCCGACGAACTCCGCTTGCAAGCCTACCACGCCCTCGCAAGCCGCATCACCTCGCTCTACTGGTTCAACCTGAGCCCGCGCTCGCTCGTCGCCTTCCCGGACCTCATCGAACCCATCGCCCGCGTGGGCCGGGAAGTCCGGATGCTCGACGACCTCTATCTCGAAGGCGACGCCACGAGCCACGAACGTATCCTTCGCGACGGCAAGCCGGACTGGGATCTCGACGTCGTCGCGGGCCCCCGCGGCGCGTTGCTCTTCGCGCTCGACCTTTCGTACCGGCCCGACCTGGACGAGCGCGTCCTCAAGTTCGGGCCGCCGCGGGATGCCACGTTCCGCTTCCGTCTGCCGGCCTACGCCGGGACGCCCGCCGACGTCCTTCGCATCGACGCCGACGGCGTGAAAAAGGTGGAACATGCCGCGGGCCCCGGCTTCGTGGAGATCAAGGACCGAACGAGCCGCGTGGCCATCTACCTGGCGACCTCGATCCCCGGCGAACGGGAACGCATCGAGGCACGCCGCCGCGCCTTGGCGGCGGACGAGGCGTCCCTCGGGTTCGATCCCGGGCGCAACCCGGCGGACCTCGCGGTCCTGCGCGACTGGATCCGGCCGAAGGACTGACCCGTCACGACGGAACCTAGAACCGGCCGTGGGGCATGAGATCGCGTTACCGTTCCGGCGGGTCGGAACGCTTGGATCCATGGTGTAGGCCGCGTGCCTTTACTTCGCCTTCAGTGCCTTGAGGCGTTGGTACGCTTGCTGGGCCTTGGGATCCCCGCCCTCCATGGCCGAGATCAGCCCGCCCTCCAGGACCACCAGCGAGCTATGCACCGCCATGCCCTGCTCGGGCGTGACGGATTGGCTGCCCTTGAGCGCCTGGAGGGAGTCCACGGCGGCCGGATAATCGCCCGAACGCAAGGCCTCGGCCGCCGCCCGCGCCGCGCCTTGGAACTCCGGCTGGGCCTTC
>CAIRNV010000425.1 GCA_903880005.1 uncultured Verrucomicrobiota bacterium | reverse complement strand
CTTCGGGTTGCTCCAAGAATGCCCCGGGGCTTCGTTGTTCGTCCGTCACAGACCGCTGCGGGTAGGCTCCGTCCTCACGCCTTGCCCCGGGGCATTCTTGGAGCAACCAAACACCAGCGATTTGTGAGACACGACACTAGCCCTTTCGGCTGGAGAGGACCAGGCGATGGATGGGTGGATGGCCAAGGAGTGGCGTGGGGCGGCCATGGAGCCAGTCGGGATGGCTGTTTCGGTAGAACGGGGAGAGGAAATGCCCGCTTTGACCCGCAGGCGTGTGGAGGTAGGCGTTGGCCTCGTCCCCGGGCTCGATGCCGAAGCGCTGGCTGGCTCCGAAGTTGGGGCCGGCGATCCGGGGAAGCCCATAGTGGAATCCACCCTGCGGATCGGAGGGCAGGTCCAGCCAGTGCGCCAGCCAACCGGGCAGCGCGTCGCTGAGTCGATGCCGGAACCGCGTCCGGTTGATCGTGCCCCACGGGCGAAGTGGCGCGGGGCGGCCGTCCTGGCCCACCATGAGGGCGCGCCTCGCGGCCTCTGCAAGGAGGTCTTCGTAGGAGGCGTGACGCGGGTTGAGAAGGTGTCGGGGCTGATGCGCCAGGAGGATCTCGGCGACGCCCTCGGATTGCATCCCGGGGCGGAACTGGAAATGAAAGTACGGATGAGAGTCGGCTGCATCGATGGATTTCGCCTCGCCGAGCGCCCACCCGATGGGTTCGTAAAGTAAGTCGATGGCATGGTGGCGAAAGCGGGCGATGGCCGGGACAGCGAGGGAGTCGGCGGCGGCGCGACCGTCCCACTGGCTGAGTTGGGCGACGAGGTTGGACCATGCGGCGGCGTTGGTGGCGGGGGCGTTGGAGGCGAGCGAGCCGGCGACCGCGACGAGGCGGCGATGCCAGGGCCGCAGCATGGGGATCGCGTCGTCGAGTTGGATGGCCAGCATGTCGGCGGGCCTTGCCTCTCGCAGGGCCGCAAGGCGGTCGCGGATGCAGCCGGCACGAGCCCCGAGGTCCCATCCGCCGTCGCCCAAGGCGAGGTAGGCGGGCGATCCCAGGATGCGTTGGTTCGCCGTCCAGATGCGGCCGCCCTCGGGATTCATGACCACCGGACGTCGCTCGGCGGGCAGGAGGCCGCGCCATGGGGCCTTGGGTTGGCTCCAGTCCTCGGCGAACTCGCCGGTGCCCGCGTCGCGGTCGGGCAACGTGCCGACGAGGGTCCATGCGATGGCCCCGGACCGGTCGCCGACGACGAAGTTTTGGACGGGTCGAGCGGAGCGGTGGGCGGCTTGGATGGCTTGGGCGACATTGGCGGCGTTCTCGAGGGCGAGGGAGTTGGCGGCGAGGGCTTCGGGACGTGCCATGACCCACGCGACGGCGTGGAGGGCACCGGAGGGGGCGGTGCCCAGGACGGGGCCCCAGACGGTATTGGTGACGCGATGCGGCACGGTGGGCGCGTGCGCGACCAGGATGGGCTCGTCGTGGACGGTGAAGGGCTGCCAACCGTCCGGGGTGAGGTATTGCCCGGGCCTCGCGGGGTCGAGCCGTAGCTCGATGAGGTCGGAGGTGTCGAGCATGGCGTTGGTGAACCCCCACGCGACGTCGCCATTGGAGCCGGTGATCACGGTGGGGGCACCGGGCACCGTGACGCCCGCCAGCATCCGCTCGCGGCCATCAGGTTGTGTCCAACGAAGGACGGCCCGGTACCAGACGCCTGGAACGGAGATGCCGAGATGCATGTCATCAGCCACGAGGGCGGCTCCGGAGCGGGTGAGTCCTCCGTGAACCGCCCACGCATTGCTGCCGAGGGTGGGGCTCCCAATGAATTCGTCGTCCGCATGGCCCGGGACCGGCGCGGCGTCGGCCAATGGGGGACTGGGCAACTTGAACGTATCGGGTCCCGGGATGGGGGGCTCCGGCGCGACGTGGTGGTCCAGGGTCGCGTCGAGATGGGAGGCCCTTGGGTGAAAGAAGGCGTAGGCCTGGGGGCCGATGGCTTGGCGCAGGAGGGATCGATCGCGGTCGATCCGCGCCTCGGGGTCTTGAAGGAGGAACGAAAAGGTCAGGTTGAGCACCAGTGAATCCTCGGGCGTCCATGGCTGGGGCATGACGCGGAGGGCGAGGTATTCCGGGGGCGGGACCGCGAGGTGTTGAAGGGCGGCATTGACGCCCTCGGCGTAGGCGCGGAGCACCGTGCGTTCATCTTCCGGGAGCCGTTGCAGGGCGGCGGCGGCTGCCGTGCCACCGCGGAATCGACGCGCTTGCCGGTCCGTGTCGATGGCGGCCGGGCCCACGAGCTCGGAGAGGCGTCCCTGGCCGGCGCGGCGGAGCAGGTCCATTTGGAAGAATCGATCCTGGGCGTGGGCGTATCCCAGCGCACGGGCGGCGTCGGCTCGCGAACCGGCCCGGATGGTGACGTGGCCCTCGTGGTCGCGCTCGATGCTGGCCTCGACTTGTTCCAGGCCGGGGAGATGAGCGCGGCCATCCAGCGAAGGCAGGCTGGCGCGGAATGCAACGACCACGGCGATGGCGAGCAGCAGGACGCCAACGACCAAAGCGGCGGCAAGCTTGGCCATGCGTACCACAAGGCGTCGGGGTTGTGTGGCCGGGGACATGGGGGACATGGTGCGGCGAGGATGGGGACGTCGAAGGCGTTGGCAATCGACAAGGAAGGGCCATGCCGGGGAGCCACGGTGCGACGTCAGGGATGGCTCAGCCGGAACGAATCAGTTGGATCGGTCGTGCTTGCTCGATCTGCTTCCGCAAGTCCTTTGTCGTTCGCTCGTTACGGGCCTCGTACTGGCCGGCGTCTCGCTGACTCCTCGGATTGCGGAAGCATCTGCTTCGCAATCACTTCCTTCCCAACTGCATCGCTACGGGTTAGTTGCGGTCCCATGAATCCGGTCCACGGTGCGCGCCGTGGCGGAAAAAAGGACAGCACCGGAAGGCCTGCGGCATTCGATCAAGGTCGTCGCGCGCCGAACGGGCCTCAGCCCGCATCTGATCCGCATGTGGGAGAAGCGTTATGCGACCGTCTCGCCGCAGCGCAACGATGGCAATCGACGGCTTTACTCGGCGGAGGACATCGAGCGGTTGGCCTTGCTCAAGGCGGCAACCGAGATGGGGCACAACATTGGGTCGGTGGCGCATCTGGCGGACGCCCAGTTGTCGGCCTTGATGGCGGAGGAGAAGGCCTCGGGGATGCCGTTTCAAGCGGCGTCGGGCGGGACCAGGGAGCCAGCGGGATTGGTGGAGAAGGCATATGCGTCCGTCCTGGCGATGGACGGTGGCGGGCTTGAGGCGGTGCTGGACGAGGGCTCCGTGGTGCTGGGGCAGGTCCGCTTGTTGAACGAGGTGATCGTGCCGCTGGTGGAACGTATCGGGGACGCGTGGCGGAATGGCGGGCTCAAGGTGGTTCATGAGCACATTGCATCGGCGGCAATCCGGACGTTTCTCGGGCAAGTGGCCCGTCCGATCTCGGTGCATCCGGGCGCGCCGGTCTTGCTGGCGACGACGCCGGCTGGGCAATTGCACGAGCTGGGCGCGGTGATGGTGGCGGCGGCGGCGACGAGCCACGGGTGGCGGGTCGTGTACGCCGGGGCAAGCCTGCCGGCCGAGGAGATCGTGTCGGCGGCCTTGGCGCACCGTGTGGCGGCGGTGGCCTTGTCCATCGTGCATCCGGAGGACGACTCGTTGCTGGCCGCGGAGCTGCGCCGGATGCGACGGTTGTTGCCGAGGACAATCCCGGTGGTGGTGGGGGGGCGTGCGTCCGAAGCGTACGCCGCGGCGTTGGAGGAGATTGGCGCGTGCCGGGCAGACACCTTGATGGGCTTGGAGAAGATCTTGGGCGGGATCCGTCGGCAGCGGCTGGGCCAAGGGGCTTGAAGGACGTGCCGCGCGTTTCAAGGCACGGAGGGACAGCGTCTGGGTCGCCGCGTGAGGGCAAGCGGCCTACACGGTGGGTGAAGTGTGACAGTCCCGTCCCGGCTCAGGTTGGGCAACGGCCAGAGGCAAGATGCCGCTGCCAAGATGCCGCTGCCGCCTTGCCAGCGGCGCGCGATGGCGGTCCGCGCTATCGGCGCTCATGAATGCGGATCCGGCGGTATTCCATCTGGCCGCGGTCGCCCTCGAGGCCGATGGGGCCCGAGGGTGGGAGCTGGAGGGCGCGTTCAATGACCTCGCCGTTGCAGGTGCAATGGGCGACCCCGTTGGTCACGGCGACGATGATTTCGTTCCATTGCTGGGGCTTGTAGCGGGCGAGGTTGGTATAGGGGCCGGCGATGAGGTAGTCGCGGCATTGGAGCTGGGGCTTGCGGAGGAAGATGCCGCTGTCGGCGTAAGGCGTGGCGCGGAACTCGAGCTTGAGGACGAAGTCGTTGGAAAACGAGCGCGAGGTCCAGATGGCATCGAAGCGCCGTCCCTCGGGGGGCGTCCCGACGACGAGCCGGCCGTTGCGCGCGAGGTAACGGCCCTCGGGGCTGCGGGAGAGCCCGGAAAACTCGTTGGTCTTGAAGCCCCAGCCCGAGAGGTCGCGGCCGTTGAACAAGGAGGTGAAGCCGGGCTCGGCCGCGAAGGTGTCGGGCTCGGTTTCGAGGAACCCCAGCGTGGCGAGGATGGGACGAAGGGCGTCGGCCCATCGCGTGTAGCCGTCTTGGTTGAGATGGAGGAGGTCGGGGAACTCGGCCGGGCGGGCGTCGCCCTGGGGGTTGGCGAAAAGCTGCCACGTCTCGAGGCGCGTGACGTTGGGGAACGACGGGGTGACCTTGGCGATCAGGGCATTGAGGCGGCGGATGGTTTCCTGCGGGCGCCGCATGGAGGCCGAGCTGGGGAACACGTCGCACACGATGACGGGCAGGGAGGGGTTGTGGACGCGGAGGGCCTCGAGGATGAGGCGGATGTTGCCGGCGATGGTCTCCGGGGATGCCTTCTCCTCGATGTCGTTGGTGCCGATGAGGAGGACGACGCCGATGGGCGCGAGGTCGAGGACGTCGTGCTGGAGGCGGACGAGGACGCCACGCGACGTGTCGCCGCTGATGCCCCGGTTGGCGACCTTGATGCCCGGGAACGCCTGTTGGAGCCGGCCACCCCAGCCCTCGGTGATGGAGTCACCCACGAAGACCAAGGCGTGGCGATCCGCCTCGCGTCGGGTGTCCCATCCCTCGCGTCGTTGGAGCCAGTGCTTCTGGAACCAGTCCGCGCGGCGGATGGGGCCGTCGCCAGGCAGGCCGTCGTCGGAGGCTGGAATGCGCAAGTCGGCGGCCGAGGCGACGTGCAGGAGGCACGTGAGCGCCACGAGCGGGGCGGCTGCACGGAGGAGTCGTTGGAGGGGATTCATGGTGGGTTTCAGTCGTTTCAGGGTGAGAGCTAGCGGGCGGCGGGTCCGTTGGTGGCGGCGACGGCGACGGCCTCGGCCAGTTGGCCGGGCGTCCATCGGTTGCCGAGGATGATGTCGGAGACCTTGCCATCAGGGCGGACGACCACGGTGCGGAGGTTGTGGTTCATGTTGTCCGGGGTGACGGCGCGGCTGAAATAAAGGCCGAAGTGGCTTCCGAGGGGCTGGATGTTGTCGAAGGCGCCGGTGGCGAAGGTCCACTCTGCCGGGTTGTGGTCATATCGGCGGCCGTAGGCGGCCAGGACCTTCGGGGTGTCGTGGTCGGGGTCGAAGGAGACCGACACCACGTGGAAGTTGGTGGGTCCGGCGCGGCGGAGCTGGCGGATGGCGGACGCGAGGGACATCGACTCGCGAGGGCAAAAATCCGGGAGCGGGCAACGCGTGAAGATGAAGTTGAGCACGAGCACGCGGCCGCGGAAGTCGTCGGTGGCGAAGGCGCGTCCGTCCTGATTGGTGAGGGTGTAGCGGGGGAGCAAGTCGCCCGGCTTGAGTTCCGGCACGTCCTTGTAGAAGGAGACGCCCGACGGGTCGTTGAGGACGGGCTTTGCAGGGGCCTCGGGTGCGGGGGACGGGTTGGCCGCCGGCGGGGCCTTCCCGATCACTTGGAACCGGTCGGACCACGACTCGCTGCGGGTGACGGAAAGCCTGAATGCGACCGTGTCCCCGGCCTGGAGGTTGGAAAGGACGGAGGCATCGCGGACGCGGAAGGGCATCGTCATGGCCTCCATGTAGCCGGGGATGGGATCATGTCGGATGACGACGTCGCCCTCGGCCGACCTGACCTCCTTGATGACGCCGCGCACGTCGTACTCCTTGGGGCCGCAGCCTGGAAGGAGCAGGGCGAGCACGAGGAGGACGGGCAAGGGGAACGCGAGGCGCCGTTGCATGGGGCGACTGTGTCGAAGGCGGCGTTGCAATCAAGGCGCGCGACGCGGGCGATGAACCATGAAGTAGAGGACGGGCACGGCCATGCGGCTGATCAGCAGCGATGCGACCTCCCCGGCCATGAGGGCGATGGCGAGGCCTTGGAAGATGGGGTCGGCCAGGATGACGGCCGCGCCCGCGACCACGGCGGCGGCGGTCAGCACCATGGGGCGGAAGCGAACGGCGCCGGCCTCGACGACGGCGTCGGCGAGCGGCACCCCGGAGAGGACGCCTTGCTCGATGAAGTCCACGAGGATGATGGAGTTTCGGACCACGATGCCTGCTCCCGCCATGAACCCGATCATGGACGTCGCGGAGAAGAAGGCGCCCATCCAACCGTGGGCCGGGAGGATGCCGACCAGCGAGAAGGGGATGGCGACCATGACGACGAGGGGGGTGATGAAGGATCCAAACCACCCCACCATCAGCACGTAGATCAGGACGAGGACCGCCGCGAAGGCGATGCCGAGGTCGCGGAACACCTCGAGCGTGATGTGCCATTCCCCGTCCCACTTCATGGAGGACTCCGCGTCGGAGAAGGGCATGGATGCGTTGAAGATGCGAGGCGACGACGGGAGCTGGGCGATCCTTCGGTTCATGTCCCGGATCGCGTAGAACGGGCTCTCGACCTCCCCGGCCACGTCGCCCACGACGTAGGCCACGGGCATGAGGTTCTTCCGGTGCCGCGTCTTGTCGGCCACGACGGTCTCGAGGCGGACCAGCTCGCGCAGCGGGACCATCGCGGCCATGCCGGTGCCGTGCGCCGGCTCGGGCAAGGCGTTGCCGTCGCCGCTGCGAACCCGGATGGCGAGGAGGTCCTCCGGCCGCTCCCGATGCTGGCGCGGAAGCTGGACGACCATGTTGACGTCCTCCTTCTCGCGCGGGACGTGCAACAGGTCCACGGACTCGCCGCCCACGGCGATGCGCACGGACCGTGCGATGGCGTCGGCGCTGACGCCATGCAGGGCGGCCTTTTCCTTGTCGATGACGACGCGGGCCTTGGGTTGGTCGGCCTCGACGTAGGCATCGACGTCCACGACGCCGGGCGTGGACTCCAGGATGCCCCGGACGTCGGCCGCGAGCTGGGCGCGCGCGGCGTCGGTGGGGCCATAAATCTCGGCGACGAGTGTTTGGAGGACCGGGGGGCCGGGCGGGACCTCGGCGACGGCGATACGCGCGCCGTGGGCCTTGGCCAGTTTGGCCAGGGCTGGGCGAATGCGCCGGGCGATGTCGTGGCTTTGGGATCGGCGCAGATTCTTGGGCAGGAGGTTGACCTGGATGTCCGCGACGTGGGGGCCTCGACGCAGGAAGTAGTGGCGCACCAGACCGTTGAAGTTAAAGGGCGACGCGACGCCCACGTACACTTGGTAGTCGGTCACCTCCGGCTCCGTGCGGAGGACGCGGGCCATGGAACGGGCGACCTCGGCGGTCCGCTCCAGGGAGGAGCCCTCGGGCATGTTAAGGAGGACCTGGAACTCCGACTTGTTGTCGAAGGGGAGCATCTTGACCTTCACCCAGCCGGACCCGACGGCGGCGAAGGAGGCCATGAGCAGCGCCCCGATGCCCAGGAGGAAGGACCATCTCCAGCCCGCGTGGGCAAGCAACGGACCCATGACCCGCCGGTAGAGCCGCGTGAGCGCGTCGTCATGGCCCCCGTGTGCCCCCGACTGCTGGCGCGCGAGCCGTGCCTCACCCCCCAGCCAGCGCAGCATGCGAATGCTGGCCCATGGGGTGACCACGAAGGCCACCAGCAACGACCAGAACATGGCCGCGCTCGCGCCCACCGGGATGGGGCGCATGTAGGGCCCCATCAAACCGCCGACGAACGCCATGGGCAGCACGGCGGCGATGACGGCGAACGTCGCCAGGATGGTGGGGTTGCCGACCTCCCCGACCGCCTCGACGGCCATCGCCGCCCACGGCCGGCCTGCGTTCCTGGGCAAATGAAAGTGCCGGACGATGTTCTCGACGACGACGATCGCGTCATCCACGAGGATGCCGATGCTGAAGATGAGCGCGAACAGGGTGATGCGGTTCAGGGTGAAGCCCTTCAGGTGGAACACGAGCAGGGTCAACGCCAGCGTGGCCGGGATGGCGACGGCGACGATCCCGGACTCACGCCATCCAAGGGCCAGCCAAACCAGGAGCGAAACGCCCAGGACCGCCAACGCCATGTGCAGCAGCAACTCGTCGGACTTCTCCGCCGCCGTTTCCCCGTAGTGGCGGGTGACGGACACGGTGACATCCGAGGGGATCAGCACGCCCTTGAGCAGCTCGACCTTGGCCAGGACGTCGTGCGCGACGGAGATCGCGTTGGCGCCCGGGCGCTTGGCGACCGCCAACGTGACGGCCGTCTCCTCGGGGACGCTCGGGCCCGCCGCGTGCACTCCCCGTCCAAACAAGACGTAATGGGCGGGCTCCTCGGGCCCGTCCTCCACGCGGGCGACGTCGCGAAGATGAATCGGGCGCCCGGCGGCGACGCCCACCACCACCGCGCGCACGTCGTCGGCGCTCCCCAGGAATGCGCCGGTCTCGACGATGACGGATTGGTTGTTGGACGTGACCTCGCCGCCGCGGTGCTGGCGATTGGCCTGTTGCAACATGGGGACGATGCCGGCGGGGGTGAGCCCGCTGGAGGCAAGGCGCGCCGGGTCCAGCTCGATGCGTAGCTCGCGTCGCGCGCCGCCGATGAGGGTCGTCTCGGCCACTTGCGGTACCTGCTTCACGGCGTCGTCGATCTGGGCGACGAGGCGCCGGAGCGACAACGGATCTTGGCGAGCGCCATGGAAGGTGAGGGCCAGGATGGGCACGTCGTCGATCGAGCGCGGCTTGATCAGGGGGAAGGAGACGCCATGCGGGATGCGGTCGAGGTTGGCGCGCAGCTTCTCGGTCACCTGGACGAGGCTGACATTGGGGTCGGACCCAACCTTGAACCGCACGATGGAAATGGCGTGGCCCTCGCCCGACTGGGAATAGAGGTATTCCACGCCGGGGATCTCCCACAGCAGCTTCTCCATGGGGCGGGTGGCACGTTCCTCGACCTCGATGGCGGACGAGCCCGGCATGCTGACCATGACGTCGATCATGGGCACCTTGATCTGGGGCTCCTCCTCGCGGGGCAGCATCACCAACGCAAACGCCCCCAAAAGCAACGAGGCCACGACCAGGAGCGGCGTCAGCTTGGAATGGATGAACGCCCGGGCCATGCGTCCCGCGAGGCCCGGGGTGGCGTCTTGGCCGTTCACGGGCGCACCTCCACCGCCTGGCCGTCGCGCAGCCCATCGAGTCCGGCAACGACCACCCTCTCCCCGGCGTTGAGGCCCGACACCACCGAG
Source organism: uncultured Verrucomicrobiota bacterium (assembly GCA_903880005.1). Classification (GTDB taxonomy): domain Bacteria; phylum Verrucomicrobiota; class Verrucomicrobiia; order Limisphaerales; family UBA9464; genus UBA6176. Next base: position 7,255 of record CAIRNV010000425.1, on the reverse strand, counting down.
ACCCGGCCTGACTGCCGTCGTCCGGTTCGCACCAACCGGAGCCTTGCGACGCCCTCTTCCTGGACCATGACGTACTCCAGTTGCCCCCGGACGATGAGCGCGGGCTCCGGCACATGGAGGACCGCCGCAGAACCGGCTGGGACGGAGAGGCGCCCGAACTGTCCGGAGCGAAGACCTTGCACCGGGGGCAGGTCGAGCTTCACGAGATGCGTGCGGCTGCCCGGCTCCGCGACGGGTGACACCTCGGCGACGACGCCCTCGATGGGCTCCACCGAGTTGCCCGCGTGCACGGCAAGCTTCATTCCCACCCGGAGCCCCAGGACCAGGAACTCGGGGACGTCGGCCTCCATGCGGAGCCGGGCGGGATCCTCGATGTCGATCAATGCGCGGCCCGGCACGGCGAGGTCGCCGACGTCCGCATGCTTGCGGGTCACGACGCCATCGAACGGCGCCGTCACGCGCATCTGTCCCAGGAGCGACTCCGCCTCGGCCACGGCGGCGGCGGCGACGCGATGACGGGCCTCCGCGGCGTCGAGCTCGGACGGCGTCGAGGCGCCTTGCCGGACGAGGCCCCCGACGCGGTCGCGATCGCGGGCGGCCTGCTCGGCGGTAGCCCGTGCGGAGTCGAGGCGCGCCCGGGCTTCGCGGGCATCGAGGGCGGCGAGCAGGTCGCCTTGCTGGACGCGCTGCCCGAGGGCGACGGGCAGGGATTCGATTCGCCCCGGGACCTTGGCCTCCATGGCGGCACGGAGGCGCGGGCGGATCGTGCCGACGACCTCCTCCGCGCTGGTCCAGCCCTCGATGGAGGCCGCTGCGACCTGGACGGCCCGGGGTGGCAGGGGAGCCGGGGGTTGCGGGGGTGCGGACGGGTTGCAGCCGGCGAGGATGAGGGACGCAGCAACCGCCAGGACTCCGGCGAGGCGGCGGGCGGCCCGCGCCTCGCTCACTCCTCGTCTTGCGAAAGAATCTGCGGCGCAATCACTTCCCTCCCAACTGCATCGTTCCGGCCTAGGCGTCGAGGTGGGATTCATGGGCGGCGGGAGGGGTTGGGGGCGGGGGGTGTCGGCGCGGCCGGGGTCCCGAGGCGGAGCCTGTGGAGGATGGATTCGGCGGGGCAGAATCCTGTGAAGGCGGACTGGAGGAGGTTAAGGCCGACGAAGGCGGCGAGGAGGAGGAAGGAGGGATGAACGAGGCGTGCGAGGACGAGGGAGGTGAGGACGAGGGTGCCCGCGAGGGCGCGGATGATGTTTTCGGTCTTCATGGGGCGGTGGGGGTGGGTGGGTGGTGATGTCGTTGGCGCGGCGAGGAGCTGGCGGCGCGAGCGCCGTGCGTGGATGGGACTCGGGGGCGGGCTGCTACGTTCATTGATTCATTGACTATTTCACTATCTAGTAATATGACGGATGGCAAGGACAAGATGAGGACAGGAGCGAGAGCGGACGCGGACCCGATTTGGATGTCCGAGGAGGCGTTGGTGTTGGTGGCGCAGAGGTTTCGCGCGCTGGGCGAGCCCAGCCGTCTAAAGCTGGTGCGCGCGTTGATGGACGGGGAGAAGGCGGCGGGTCCGCTTGGAGAGGAGGCCGGGCTTGGGCAGGCGAACGCGTCGCGGCACCTGCAGGTGCTGGTGGACGCGGGGATCCTGGGTCGGAGGAAGGAGGGCTTGCAGGTCTTCTACGGGCTGGCGGACCCGGCCTTGCCGGAGTTGTGCAAGGTGGTGTGCGGGATGGTCCGGCGGGGGCACGAGCGGGTGTCGGAGGCGTTGATGCCGGCCGGGGTCCAAGAATCGCCTTCCCAGCGGGGGAAGCGGCCGCGCAAGGTAAGGGCCTGATGCGCAAGCGGAGAGAGGCCCGGGAGCGGGCCGTCCAGTTTTTGTTCCAGCACGACGTCAACCCGGTGCCCGAGGTGGACGCGGCGTTGGAGGCTTTTTGGCAGAACACGCGGTTGAACGCGGCGTTGGAGGCCCATGGGCCGACGTGGGGCGAGAAGGTGGAGCTGCCGCCGCCGACGGCGGAGGAGACGGCGACGCGCCTGTTCGCGGACACCTTGGTGAAGGGCGTGTTGCAGCACCGGGACGCGCTGGACGACTTCATCCGCAAGCACGCCAAGAACTGGGACCTGCACCGCATCGCGGTGGTGGACCGCAACATCCTGCGGTTGGCGATCCACGAGATGCTGCACCGGGAGGACATCCCGCCGGTGGTGTCGATCAACGAGGCGGTGGACATCGCGAAGAAGTTCTCGACGCACGACAGCGGCAAGTTCGTGAACGGGATCCTGGACAAGGTGAAGGGCGAGGTCCTGCGTCCGGCGCGCACGGCCAAGGACGCCCCGGTCTCGTGAAGACGGCGGACTTGCACCTGCACACCTTCTTCTCGGACGGGACGTTTGCCCCGGAGGAGGTGGTGGCGCGAGGGGTGGAGGCGGGGCTCGGGGTGCTGGCCCTCACGGACCACGACACGCTCGAGGGATGCGCTCGGATGGCGGCGGCGGCGGCGGCGGCGGGCGTGGAGTTCGTGCCGGGCACGGAGCTGACCGCGGAGGCAGAGGGCAAGGAGGTTCACATCCTCGGGTACTGGCTGGACGCCAGCCACCCGCGCCTGCGTTCGGAGCTGGCGCGCTTCCAGGGCGTGCGGCAGCGGCGCATCGAGGAGATGGTGTCCGCGTTGAGGCGTTCCGGCGTGCCCCTCGAGACGTCGGCCGTGATGGAGGTGGCGCGTTGCTCGTCTCCCGGTCGGCCGCACGTGGCGCGCGCGCTGGTGGCGGCGGGCCATGCGGCGGACTACGACGACGCCTTTGACAAGTTCCTCAAGAAGGGCCGCGCCGGCTGGGTTCCCAAGGCACGCATGACGGTGGAGGACGCGGTGGGGTTGGTTCGGGAGGCCGGCGGGGTGGCGGTGCTGGCGCACCCGGCCCTTTACAAGGACGACGGTCTCGTGGGGCGGGTCCTTCGGATGGGCCTGGATGGCGTGGAGTGCTGGCATACCCGGCACTCGGGCGCCGACGCCGCGAGGTATGCGCGGATGGCGGACGTGGCGGGCTTGGTGGCCACCGGCGGGTCGGATTGCCACGGGATGGCGAAGATGGAGCCGTTGATCGGGCGGGTGCGCCTGCCGTACGAGAACGTGGAGCGGCTGCGGGAGCGGCGCCGCTAGGCGCGGTGCGGCGGATGGGTTGGTGCGGTCATCGAAGACGGATTGAAGACGGGAGCAACATGGGATTCCTAGACAAGCTGAAGTCGGCGATCTCGCGGACGACGTCGGTGCTGGCGCACGAGATCCAACGGATCGTGACGCGGTCGCCGCGGTTGACGGGCACCAGCCTTGAGGAGTTGGAGGCGGCGCTGCTCGGGGCGGACCTCGGGCTTCCCATGGCGCGGCAGATCGTCTCGGCGGCCAAGCAGGCCTACGAGACGCAGGGACGGACCGGGGCGGACGTGTTCGAGATTGCGGCGCGCGAGGTGGAGAAGGCGATGTCCGTCGGGGCGGCGCCGCTGGCCTTGCGTCCGGAGGGGGTGACGGTGGTTTCGTTGGTGGGGGTGAACGGGACGGGCAAGACGACAACGTGCGCGAAGCTGGCGCACCTGGCACGCGGGCAGGGCCATGGGGCCGTGCTGGCGGCCTGCGACACGTTTCGCGCGGCGGCGGTGGAGCAACTCAAGCTCTGGGGCCAGCGGCTGGATGTGCCGGTGGTGGCGGGTCAGCCGAACGCCGACCCGGCGGCGGTGGCGCATGACGCAATCGGCGCGGCGATGGCGCGCGGGGCGCGTTACCTCTTCGTGGACACGGCGGGGCGGTTGCACACGAAGCACAACTTGATGCAGGAGCTGGCGAAGGTGCACCGCGTGATGGACAAGAAGCTCCCGGGCGCGCCGCACGAGGTCCTGTTGGTGTTGGACGGATCGAGCGGGCAGAACGCCGTCAACCAAGCCCGGGAGTTCAACAAGATCTGCCGGCTGACGGGCTTGGTGGTCACCAAGCTGGACGGGACGTCGAAGGGCGGCGTGGTGGTGGCGATCCAGCGGGAGCTGGGCATCCCGGTGAAGTTCATCGGGGTGGGCGAGCAACCGGACGACCTGCAGCCCTTCGTGGCGCGGGAGTTTGCCGAGGCGCTGTTCGAGCTGAAGGGGTAGCAGCGGGGGCGGCGGTGCGGCCGATTCCAGGCACCACGGCGTGCTGGATTGCGGCGAGGGTGGCTCGGCTGGGGAGGATTGGTACGGCGGGCGCCGGGGTGACACACGGTATTGCACCGCCGGCGCCCGCCGCCGTGCCTACGCCCACTCGGGTGAGGCGTGAAAGTGATACGTGAGAATGGGCCGGCCGCCAATAACTGAATCGTGACGATCCGGGGTCGCCATTGGGGTCATTCGCTGACGGTGATCGAGCGCTTGTCCTGGCGGGCGAGGGCCTCGCGGACGCGTGGCATGTCGGTGCCTCCACCAGGGAGTTGGAGGCGTTCGGCCTGAACGGGGGCTTGCGGAGAAGGGCGTGGCTGGCCAAGCGACTCCATGAGGCGGGATGCCGCCGCGGTGCGTTGGGCGGGCGGGGCGAGGAAGTCGTAGTCGAGCCGGCCCATTCCGGGCTGGTTGCGAAGGGATCGCGCGGCGACGAAGCGGACGGGCCCGTAGTCGTCGGCGAGGGTCGCGGCGAGGAGCGGTTGGACCCACGTGCCGCCACCGGTGGCCATGGCGGGAGGCCAGCCGAGGTGCCAAGCGGCGACGACGCGTTGGGCGGCGTGGCCTTCGAGGAGCCACTGGGCGAGCGCGGACGTGTTGGTGGCAGCTCCCGCGAGGGGGACGGGCGGCGTGCCGTACCACTTGCCCATCCACTCCCGGGTCCAGGCCAGGGAGCGGTCGGCGTGGCAAAGATTGCAGGCGTTGGGCGGGCCGCCGTCGGAGACGGGGGCGACGCGTGGGGACGACACCCGGTGGTTTCGGATCGCCTTGAAGAGCGCGTAGGAGGTGTGGGGCATGTGGCAGTTGAGGCAATCGCTGCCGGAGGATCCGAGGGGGTGATGGGTGTGGGCGGCGAGGTCGGCGTTGTATCGGGGTTCCTTGTGGCATTGGACGCATGCCTCGGGCCCGGAGCGGCCGGGGCGGAGCTGGTCGTTGGGGTCTCCCGAGTGCATGGAATGACAGTCCAGGCAGGACATGGCTCCCTTGCTGGCGCAAGCGGACTCGCGTTGGGCGGAGTACTCGCGTCCGCCGGCGAGCATCTGGCCGTCGGGCCACCAGCGGCGCGCGAAGAACTCGGGGTTCCTGCGGAACTCCTCCGCGGCCTCGCCGGTGGCATGGGGGCCGGGATGGCGCGGGTAGTGTCGGGTCTTTTCGAGGGGTTCGCCCGGGCGGAACAGGTTTCCCTTCCGGGCGAACTCCATGGCGAACTCGTCGCGATGGATGAAGACGCCATGGCATTGGCCGCAGACCTCGTTGGCGCGCGCGGGAGGTAGCTTGGCCGGGTTGACGATGGGGTCGGCGGCGGGCTTGGCGTCGCGGGCGAGGGAACGGCGCAGGTCCACGTGGGCCTTGGCGGGGCCGTGGCAGGACTCGCAGGAGATACCGAGCTCGGCGACCTGGGTGCGAAGTTGTCCGGAGGCCTCGTCGAGGCCGGGGTTGCCACCGGTGCTATGGCACAGGATGCAATGATGGTTCCACTGGGTCACGAAGCGCTCGGGGTCCTCGGGCCCGTGCAGGAAGGCGGCCTCGCGCGGGATCCATTGGCGGGTCTCGCGCAGGAAGACGACGGGGAGGGTCTGGAGAATCCCGGGGTGGCGGGGGCTGGGGACCCAGTAGGTTTGGTAGTGGTGCGAGCCGGTCGCCATGATGACGGGCAGCTTCACGCGTGGCAGCCGCGCGGGCGGCGCCTGCTTGCGGCCCTGGACCCAATACATGATCTGGTCGGGGTCGGGTCCCTCGGACCAGAAGGTGTCGTCCTCGTGGGTGAGCTTGTAGGAGTAGCCACCGGACTCGACGACGGCGCCGTCGAAGCGGCCGAGGACGGTGTTGGTCTCCATGCGCTGGGTCATGGTGCGGTGGTAGGACCGATGCCAAGAGGCATGCTCGTCCTTGTGGCATTCGGCGCACGACTTGGAGCCGATGTAGCCCTCTGTGACCGGGGCGGATGGAGCGGCGCGTTGGCCTGCCTTGGCGAGGAACGCGGGCAGGGAGATGGGGGCCGAGTTGGTGAGCGGGGCGCGGGCGATGGCGGTGCGTGGAGTGGTGAAAAGAAGGAGGGCAAGGGCGAGCGACGCGGCGCGAGTCAGGGCTATCAAGGTCCATGCGCGGGGGCGGCGTAAGCCTTGGCAACGGGGGACGGCGCTCATGGGGGGATGGGACAACGGGAAGCGCGCGGTTGCAAGGAGGCGGGGTTGAAACGGAGTGACGACAGCGCGGCGCGGCCGGTGGAAGGGGGTATCGTCACAAAGAAAAAGGGGCCGGGCAAAGGCCCGGCCCCTGTGAAGGCTGACCCATGCACGGGCACTGGGGCCCGTGCATGGGGAAGCGGCTAGTAGCGGATGATGATCTTGTTGCCGACCTTCTCGACGCCCTTGATGGCGCGAGCGGGCGAGATCGTCAGGTAGCCTTGGTCACCGGCGGCCGGGAGGTCGGCGGTGATGGTCTTGTTCGCCTCGTCGATGACGACGTTGGAGAACGAGCCGCCGCCGAGCCCGGCGGGCGGGGTGGTGGAGACGGTGGTGCCGGCGGGCTTGGAGAGCACGCCTTGCCCGGCCGCGCCACGGCTGTAGATGGTGGCGACCTCGGCGTCGGTGAGGGCGCGCTTCCAGATGGCGACCTCGTCGATGTCGGCATTGAAGAACACGCTGCCGCCGTCGGTGTACTTGCCGGTGCCGTCCTGGCCGACGTTGAGGGCGAGGGTGTCGGTTTCCATCACCTGGCCGATGTTGGCCGAGATGTCGCGGGCATCGACCTTGACGCCATCGACCCAGGTCTCGGCGAGGGCGTTGCGGTCGAAGGCGACGACGATGTGCTTCCAAGCCTCGTTCGCGAAGACGCCGCCGGCGGAGTCGAAGTCCTTACGGGAGCCGCCGACGGTGTTGAGGTTCCACTGGATGCGGCTGTCGCCGGCCGTGGCGAGGACGAAGCCGACGTTGCCGCCGGAGCCCCAGTCCTTGTTGCCGACGAAGGAGGGATCGCCGGTGTTGGAGTTGAGCTTGGCCCAGAAGGAGACGGTGGCGCTGTTGGTGCCCACGAGGATTTGGCGTCCGAGGGTCACGTAGCTGAACTCGCCAGCCTGGGTGG
>CAIRNV010000424.1 GCA_903880005.1 uncultured Verrucomicrobiota bacterium | reverse complement strand
GTTGGTGGAGACGACGCGGATGGGCTGGAGGAACGTGAGGTCGGAGGCGGCCGGGTCGTGGTACTCCAGCAGGACGAACGGACGCGAGGTGGCCTCCGAGTTCAGGTCCCAACGGATGGCATAAACGGTGCCCGAGCCCGTCAGGAGGGCGTGTTCCTCGTTGGGGTTGAACCCGGCGGCCGTCGCGTCGTTCTGGTAGTAGATGCGCGCGTCGTTCCACTGGGCGGGCACGTTGAAGCCCTCGGAATCCTGGCCCGCGATGGCGAGGACTGGCGCCCCCAGCGGGTCACAGAGGCGGTAGCGCGAGACCATCCCGGGCACCATGAGGGGTTGTGCCAGGTACGGGGCCGAGACGGGGACGGGCCACCAAACCTCGATGGCTGCGGTCCCGGTGGTGGCGTTGACGGGGAGGATGCGTCCCTCGTTGGCATACACGCCCGGGTGGTAGGCCGTCCCCGCCCGCACAATCCCGCCGGTCTCGTCGCCGGGGTAGGCCGTTGGAAGGCCGGTACCCAACGCCGCCGCGCCGTGGTACGTCGCCACGTACCCGCGGGCTGCGTCGGGCAATTGCAACACGGCTTCACCCGATGCCGTCGCGGCCTGGAACCGGTCGAAGGCCACCGAGCGGACCAGCTTGGCGTCGGAGAAATCCGGGGTGGAGATAAGGTCGTTGGCGATCTCGGCGGCGCTTCGGGCGGCGTTGTAGAAGCGCAGGTCGGAGATCTCGAATGCACCCGCTGCGGCGGGTGTCACGAGGTTGGAGGCGTCCAGTCGGGTGGAGGTGCCGGAGGCCGGAACCGCCTCGCCGTTGGAGACGATGGAGAAGGTGGCCGAGGCATTGTCCCCACCTCCGTACTCCTCGTGGAGTTGCTCGAGGTAGTAGGGGGTTCCGGCCACCAAATCGACGGTGTCAGAAGCCGTGCTCCATACGTCGGGCGGGCCCCACGAGTTTCGGGAATGGATGAGGCGCTTGCCCTCCGGGTTGGCATCGGGGCTGATGTAGAGCTTGGAGGCATCGTCGGCCGCCTCATAGAAGGCATAACGACCGGTGACGGTCGGCACGAAGAGGCCGCGGATGCGGCGTGCGAAGTTGTCGGCGACGTTGCGCGGCGCATCCCACTTGGACAGGAAGTTGGCCGTGTTCGGGGCGAAGAAGTTGAAGCCCCCAACCTTGAGGTCCGCGATGGCCTTGCCGTGGAAGCGTTGGTCCAAGGCACCGGCCAGCGGATAGCGACGACCCAGGACGAGGGAAGTGGCCACCGTGGCGTTGGTGGGCAGCGTGACCGTGCCCTGCAAGGTGCCATCCACGTAGATGGAGGCGACCCCGGACGACGAGGACACGGCAACGTGGGCGGGGGTGTTGGGCGCCACGATGGACGACCCGACGAGGGCGGGGCCGTTGGTGGTGGGGACTCCGGCGAACACGGCCAGATGGCCGTCCATGAAGCCGACCGAGAGGTTCGTGGCGGACGACGTGACGCCCTGGAGCACGGGTTGCCAGCCTTCGCCAGCGCCCGGCATGTACCACATCTCCACGGTGGAGGCGGCGGAACGCTCCCACGACACGGGCACCTCCGCCCAGTTGTCCGACGAGGCAAACGCCAGCCTTCGACCGGGCTGGTAGGGGATGGGGCCGGTCGTCGCGGCGCTGCCGTACGCGGATACATACTGGCCCGTGGCGAGGTCCAGGACCCGCGTGGGCGCACCCGCCCCCACCTCGTTGGGGGTCCGTGACTCGATCCATGCCGGCGTCACGAGGTGAAGGAGGTCGGGCTCGGTGCCCTGCAAGGTGGCCGACATGCGAGACTGGAGGGCGCGGGCAGTGAGGGCGGCCCCCCAGATGCGGGCCTCGCCGATCTCGCCGTTGAAAAATGCGAGGCCGCCGGAGCCCACGGCGCCGTTGGGCCCCGATCCGCGACCCAGCATGACCTGGCCGAAGCTGGTGCTGGAAGCGGTCTGGCCGTTGAAGTACGTCACGAGGTTCGTGGAGTCCGGGACCCCATTGACGAACAACTGGATCGCGCCGGACGACGACTTGGTGAAGGCGATGTGGGACCAGACCCCTGCCGGGATGGAGTTGGTGCTGGTGACGGACGTGACGACGGATGGGCTGGACGAGCCAAGGCACGCGAGCCGGACGAGGCCGTTGGTGAGGGAGAGGACGGCCTGGACGGCGGCCTGTTGCGGGTAGTCGAGGATCTGGAGCAACGAGGCGTTGTTGGTCGTGGCGGCGGGGCGTATCCAAAGCTCGGCGGTGAAGCCCGAGGGTACGTCGCTGTAGAAGGACATGTAGGAGGCGGCGCCGTCCATCATGAGGCGCGGTCGCTCCGCCACCGGCCTCAACGGGACGCCCATGGGCCAGAAGGTCTCCTGGTTCGACACGTAGGCGGCGTTGGTCCGCGCGATCACGCGCACGGGGAAGAACCAAACGTCCTTGGCGTTCTGGTACTGCACCAACGCCCGTCCTTCGCCTGCGGCCGACAACGTCGTCCCCGCCGAGTCGGCCACGAGGATGCCGCCGTTCTTCTCGGACCACGCAATGCCCGCCGTGTAGTCGTTGGCCGAACGGATCGTGGGGCCGGCGGAGGGGTTGGAGGGGTCGAAGACAAAGGGGGTGGCGACCTGGTCGCCGGGCCAACGGATGCCGTACCAATGGGCCTCGTAGGGCCAAAGGACGCCCAGCGTTCCCCGCCGCTGCCAGAGGACCTGCGTCTTGCTGGCGTCGCCGTCGGGCAGGCCGGGCCCGGCGTTGGACGCGGTGGCGAAGATGTGGTTCTCGAAGTGGCTGCCCTGCGTGGTCCACTGGGTGACGTAGTCGCCCGCCTTGCTGAGCGACGCCACGAGGTCGCCCGCAATGTCGGCGCCCTCGTTGGGAAGCAGTCTTTGCCCGAGCACG
>CAIRNV010000423.1 GCA_903880005.1 uncultured Verrucomicrobiota bacterium | reverse complement strand
GAAGCAGATGCTTGCGCAAGCCGAGGAGTGAGCGAGGCGCGGGCCAGTTCGAGGCCCGTAACGAGCGAACGACGAAGGATTTGCGCAAGCAGATCGAGCCAGCACGACCGATCCAACTGAATCGTCCCGGCTAATCCCGCCGCGCCGCAGGCCCCCTGCCCCGTCGGCAGGCATCCGAGCAATACCGGACGTCGTCCCAGCAACGCTCCCATTTCTTGCGCCATGCAAACGGGCGGCCGCATGCGAGGCAATCCTTCGTCGGCAAGTGCGGCTTCTTGTGTGCCATGCACGGAGACAAGGCATCCATTCCAGAATGGCGCAACCCAGACGCGCCCGGCATCCGTCGCGACGCTTCCCCGCCGCCCGCGCTTCGGCTTCACTTCGGCCCACGCATGAAGGTCCTCGTCCTTGGTTCCGGCGGACGCGAGCACGCCCTGGTTTGGAAGCTCGCCCAATCGCCGTCCGTCTCACAGCTCTGGTGCGCCCCGGGCAACGCCGGGACCGCGCTCGAACGAACCCGGGCCAACACGCCCGTCGTCAACGTGGACATCGCATCCGACAACCTCGTTGGACTGCTTGAATTCGCGCGTCGGGAGAAGCCGGACCTCACGGTGGTCGGGCCGGACAACCCGTTGGCGCTCGGGGTCGTGGACCGGTTCCAGGAGGCGGGCTTCACCATTTGGGGGCCCAACCAACGCGCCGCGCAATTTGAGTCGTCCAAGGCATTCTCCCAGGACTTCATGGAACGGCACGGTGTTCCGACCGCACGTGCTGGAACCTTCGGGGATGCCGGGGCGGCCAAGGCCTTCTGCCGCGAACTGGGTGGACGTTGCGCCGTCAAGGCCGACGGCCTTGCCCTCGGCAAGGGCGTGCTCCTGTGCCATGACGTCCCCGCCGCGGAGGCCGCCGTGGACGAGATCCTCGTGCAGAAGGCCTTCGGCGCGGCGGGCTCGCGCATCGTCGTCCAGGAATTGCTGGTGGGCATGGAGGTTTCCCTCCACGCGTTGTGCGATGGCTCCCATGCCCTGCTCTTCCCGACGGCCCAGGACCACAAGCGCGCCCTCGACAACGACCAAGGACTCAACACGGGGGGCATGGGAACCTATTCGCCCACGCCCTTCCTTTCGAATGAGCAGCTTGAGGCGGTGGGCAAGGCCATCCTGGATCCGTGGCTGGCGGGCTGCGCCAAGGAGGGCATCGACTTCCGCGGCCTCCTTTACCCCGGCGTGATGCTCACGCCATCCGGGCCGCGCGTGCTGGAGTTCAACGCGCGTTTTGGCGATCCCGAGACGCAAGTCTATCTCGCCCGGCTTGAGGACGACCTTGCCGACCTCCTCATGGCATCCGCGCAAGGCCGGCTGGCCGGCCGCAGGCTTCATTGGAAGGCCGGGGCCGCCGTGTGCGTCGTCATGGCGTCGGCAGGCTATCCCGGTTCTTCGCCGAAGGGCCTGCCCATTCACGGGCTCGACGAGGCGGGGCGATTGCCCGGGGTCAAGGTGTTCCATGCGGGGACGGCGTTGCGCGACAGGCGCGTGGTGACGAACGGCGGCCGAGTGCTCGGCGTGACGGCCACCGGCCTCGATGTTGCCGATGCCCGCGCCAAGGCCTATGCGGCCGTGGCGGCCATTCGCTTCGATGGCGCGCAATGGCGTTCCGACATTGGGTCCAAGGCGTTGAACCAGGGTTGATCGGCGACAGGGTGTTCCATGCGGGGCCGGGGCCCGCGCGGGCCGGCGTCAACGGGCAGGACCGCCCGAGAAGGCCCACATGCGTCCCGCCGTGCGAACGTACAGCCGATCTCCCACCACGGCGGGCGTGGCCTGCACCGGCTCGCCAAGGTCCACCCGGCTCACGACCTCGAACCTCGGCCCCGCCTGGACCACCGTCATCACGCCGCCCTGCGACGCGAGGTAGAGATGCCCGCCCGCGAGCACGGGGCTCGCGTAATAGTCGCCACCGGCTGGCAACCGTTCCTCGCGGTAGTGCGGCTCGCCCGTCGCGGCATCGAGGCACGTCAGGAAACCGCCGTTCTTCACCATGTAGAAGCACCCGTCGTGCACCAACGGCGACGCCACGTAGGGCAGGCCACGCTTGGCTCGCCACCGCACGCCTGCGGAGGTCACCGACCCATCCGCCCCCGCCTTCAAGGCCCACGCCTGGTTTTCAACCCGGGCAAAAATCGCGGCCATGCTCTCCCACTCACCGCGATCCACGTGCCCATCCCGGTTGCCGTCCAGGTGCTTTCGCCGCTCGCGAGCCGCGCCCTCGGGAAGCTCCGCATACGACAGGCGCCCGTCCCCGTCCCGATCGTTCGCCTTCAACACCGCGTCGAAGCCCGAAAGCTCGATTCGCTCCGCCGACCGATCACCGCCCGTCGTCCAACTGGCCGAGTACAACCAGTCGCCCAACGCCAGCGGCGTCGTGCACGTGATCCGCGCCAGGCCATCCACCCGCCAACGTTCCGCGCCCGTGCCCGGGTCCAATCCCACCATGAAGATCGTTCCCGGCAACACGACGTCCGTCCGTCCATGATGCGTCCAAGCCACCGGGCTCCCAAAACCCCGGCGCATGTCCGGCCGTTCAACGCGCCATGCCTCCGCGCCATCGACGCGTCGCAAGGCGACCACGTGCGAGCCCGCGTCTTGGTCCATCAATTGCACCACCACATCCCCCACCACCAGCGGCGATGCGCTCGCGCCATACTCGGTCTCCGTCACTGGCATCGGTCGCACCCAACGCTCCGTCCCATCGAGGCCATACGAAACCATGCCGAACGACCCGAAGTGCGCGTACACGGCCCGCCCATCGGTGGCCACCGTCGCCGACGCCGGGCTCCCCAACGTGCGATGCACCTCCTCCATGCGACGAGGCCTCACCGAACGCCGCCATGCCTCGCGCCCCGTGGCCGCATCCAACGCCAGGGTCAGCAACTCCCCGTCCTCCTGTCCGGTGATGAAGATCTGGCTCCCAATCACGATGGGCGACGAATGGCCCTTGGCCACCGCCACGGACCAAGACTCGTTCGTCCCCGGGCCAAACCGTGTCGGCGGCCGGGCATCGCGTGGAGCCACGCCATCGCGTCCCGTCCCACGAAACCCGGTCCAGCCCGGGCCGGAGTCCGTGACGATCGCAGGGCGTTCATCCGCCCCCAGCAACGCCATGGCCGATGCAGCGCCCACCGCCGAGAGGGATGCCCGAATGACCTTCCATGCGCAGGACATGCCGCAGCATGGGCACGGGGAGGTCGCGCCGGGAAGCCTCGTTCAACCCAGCAGCGCGCGAAGGTGTTGGGACGCGTCCTTCAGGATGGGTTCGCCATGGGCGAAGACGGCGCGCTGAAAAGGCACCTGGGTCAATCGGGAGAGCGACTCGCGGAGGCGGCGGGGGTCCGTGCAATAACGGTCCGGCAACAGCTCCAACCCTCGTTCCACCAGGTTCACGACGGCGTCCCCCAGCACCACAAGGTCAAGGCTTGGAATCCGCACGGCCACCTCGCCCAACCCGCCACCGGTCATGTCCTCGATCACCCAACCATCGTTCCACCCGCCTCCACCGGGCAGGGCGCGCCAAGGGGGATCGGCCAGCCCGCTCGCCTTCGCGGCCCATAGGGTGACTGACCCCTGGCCTGCCCATTGGCTGGCAAGGCGCTCATGGTTGCCGTTGGTGGCCATGACGTGCGACACCTTGCCATCGCGATCGGAGGCCCACCCCAAGGCCTCGGGTCCACCGATGGGATCGATGAGGAGCCAGCCACCGTCCCCCAACTGGATGGCGTGGCACGCCCATTGCACGCGGATGTCCGGGTTATGGGCGGCCCAGCGCAACACACCGGGCAGCAGCATCCTTCCGGCAAGACCCGTGTTGCCTTCCATCACTTCTTTTTGTTCTTCGCCTTCCTCTCGGCGTCGCGGAGGAGCTTATCGGCCTTGTTGTTCTCGGCCTCCTCCGTTTTCTCGAACTCCTTCTCGGCAACGCGGACGCCGGGGAGGCGGGCTCGCTCGGCGTCGGCCATCGTGGCGGCGTCGGCTGGCGTGGGCAGGACCGTGGGACGCAACAGGACCATCATCTCGGTCCGCTTGCCGTTGCGGGACTTGGAGGAGAACAAGTTGCCAAGGATGGGCACGCTGGACAGGCCGGGCACGCCGGAGCTGCTGCGGGCCGTGGACGCCGTGATGTAGCCCCCCAGCAAGATGGACTCCTTGTTGCGGACCGTGACCGTCGAGGACGCGGAACGGTTCTCGGTCGAAGGGATGTCGTTGCCATCGATCTTCGTGGGGGCACCGACCTGGGCGATGGTCTGGTTGATTTCCATGACCACGAGGTTGTCCGGGGTGATGAAGGGAATGACTTGCAGTTCGACGCCCACGAATTGGCGCTGGATCTGGGTGGAATTGCCGAAGCCGCCGCCAAAGAAGGAACCGCTCACAAAGGGGACGACGGAGCCAACCTGGAAGCTTCCCTCGGTGGCATGGGAGGTCAGGACCCGGGGACGCTGCACAACGTTGACCCGGGAGTCCGTGGCCAAGGCGTTCATGGCCACATCCCAGTTGTTGCCCAGTTGCATGAAGTAGTTCAGGCCGGAACCGGATGGAAAGTTGGATGCGGACTGGGCGAGGCCGCCGAGGAACTGGTTGCCGGTTCCCAGCGGGTTGCCGTCGTTGTTCATGACGCCGCCGCCCACGACCTTGGGGTCGCCATTGAATTGCTTGGGCCGCTGCCCGGCGGTCACGCCGAAGTTGAGGCTGTCCTGGAGCGACACCTCCATGATGATGGCCTCGATGAGGACCTGGGCGAGGAGCGTGTCCACCTTGGCCACCACCTCCTTGATCTTGGCGATGTCCTTCTTGCGCGCGTAAACGATCAAGGAATTGGATCGTAGGTCCGCCGTGATGTTCGCGTTCTGCATCAACTCGCCCAGCGATCCAAGGCCGCCCTGCCCCCGGCCCGATGCATTCAGCCGGCTCTGGAAGGTCTGGCCGGCCGTGGTCCCCGTGGTGACCCGCGTGGGCGTGGTCGCCTGGTTGGGATAATAGCCGCCGCGGTTGTTGTTGAAGCCCTGGCCGCCGAATCCACTGCCGAATCCGCTCCCCATGCCGCCCATGCCGCCCATCCCACCCATGCTGGATCGGCTGCCCGACATGCCACCCCGACGCGATCCGCCCATGGTGCCCATCCCACCCATGCCGGCCGCGCCCGCTGCCCCGCCCATGCCGCCCATGCCACCGCCGCCCCCGCTCCCGGAGATGACGCTCTGCATCGTTTGGTAGATGTCCTCGACCTTGCCGTATCGAATGGGGATGACCTCGAGGATGAACTCGTCCTCGATCTCCATGTCCACCCGCGCGATGAGCTCGAGCATGCGCTTCACGTTGATGGCGAAGTCGCGGAGGATGAGGGTTTTGGTGCTTTCCAACGCGACGATGCCGTTGGCTCCCTGCGCGGAGGCAAAGACCTTGACCAGCTCGCTGGCCTCCTTGGGGTCGATGTGCTTGAGCTGCACCACGTGGGTCACGAACTGGCTCGCCTCGGCGTAGTTGGTGGAGGCCCCGTTGCTGAACTTGCCGCCCATCTGCATGGCCTGCTGCGACGGCACCACGAGGATGAAGTTCTCACCCGTGGGGATCGTGGTGATGGCGTTGAGGGCCATGACCGTGTCGAGGGCCTGGATCGTTTCATCGACGCTCAACGTCTTGGTGGGCAGGTACGTGATCTGTTGCTTGAGGTTCAAGCCCTGCCCACGCAGCACCGTGCGGCCCGTCAACCGCGAGTAGAAGCCGTCCAGCATCTGTTCCAGTTCCATGTTCCGGAACTTGACCGACTCAACGAGGGCCTCGGGCGTCTCCGCCTCCTGGGCCGCCGCGATGGCCGCATCGTTGGCCTCTTGATCCGCGTTGCTGACCGGTTGCTGGCCCGGCGCGGGCGGCGTGCCGGGCCTGGCTGCGGCGCCCCCCGCACCGCCCTGTGCCCCGGGACGCGCCGGGCCGGCGCCGGCAGGTGATGTCCCGGGCCGGGCCGGGCCGGCCGCCGCCGACGCGTTGGCGTTCGTGGCCTTTGCGGCGGCGCCGGGCCGGGGAAACTGAGGCGGGAGGGCGATGCGGTTCGTCGTGGCGGCCGTGCCCCCTGTGGCCGGCGCGGCCGCCGGCGTGGCGGGTGCGCTCGCGGTGGTCCCTGCCGCAGCCGGAGCCCCGGGCACGCCCGGGGCCTTGGGCGCCGCGGCCGCCGCCTTGGGCGTTGGCGCGGTAGGCAGGGGCGGGATCGCCGGCGCGGTCGGGGGCGGCGTCTGGGCGAACGCCATGCCGACAAGGGCAAGCCAGGCGGCGCAACGGAGGGCGGCGAGGGGGGTCTTCACGGTTTTACTTGCTGGGCTGGCCGGTTGGTGACGGCCGGTGTGGAAGTCTTTGGCTTGCCCGGGCCTTGGCTGGCGACCGTCCCGGACGGGCTCGCCCCGGGCTTGGACGGGGCACCGCCGCGAGCCGCGGGCGGGGCCTTCTTTTGCACGCTGGCCACGAAGGTAATGGTGGCGGTCAGCCGGGTCTGGCTCGGGTCGAGGCGCAGGTTCGAGACGTCGCGCACGCGGACCATCGAGGCGCCGGAGCCCAGGGCGTACAGGAACGCCACCAATTCCGGCTCGCCGGCGTTCAGCGCGACCGTGACCTGGAGGTCGTCGAAGAACTGGTTGGTCTGGGACCCACCCACGCGCGAGGACACGGTGGACGGGATCATGCTCAGGATCTGGACGCCGGCCGAGGCGGCCTCGCGGTTGACGTCGGCCTGGAGGCGGTTCGCGGCGTCGTCGCCGGCGAGCTGCGCCCCGCTGGTTTGCAGTTCCAAAAGCCGCTTCGCGTAGGAATTGGTCTTGGTGGTCTCCGTCAGGTAACGCGCCTTGAGGCGCCCCGTCTCCTCCAGCCCGCGCTCGATCTTCTGGTACTCGTCCCACTTGGGCCAAACGAACCAATAGCTGAGAAGCCCCACCAACACGACCATGGCCACCAACACCATGCGGCGTTCGGAGGGCTGAAGGTTGAGGCGGTCAAACAATGCCGTCATTTGGCCTCCAATCGGTTCAGGTCCGCCTCGAAGCTCCAGGTCGCCATCGTGCCGCGAACCTGCACTTGGGCGGGCTTGACGGATCCAAACAACGGCTGGTTGCGAACCTTGACCCCCAGCAACTCGGTGTTGTACCGCGTCACGGCGTCGCGCCGGGACGGGTCCACCGTGCCGTCCAGCCGAAGGGTCCGGCCTCGCACGAAGTTCATCGACGTCAGCGTCAGTTCGTCCGGAAGTGTTTCAACGGCCGCCTTCCAGCAATCCAACGCGGCAAACCGGAGGTTGGCCTGCTCCTCCAGGATCAGCACTTGGTCGCGCAGGCGCATCGCGTTGGTGTAGTGCTGCGCCAACCCACGCACGTTCACCTGCTCGTCCGACCACTCGCTTTCCTTGTGCGTGAACCAAGCAAGGCCACCCAGCACCGCCATCAGGTAGATCGCGCCCACCGAGCCCAGCCCGCGCATCCATAGCCGGTCCACGAAGGCCTGCCGGTTGCGCGTCGCCACGTCCTCCGGCACCAACGTCAGGCCCGTCCGCGCCAGCGCCACCCGCGCGGAATCCGCCGCCACCAACGCCGGCTCGCGGACCGGTTCGACGACCGGAACGCCCCGGCCCGACCACTCCGACAGCGCCGGGACCAAGGCCTGGGCGATGTTCTCGGGAGCCACGATGCGGACCGCCGGGATCGAGGGAAGCCAACCTTCCAGCTCGGCCGCCCAGGCCACCCGCGTGAGGGCCGAGGCAAGGGACCGGGCCCCGGCATCGCCCGGGGCCACACGCAGGACGTCCAAATGCCGCATCCGGCCTTCCACGCGCCATGCCACGGCCAGCAAGCCCGCCGAGCCCCCCGGGTCCGCCACGATCCAGAGGCCATCCTCCTTGGCCCGCCCGGCCAGCTCTCGCGCCAACGGCACGTCCAACCGGTCCGCGACGAAGCCCTTCGCCGCCAACGATGCCAGCCGTTGCTCCACCAACGACCGGGCCACGATGGCCACCAAGACCGTCGTGCCCGCGGAACCCGCCGGCCCGGGCAACACCTCGAATCCATGCACCGCCTGGGCCGCCGGCATCGGCGAAATCTTCTCCAGTTGCAGCTCCACCATGGGTCCCAACTCCGAGGGCTCGGTGGTGGGCAACTCCAGGATGCGAAGGCACGCGACGTCCGATCCCATCCATGCCACGTCCAGCCGGGGCTGGATCAACAACTGCCAGTCCCGCCCCGCAACGCCCGACGGCAGGGGTTTGTCCGACGGCACCTCATGCACCGCTTCCTGCCGGACGCCCTCGCGAGCCGCCGCGAAGGCATGCGCGGCACCGCGGCCGCCACCCGGCGCCGATCCGGCCCCATCCAGGAGCACGAGGCACCGCTTCTCCTTGGCCCGGCGCTCGCTCACGCGGGCCCGCCCTTCTCATCGCCCAGCAAGCCCTTCACATGTTCCTCCGTCTGGGTGACGCGCAGCACCTCCTCGATGGTGGTGATGCCCGCCTTGACCTTGCGCCAACCGTCCTCGCGCAGGGTCCGCATGCCCGCCGCGCGCGCCGCCTGCCCCAGCGTGGAGGCCGGGGCACGGTTCATGACCATCGGCCGGATCGACTCGGACACCACCATCAGCTCGTGGATGCCCAGGCGGCCTTGGTAGCCGAGCTGGCGGCATTCCTCGCAGCCCTGGCCCTTCATGAAGGCTGTCGCGTCGATCTCGCCGGGGGGGAAGCCGGCCTTGATCAAGTACTGCCGGTCCACCTTCTGGCGCGTGGCGCAGTGCTTGCAAATCGTGCGGACGAGGCGCTGGGCCATGACGGCCTCGACGGAGGACGCCACGAGGAAGGGCTCGATGCCCATGTCGATGAGCCGGGTGAAGGCGCTGGGGGCGTCGTTGGTGTGCAGCGTGCTGAACACCAAATGACCCGTCAGCGACGCGCGAATCGCAATCTCGGCGGTCTCCAGGTCGCGAATCTCGCCCACCATGACCACGTTCGGGTCCTGCCGCAGGATGTGGCGCAGGCCCACGGCAAAGGTCAGGCCGATGTCGGAACGGACAGGAATCTGGTTGATGCCGCGTAGCTCGTACTCGACCGGGTCCTCGATGGTGATGATGCGCTTGGTCACCGAGTTGATGGCCGAGAGGAACGCGTAGAGCGACGTGGACTTGCCGGAGCCCGTGGGGCCGGTCACGAGGAAGATGCCGTGCGGCTTGACGATGATCTCGCGGATGACGGACTCCGTGCTGGCGTCAAACCCGAGCTTTTCGAGCCCAAAGAAGATCTTGCCGCGGGTGAGGAGCCGGAGGGACACGGACTCGCCCCAGACGGTGGGGACGGTGGAGACGCGGATGTCGATCTCCTCGTTCTTGATGCGGACGTTGATGCGGCCGTCCTGGGGCAGGCGTTTCTCGGCGATGTTCATCCCGCTCATCACCTTGATGCGGGAAATCAGGGCGGCCTGGTAGCGCTTGATCTGCGGGGGCAACGGCGTCTGGTGCAGGATGCCATCGATGCGGTAACGGATGCGAAGGTCGTCCTCGGAGGGCTCGAAATGGATGTCCGTGGCGCGATCCTTGAAGGCTTCCCAGATGACTTGGTTGACGAACTTGATGACGGACGCCTCCTGGTCGTCGCCCGTGATCTCGCGGTTGTCGCCCAACTCCAGCTCGACGGGCTCGTCCTCCGCCATCTCGTCGAGGGTCTCGGCGCCGACGCCGTAATACTTCTTCAGCGACTTCTCGATCTCCGCCTTGGGCGCGAGCAGGAACTCAACGGGGCCGGCCGCCTCGAACTGCACCGCGCCCAGCATCGAGGGATCGAACGGGTCGCTCACCGCGACCCGCAGCACGCCGCCCTCCTCGGACACGGGCAGAACGGAATGCTGGAAGGCGGTCTTGGTGGAGATGCGCTTGAACAACTCCGCCGGCACCGTCACGCCCTTCAGTTCCACATGCGCCCAGCCCAGCGCCGAGGCGAGCTTCTGGAGGAACACGTCCTCGCTCCAGCCCGCCTCGCGGGCCATGAATGCCACGCGTGTCTCGGTGCCGCCGGACTCGGTCGCCGCACGCCACGCCCGGTTCCATGCGTCCCATTGCTCGGGGCTCGCGAGCCCGGACCGGGCCAGGACCGTCTTGAGGGGTGAGTGCGACATCGTTGAGGCAGCGTCCACGCTTCATCCCCGCCCACCCGGCAAAGTTGCGTAGAAGCTCGCCTGGATTTCGTCCCGTCTGGGGAACCCATGCCGGATTGCTTCAACGGGATCGTCCCGGCTGATGCCCATCGACGAGGGCAAGGTGAGCTACGCGCTCTCCTGGATCAGCTCGCGCCGGGCCCCGCCCAGGAATCGCTCCACGAAGTTCGTGGAGTACTGCCCGCGCCGGAAGTCGGGGTCTTGAAGGATGGCCAGGTCGAAGGGAATGGTGGTCTTGACCCCGGTGATCATGTACTCGGACAGCGCACGACTCATGCGGTTCATGGCCTCGGTCCGGTCCCTCCCCCACGTGATGAGCTTGCCGATCATCGAGTCGTAGTAGGGCGGGATGGTGTACCCGGCATACGCATGGGAATCGAGCCGGACGCCACCGCCGCCGGGTGGGTAGTACATCTCGATGCGACCCGGCGAGGGGCGGAAGTCGTTGAAGGGATCCTCGGCGTTGATGCGGACCTCGATTGAATGGCCGCGCACGGCGACGTCGGACTGGGAGATGGAGAGCTTTTCGCCGGCCGCAATGAGGATTTGCTGGCGAACGAGGTCGATGCCGGTGACCTCCTCGGTGATCGGGTGCTCGACCTGGATGCGCTTGTTGACTTCGAGGAAGTAGAAGTTGCCTTGGTCGTCGGCGATGAACTCGACGGTGCCGGCGTTGGTGTAATGGGCGGTCTCGGCGATGCGCAGGGCGGCCTTGCCCATCTTCTTGCGCAAGTCCTTCATCTCCTTCCGGTCGAGGAGCGGGGACGGGGTCTCCTCGATGAGCTTTTGGTTGCGTCGTTGGATGGAGCAGTCGCGTTCTCCCAGGTGAATGATGTTGCCGCGATTGTCCCCGAGGATCTGGTACTCGATGTGATGGGGGTTCTCGATGAACTTCTCGATGTACACGCCGGAGTTGCCGAACGCCTTCTCGGCCTCGGTGCGCGCGGTGTGGTAGCCCTTCACCAACGAGATGTCGTTGTGCGCCACGCGCATGCCCCGCCCGCCGCCGCCCGCCACCGCCTTGATCATGACGGGATAGCCAATGCGCTTGGCGATCGCCTGCGCTTCCTGCTCGGACTCAACGAGGCCGTCGGAGCCCGGGGGCGTGGGAACGCCCGCCTTCTTCGCGAGGTTGCGGCTCAACGCCTTGTCGTGCAGCGCATTCATGGCCGCCGAGCGCGGCCCGATGAACCGGATGTTGCAGGACTCGCAAACGTCCGCGAAATGGGCGTTTTCAGAAAGGAAGCCATAGCCGGGGTGGATGGCATCCACGTCCGTGATCTCGGCCGCCGAGATGATGCGGTCGATGCGAAGGTAACTGTCCGAGGAGGGCCCGTCGCCGATGCAGATGGCCTCGTCGGCCACCTGGACGTGCATCGAGTTGGCGTCCGCCTTGGAATAGACGGCGACGGTCTTGATGTTGAGTTCCCGGCAGGCGCGGATGACGCGCATGGCGATTTCGCCGCGGTTGGCGACGAGGATCTTCTCGAACATGAGGAAAAGGGGTGGGTAAGGGGATGAAGGAGGGTGGCGGAACGGTCAGAGGGGGCGGATGCGGAAGAGGGGTTGGCCAAACTCCACCGGCTTGGCGTTCTCAGCGAGCATCGCCGTGATGATGCCCCGGGTCTCCGCCTTGATTTCGTTCATGACCTTCATCGCCTCGATGATGCACACCACGGTGTCCGGGCCAACCTCGACGCCGACATCCACGTACGCGGCCGCGTCGGGAGCGGGGGATCGGTAGAAGGTCCCGATCATGGGCGACTTGATCTCGGCCTCGGGCGTGGTGGGGGCGGCGGGGGTCACCGTTGCGGCGGGCGCCGCGTGCACGGGCAAGCTGGCGACGGGCAAGGGCGCCATGCGAGGGAGGACCAGGCCTGCGTCGTCGGGCGCTCCCTCCGAGCCGCGCTTGAGCTTGATCTTGAAATCCTTCTGCTCCAGTTCGAACTCCGAGAGGGAGTTCTTCTTCATCAAGTCGATGATCGCCTTGATCTCTTTCAGGTCCACAGAGCTGTTCCTCAATGTCACGCGCCGGGGAGGCGCTTTTGGTTAGGTCCGGGAAGGGTACCCCGGTCCGGGCGGCTCCTCCGGGCCTGCCGGGAGGCAGGACGGATGACCGTCTCGATGGGAGGCACGCTAGGGACGTCGTTGGCGGGGCGTCAAGGTTGCGTTTCGGACGTGTTACGTCGAAAACGGCGTCAAGCACGGCAAAACATCCGGTTTACGCGCCTTCGATAACGATAACAGCCGCCTCCAAACCCAATAAGTACGATCCCACCCCAAATCCAGACACCTGCCCGCGACACACGGCGGCAATATGCGAGTGATGCCGGAATGCCTCCCGCGCATGCACGTTCGACAAATGAATCTCGATCGTCGGGACGCCGCTGGCCGATATCGCATCCCGCAACGCCACCGAGGTGTGCGTGTAGGCGGCCGCGTTCAACACGATGGCATCCCTCGTCCCCCGCGCCTCCTGGATCCAAGTCACCAACTCGCCCTCGTGGTTCGACTGACGGAAGTCCACCTCGATCTTGCGCCCCTCCGCCCGCCCACGCACCGCGCGTTCAATGTCCGCCAACGTCAGGGTCCCGTAGATACCGGGCTCCCGCGTCCCCAGCAGGTTCAGGTTCGGACCGTTGAGAAACAGGATCTTCATGCGTTCGCCGTCGAAGTCTTGGAACCATCCCATGGCGGTGTCGATGGCAATTCCCCGGCGGCCGCCAACCAACCCAGGAAGGCGAACCCGGTCCATGCCAAGGCGGGCACATACAGGCCAAACTCCGACAAACCCTGCGCCAGCCATGCCGTGGTCCCCACCAGCAAGCCGGTCATCCACGAACTGCGCCCGTGCCGATGCCGCGCCCAAGCCACCCACAAGGCTGACCCGACCCATGCCAGGTACGCCATCCCGCCGGGGATGCCCGAGTCGCAGAACTGCTCCAGGTAATCGTTGTGCACCAACCGCGCCATCTCGGACTCCGGCGCCTTCAATCGTCCGTACGGCCGCATGAACGTGCCCGGCCCATGGCCCGTCCAGGGCCGCTCCGCCGTGGCTTGCACCGCCGCCTTCCAATAATCCAACCGCGCCGTCGCCGACGTGGCGCCCTTGCCGAGGTACCCGGCATTGCGGGCCACGAAGACCCCCAACCCGCCTGCAATCACCACGCACGCCACGCCCATGCGCCATCGTCGCAAGCCGGGGACGATCCACGCGGTGGCAACGAGTCCGGCCAACGCGATCAACCATCCCGAACGAGACCCCGACCACCACAGGCTGGTGCCCGCCAATCCCGGCAAGACGCCCATCGCGGCCCATCGCACCCATGGCCGGGCCCCTTGCATCAAGGGCCACAACGCCCCCAGCGCCACCGGGAACACCAGCAGCACCAGTCCCGCCAGGGCATTGGGATACACCAACGTGCCGTGCACCCGTGCCCGGGTGAGCTTGTCCAGGATCGCCGGGTTGGCCACGTCCACGTTGTTGGTTCGCAGGATGAAGCCCGACGCGCGCAAGTCCGCGACCTGCGACGCCGTGAAGTTGGTCCAGCCGGATTGCTCGCCTTGGACGAGCGCGTCGCGATCCCGTGGAAACTCCACGGTTCGTTGGTTGACCGCCTTGAGCCAGCAAAAGCCCGAAGCCAAGCCGACCCCCAGCAACACGGGAAGGGGGCGCAACCGGGCGCACGCCACGCCCAGGGCAAAGGCCAGCGCGACCGTTCCCAGGTGGGGCAAGGTCGCCGACGTCAGCTTGGGATCGACGGTTCCCAGGGCGCTCCATGCCTGCCACGCCAGCCATGCCAAGGGGGGCAACCAAAGCCAACGTGGCCGGAGGCCATCCCGCACGGCGCGCCAGATCCCGGGCAAGGGCGCCATCGCGAGCACCAGCGCCAGCAACCACCAACGCCCGGTGCGGGGCGGCCATGGCTGGGAGATCCAGTCCTCGGGCGTCATGGGGCTCCCGATCTGGTCCTCAAGGATCACCGGGTTGCCCAGCTTCAGGATGGCCAGGCCGAGGATCGCGCCGAGGACGCCGGCGGGCCACGCGGGCGCAGGCTGAACCTTGGACGTCGGGTTCATAGGTTCAGGCGGAGCAAGCCCACCTCCAGCGCCAGCGATTCCTGGACGTTGCCATGCAGCAAGCCTTGCGTGCGTTCCCATGCCTCGAGGTTCTGGCGCGCCTCCGGCTCCGTCAGGCGAGCCGCCAACGCGGCCGTGGCCCCCTTCAATTCAGGCAAGAACAACTCCACCGCCGCCCCGGCCCGGGTGGCCCAGACGTCCCGCAGCCATGCGTGCAAGCCCGAGAGATAGGCGGCGCGGACCCGCCGATACTCCGCCTCCACGGCCCCGGCCATCTCCTTTTCCCACTGCTTCTTCTGGGCGGGCTCGGCGTCCGGGTAACGGTGGATGGGCGAGTCCGCCTCGATGCGTTCCTCGATGTCCTCATGCACCTTCCCGAGGACGGCGAGGAACTCGGACAACACCCGGTAACGGGGCAGCAACGCCTTGCCGGGGGCGCTTCCCGAGGCGGTGGCCACGGACGCCACCCATGACTGGACCGCCGGCTCGATGCGCGGCACGCCGGAGCCCATGCTCAAGCGCTGGCAACGCGACACGATGGTCTCCAGCACGCGGCCCGGCTCGGTCGTGAGCAGGAGGATCAACGAGTTGGCGGGCGGTTCCTCCAACGTCTTCAAGAACGCGTTCGCCGCGTTGGCGTTCATGCGATCCACGCCCACCACGATCGCGATCTTGCGACCCGCCTCGGCTGGGCGCAGGGCCATCTCGGCCATCAACTCGCGCATGTGGTCCACCTTGATCTGACGCAGGGCCGACTCCGGATGCACCCAATGGACGTCGGGGTGGTTGAAATGCTCGATGCGGCGGCAGGCAGGACAGGTGCCACAGCCGGCCGGAGCCACGCCGGGATCGGGCCCTGCCACGGGCTGCGTGCAAAACAAGGCCTGGACGAACTCGATGGCGACCGTCTCCAGCGCCTCGATGGAGTCGCCCTGGAACAGGTACGCATGCCCGAGGCGCCCGCGCGCGAGGCTTCTCCGCAGCAACTCGGAAGGGGCGGGACGCACCGGCGTTTCAGCAAGGTCGGACACAGCGTCCGCAGGTTTCCGGCTTCGCGTCCAAGTTTCAAGGAGGGCGATGGGTGAACCTCCGGCAAACCAAGCGTCGCGCGTCCCGTGCGGGAGGAACTTCGTTTGCATCCGCGGGGGCGGCCGTGGCTCGATGGCCCGGTGCGCCGCCATCATTCCGGCTCCTTGAAGGCCCCGCAGCGTGCAGCCCTCGCCCTGGCCGCCTTTCTTTCCGGGGCGTCGGCGCTGGGCTTGCAACTGGCGTGGACGCGTCGGCTCGCCGTGGCCCTGGGGCACGAATGGCCGGCCACCTTGGCGGTGTTCACCGCGTTCTTCCTCGGCATGGCCGCCGGCGCATGGGGCCTGTCCGGACCCATTCGTCAATCCCGACGACCCTGGATGTGGCTGGCCGGATTGGAGGCGGTCGTGGGCGCATGGGCGCTGGTTTCCATTCCTTGGCTGCGCAGGCTGGGCGAGGCGGCGACCGCATGGTCGGGGGCCGAGCCCGGTTGGGTGACGTACGGGGCGATGTCGGCCGCCGTGACGGCCCTCGGCTTATTGCCGGCCACGGTGGCGATGGGGGCGACGTTTGCGGCGTTCGAGCGAACTTGGGCGGCGCTGGACCCTCGGCCGGAACGATGCAGTTGGGAGGGAAGTGATGGCGCCGCAGATTCCTTAGCAAAACGAGGAGTGAGCGAGACGCGGGCCAGTGCCAGGCCCGTAACGAGCGAAGGACGAAGCCCGTGCGAAACAAGATCCAGCAAGCACGACCGATCCAACGGCATCGTTCCGGCCCAGCCAGGGGCGGCCGGGGGCCACGTGGGGACCTTGTACGGGTGGAATACCGCCGGCGCGATGTCGGGCGTGCTCCTGGGCTTGGGCTGGCTTCAGCCCACGTTGGGGCTGGCGGGTGCGACAACGGCGGCGGCGTTGGGCCATTTCCTGGCGGGCATTGCGGGCGGATGGGCGGGCCACGGACTAAGCCGGAACGATTCAGTTGGATCGGTCGTGCTTGCTCGATCTGCTTCCGCAAATCCTTCGTCCTTCGCTCGTTACGGGCCTCGTACCGGCCCGCGCCTCGCTCACTCCTCGGCTCGCGGAAGCATCTGCTTCGCAATCACTTCCCTCCCAACTGAATCGTCCCGGCTAACGCGAGGCGACGAACCTGGCGAACCCAGGCCACCCCAGGGAGACGCAGGACGCGTGGGGGTGCGGGTTTGGTTGGGGCTGGGGGGATTCCTCGGGATGGCGTTGGAGGTGGTGGGAATCCGGCTGCTCGCGCCGGTGCTGGGCGGGACGGTGTATTCGCAGGCGTTGGTGCTTGGGGTCTGGCTGGCGGGGACGGCGGCGGGGGCCACGCCATGGGTGCGAGGAGGATTGGGCCGTGGAGGCGGCGCGGGGCTGGCGTTGGGCTGGGTGGGGGCCGCGGCGTGGGCGGCGTGGGCCATGGACCGGGGGGCCGCGTGGGTCATGGCGGCGGAGATGCACGACGGCTTCTGGATGGGTTGCCTCCGCGAGGGCGCGCTGGTGATGGCGGTGATGGGCCCCATGTCGGCGGTGAGCAGCGCGTGGTTTGTGCACGGGATGGAACGTGCGCTGGGATCAGGGATGGATTCCGGGCGCGCGCTGGGCTGGAACGTGCTGGGGGCGGCGCTGGCTCCCTGCACCTGGGGCACGATGGCGGTTCCCATGCTGGGGGAACGGGGCGCTTGGACGGCGTTGCTGGCGGCAGGGCTGGCCTTGGGCCTGGGCGCCGGGCTCGGGTCGGGCATGGGCGGGGTCCGGCGATGGATGTTGGGCGGATTGGCCGCGGCTGCCATGGCGGCGGGCCTGGTGCCGGGCCTGGACTTGGCGTCGGTGCCGCCGGGGGCGCGACGCGTGCGGCATGCGCCGGGCATGTCCGACACGGTGGATGTTTGGGAATGGCCGGACCGGAGCCGGACGTTGGCGGTCAATCGACGCATGACGATGGGCGGGACGGCGACGGCGGCGGCGGCGGCGCGGCATGCGCACGTGCCGTTGTTGCTGCATCCGGCGCCCCGGAGGGCCTTGTTCCTTGGGGTGGGAACGGGGATCAGCTTCGCGGCGGCCGGCCTGCATCCGGGGCTCCTGGCGGAGGGGGTGGAATTGGTGCCGGAGGTGGTGGGCGCGATGGGGGAATTCGCCCCGGAGAACACGCTGGGGCCCGGCCTGCGGGTCGTGACGGCGGATGCGCGACGGTTCGTGCGCGCGGCGGGGGATCCGTATGACGTGATCGTGGCGGACCTGTTCCACCCCGAACGGGATGGGGCGGCGTGGTTGTACACGGAGGAGCACTTCCGGGCGATGCGCTCGCGATTGGCGGCCGACGGGGTGGCGTGCCAGTGGCTGCCGTGGTTCCAGTTGGACGCGCGGTCGCGGGCGTCGGTGGTGGGAGCTTGGCTGCGGGTGTTCCCGGGATCCGAGGCATGGTTGCTGCGTTGGACGACCTTGGACACGCCGGTCGTCGGGCTGATTCATGGGGCGGGAAGGGTCGGGCCCTGGGACTGGGATTCGCGCGTCGGGACGGGTCCCTTGCGGGAGGCGCTGCGTCGCAGCGGCCTGACGGATGGATGGCAATGGTGGGGTTGCTGGGCGGGGCCGGCCTCCAGCCTTGCGACCGGTGACGCGAGGCGCAACACGGACGATGCCCCCGCCGTGTTGTGGATGGCGGCACGCGGCGTCGGCGCTGCCCGGGACGAGTCCCGGCCGGGCTTGCTGGCGTGGCTGGAGGGCATCTCGGGCGGGCGACCCTCGTGGGCCCTGGAACGGCCCGAGGAAGGAGGGCGATGGGACCGGATGCGTCGGGCGCGCGATGCGTACCTGAGGGGATTGGACGCAGTCCTGGCGGGCAAGCCGGACGCGGGGCACGCCGCGTTGTGGGAGAGCGTGACCTTGAGCGCCGACTTCCCGACGGGGTACAGCCATTGGCTGGGCGAGGCGATGGCGATGGCCGCCCGCGACCCGGCCCACGCGCGCGGCATCCTGGAGCGGCTCGCGCGGGAACGTCCGTCCGTCCCCGTGGCGCGGGAGGTGCTGAGGCGGCTGGAGGCCACGCCGAAGGCTCCGTGATGCCGTGACGCCGTGACGGATGTCTCCAGCGGCTCGCCTTCGGGGGCGGGCGTCGGGTATGTCACCCGGCATGCCAACCACGGCGACACGCTTGTCCGTCTTCACCGAGTCCGTCATCCGGGGCATGACCCGGCTGTCGAACCAGCATGGGGCCATCAACCTGTCCCAAGGCTTCCCGGACTTCGCACCCCACCCGGAGCTGACGGCGGCGCTGGAAAAGGCCGCGCATTCGGATTGCCACCAATACGCGGTGACGTGGGGTGCCCCGCGTTTCCGCGCAGCCCTGGCGCGCAAGATCCGGTCGTTTGCCGGGATCGACCTGGACCCCGACGCGCACCTCGTGGTCACGTGCGGCAGCACCGAGGCCATGATGGTCGCGATGATGACGGCGTGTAACCCCGGGGACCGCGTCATCGTGTTCTCGCCCTTCTACGAGAACTACGCGGCCGATGCGATCTTGTCGGGGGCCGAGCCGGTTTACGTGCCCTTGCATCCCCCGGGCTTTGGGTTTGACCCGGACGAGCTGAGGCGCGCGTTTCGACTGGGGCCCAAGGCGATCGTGGTGTGCAACCCGTCGAACCCGACGGGCAAGGTTTTCACGCGGGAGGAACTGGGCCTGATCCTGGCGTTGGCCGAGGAGCACGACGCGTTCGTCATCACGGACGAGCCCTACGAGCACATCGTGTACGAGCCGCACCGGCACGAGTACGTGGCGGCGATGCCCGGGGCCTTTGAACGCACCATCACGTGCAATTCCCTGTCGAAGACGTATTCGATCACGGGCTGGCGGCTCGGGTACGTGCAGGCCGCGCCGCATGTGATCGCGCAGGCGCGGAAGGTTCACGACTTCCTGACGATCGGCGCGGCGGCGCCATTGCAGGAGGCGGCCGTGGCGGGGTTGGAGCTGCCGCACTCGTACTACACGGGGCTGGGCGAACTTTACGCGCGGAAGCGCGACCTATTCCTCGGGATTCTCCGGCGCACGGGCCTGCCGTTCACCGAGCCGCAGGGCGCGTACTACGTGATGGTGGACGTGTCGGCCCTGGGGTTTGCCACGGACACCGCCGCCGCCGAATGGCTGGTGCGGGAGGTGGGCGTGGCGGGCGTCCCAGGCTCCAGCTTCTTCCGGGAACCCGAGCATCGGTACATCCGATTCCACTTCGCCAAGCGCGAGGAAACCCTGCTCGCGGCGGGCGAACGACTCGCGCGGTTGGGCCGGCTTGGGGCGTGAGCCTCGGCGCATGGCGGGGGCGACGTTGACCCTTAATGGAGCCGGTATAGGGTCGGCCCATGAGTCCAGGATGCGCCCCTCGCTCGGCCTTCACATTGATCGAACTCCTCGTGGTGATCGCCATCATCGCGATCCTCGCCGGGATGCTCCTGCCGGCGCTCGGCCGGGCCAAGATTCGCGCGCAAGGGATCAAGTGCGTCAGCAACTCGCGACAACTCGGCCTCGCGTTCCTGCTGTACGCCGACGACAACAACCAGCGCCTCCCGGACCTCTACACCAAGTCGTGGGGCACCGACTCGCCCGAGCCCGGCGGGCGTTGGTGGTTCCAAACCCTTTCATCGGGCCGCTACCTGACGGCCAACACGGTCAGCAACAACGTCTGGCGCTGCCCGGCCGTAAAACCCAAGGACGTCCAGACCATCTTCGGGGCCGCCTGGGAAGGCTACGGGCCCGTGGAAAGCACCCTCGTCCGCTACGCCTTCGTCAACGGCACCCAACGCCTCGGCAGCCGTTCATTGACGGACGTCCGCCGCGCCAGCCAACTCTGGCTGGTTGGCGACACCGGCGTGCCCCGCAACCCGGCCAAGGCCCCCGAGGGCGGCTACACCACCGAAATCGTCACCTTCCCCCCGGAGAAAAACGCGGGCTGGTCCCTGTGGCAGCCCCAGAAACAACCCGCCTGCCGCCACAACGCCAAGGCCAACATCACCTTCGTGGACGGCCACGTCGAAACCTGGGGCTACAAGGACCTCCGCAACAACAAGGACAACGTCTTCGGCATGAACGACCAGTTCTAGGCCGTAACGATTCCGTTGGGAGGGAAGTCATTGCGAAGCCGATGCTTCTGCAAGACGAGGAGTGAGCGAGGCGCGGGCCGGCTCGCAGCCCGTAACGAGCGAATGACAAAGGATTTGCGGAAGCAGATCGAGCCAGCACAACCGATCCAACTGAATCGTTGCGGCTAACCCGGAACGACCGCCCCCTCTGAATCCCCCCCGCCAACCCATCCCCGTCCCCTGCCCCAACCCCATGCAACTCCGCCATTCCCGCATCGACCTCGCCCTGCGCCACCCATGGGCCATCGCCACCGACGTCGGCCGCGGTGGTGGCAAGAGCGTGTACCCCGTGGTGCTCGTGGAACTCCAGGACGCCCAAGGACGCTCGGGCGTCGGGGAGGCCTCGCCCTCCAGCCAGTACGGCGAGTCGCACGAGACCGTGGCATCCTTCCTCTCGCGCGTGGACCCCCGCCGCCTTTCCTTCGACGACCCGTCCGGGAGCCTGGCGTACATCGAGTCCGTCGCGCCCGGCAACTACCCGGCCAAGTGCGCCCTGGACATCGCGTTGCTCGACGGCGCATCCAAGGCCGCCGGGAAGCCCCTCTGCGAGTTCTTGGGCCTGGGCCCCTTCGCCGACGGACGTCACCTCTCGTCCTTCACCATTGGCATCGACACCCCCGCGAAGATGGCCGCGAAGACGGAGGAAGCCGGCCGGTACGAGGTCCTCAAGATGAAGCTCGGCAGCCCGCTCGACCGCGAGAACCTCGCGGCCGTCCAAGGCGCCGCCGGCGGACGCACGCTGCGCGTCGATGCCAACGCCGCATGGCAAACCAAGGAGGAGGCCCTCCGCATGATCGAGTGGCTCGCGTCACGCGGCGGCGTGGAGTTCGTGGAGCAACCCATGCCGCCGGGCCTTCCCACCGCCGACTGGGCGTGGCTCAAGCAACGCTCGCCCTTGCCGTTGGTGGGCGACGAACTCTACCAATCCGCCTCGGATGCCCCCCGATGCGCCGAGTGCGTCCATGGCGTCAATGTGAAGCTGGTGAAGACCGGGGGTGTCACCCGAGGAAAGGAAGCCCTGGAGGCCGCCCGCGCCCAGGGACTCCAGACGATGCTCGGCTGCATGATCGAGTCGTCCATCCTGATCACCGCCGCCGCCCATCTCGCGTCCCTCACCCACTTCCTCGACCTCGACGGCAACGTCCTCATCACCAACGACCCCTACGCCGGCGTGCGCAACATCGGGGGACGCCTCACCTTCGACGGCGTCCCCGAGACCTCGGGCCTGCGTGTCCGACGCCGTCCCGATGCCGGAACGGATTGATCCCAAAACCCCCGGCCGAGCCGAACAACCCACCCATGCTGTCCGCCGCTTGCCCCCGCGCGGCGGCCACAATGCCATGCCTCCCTGCGCCGGCGGCAACGTGGCAGCGGCATCTTGCCGCTGGTGCATGCTGGGCAAGCGGATGGAAGCCGCTTCCACTTTCAATGGGCCTGCATGGAAGGTGGCAGCGGCATCCTGCCGCTGGCCGTGCCCCAGCCAGAGCCGAGACGGCCCTGCCACCTTGCCGCCGGGTGAGGGCTTCCCTCCCAACTGCATCGTTCCGGCTCAGCCGCCGAGCCATCAGTGGGGTGGGCCATGGAGATCCCCCCGTGAACCCAAATCGGCGTGTCGGGCATGACCCGGGAGCGCCAACGGCGCGACACACGCCAGCCCGGGGCAACGCCCCAGGTTGACCCACCCACAACCGATCCAAGCCCTGAAAGGGCGGGACAAAACAGGGTTCAT
>CAIRNV010000422.1 GCA_903880005.1 uncultured Verrucomicrobiota bacterium | reverse complement strand
GGTCCGCTCCGCGACGACCGCGATGAGGACGATGGCGACCAGAAGGATGGGCCACATGATGGGGCCGCCCTTCACGAACAACTCTACAAGCGCGTTGGCTAGCATTCTGGCGATGTTCTTGGGGTTTTGTTGAAACGTGAAATTCGAGGGGGCCGTGGTCTCATCGGCCGTCGCTCAACTGGTACACAAACTCGGTGTGCAACACCTGCTTCTTGCCTGGCGGGAACTTCCACCGGCGCTTCACCCAGGTGATCGTGTTGTTGTCGAGGAGGAAGGAGCCCGAGGGGATGAGCCTGCGGACCTCGCCGATGCCGCCGGCGTCGTCCACCTCGATCTCCAGCTTGACGGTGCCCTCGATGCCCTTGCGGCGAGCCTCGATGGGATACTCGGGTTGCGGCGCGAAGATGCCCTCGTTGGAGCCATCCCCGGCACGGAAGGAGCGTGGGCCGGTGTTGACGGGCGGGGGCGGCGCGACGGCGACGGGGCGCACCGGGGGCGCGGAAGCCTGCCGGATGTCGTGGGTTGTCACGGTCACGCCTTGGACGGGGACGGCGAAGGCAACAGCCGACGAATCGGCCACGACCACGACGGGTTGGACCACGGCGGGGGTGACGGTCGAGGCGTCGTCGGGCGACGGGGCCTCCTCTGTTGTCTCGGGCGGCGTCTGCACTGGGGGCGGGACGAAGTCCACGGGCACCACGGTCGTGTCTTCGATGACGCGGGTCCGAAGGACGAGATTGAGGGGGGCCTTGACCCCGATGATACCCGTTGCCAGGAAGGCGAGGCAGATGGCGTTGACCCACATCACCTTGCGTCCCGGGTCCTTTTGGGAGCTGGGCAGGCACGCCAAGGCGATCTCCGACTGGATCCGGTATGCATCCGGGGCTTGCCCCGGCAAGGTGGCCATCGCGGTGGAACTCATGTTGAAGCGGCGCGCCTCGTCTGCGCGCCGGGCGACATCGTTGGATAGCATCCCCGATGCCGCAACGGATTCCTTGCGAACAACGGCCCAAAACAGGGGCAGGAGGATCGAAGATGGATTGTTTCCGTGCAGCAAAGGACCTCGGCGGCCTGTTGCCTTTTGCGCATCCGGCGCACGGTAAGCCCATCGAGGGGCGGGACGAGAAGCGAGGGAGATTCTTGGGGGCAGACCATGCAGCGTGCACGACCCGAACCGTACTGTTGGTCACGTGAGGGCACGCGGCTTGGAGCTTGGGCGACATGGCCTGGGAGCGCGGCCGTCCCCGGCCGCTTGGGCATGAAGCGGCGTCCGGGGACGGGCGCGGTCCCAAGGGTGGGCCGCCGGCTCCGCTTGTGGGTGGGGCGCGCTCATTAGGTGGAAAGGTGGCAGAGCCGTCTCGAGTCTGGCTTGGTGACGATCTGCGGCGCGGAGGTGCGGCCTGCGGCATGAGTCCAGGCGTTCGGATTGGCCGGGACGGTTGTGCGATCTCATGCCCCGCTGCCGCCATGCGGGTCATGGGGGATGAAAAAGGCCGGGCTTGCGCCCGGCCTTGATGAGTCCATGGCTGCCCGGGACACGAGGTCCCGGGCGGGCCTGAGTGGGACTAGTACTTGATGATCAGCTTGCCGCCGACCAGCTCGACGCTCTTGATGACGCGAGCGGGCGAGAGGGTGAGGTAGCCTTGGCTGCTTCCAGCGGGGACATCCGCGGTGATGGTCTTGTTGACCTCGTCGATGACCACGTTGGAGAAGGTGCCACCGGTGAGGCCGGCCGGCGGGGTGGTGATGACCACCGTCGTGGACGGCGGCTTCACAAGGCCCGAGGGCGCGACGAGCTGGATGGCGTTGATGGGGGCGCGAGGCGTGCCGCTTTGGCCGAAGCCGTTGGCGGTGGTGGCCTCGACGATGACGGACGAGGCGCTGACGCCCTTGAACAGGATGTAGGTGCCGTAGGCAGGCGTGGTCTCATTCGGGACGACGAGCTGCGTGTAGGCCGAGGGGTTGGCCGGGCTCAGGATGGTCTGGTAGCCGCTGAGCACGTTTTGGTTTGCGTCGAGCAAGCGATACGCACCGCCACGGTCGGCGACGCCGCCGAGGGCATAGACCACGACGTCGTACTTGCCGCTGGTGAGCTGCGAGGGCACGCCGCTGATGGTGACCGTGGTGGTGGTCGAGTTGCCGGTGTCGAGGTAGCCGGTCATGAGCGAGGCATCGGAGCCGACGAACTTGTTGTTCTCCTCGCCGCGGCCGGTGGAGGCCCAGGTGTTGCCGGAGCCGGCCCACTCGACCGTGATGGGGGTGTTGACGCGATTGCCGTTGGACTCGGCCGCGAGGCCGGACACGGCGCCGGTCGCCTCGGAGCTATTGCCGAGCAGGTTGTTCCAGTTGCCTTGCGCGGCGGCCGGGACGCCGGCGATCTCGCCGCGCCCGAGGATGCCGGTGTTCTCGCTTGCGCCGAAGTTGAGGCCCACGGCGTAGGTCGCGGTGCCGCGTTGGGCGGTCGGCTTCAGGTCGCCGTACCCGCGGAACTTCGCGGTCCA
The DNA here is from genome assembly GCA_903880005.1 of uncultured Verrucomicrobiota bacterium. Classification (GTDB taxonomy): domain Bacteria; phylum Verrucomicrobiota; class Verrucomicrobiia; order Limisphaerales; family UBA9464; genus UBA6176. The sequence goes on along the minus strand of CAIRNV010000422.1, from coordinate 5,453 downwards.
GACCTTGCGGTCGGACTCGGGCGAGATGTTGCCGTTCTCGGGTCCATAGACGATGCCGACGTACATGGTGTTCGGCAGCGGGGAGCCGTCGTTCTCGGTGAAGTCCGTGCGGCCGAGCTGGGTCCAGGTGATGCCATCGCTGGAGCGGAACATGTGGATGACGTCTCCGGTGCGGAGGAGGCGCATGTAGGTCATGCCGGGGTAGCGGGGGGTGCCACCTGCGCCGGACGAGTCGGTGGCGCCACCGGCCGTGCGGCGGCGGTTGGTCTCGTAGGCGTTGTTGGAGCCTGACCCGTCCCACTTCTTGTTGTCCGGGGCGTGGACGGCTTGGTAGCGGCTGTCGGTGTCGAGGGTCTCGCGGACCATCAAGCCGGCGCGCGCCCAGTTGGAGGAGGCGTCCTGCTCCTCGATCTGGACGACCTTGTCGAAGTCGCCGGTGACCTGCTCATAGACGAAGGAGACGTCGTCGGTGGCGTTCCAGAAGGCGTTGCCGCCGGCCTGGACGTTGACGCCGTCGGCGCCGACCGCGATGGCGCTGGAGGGCAGGGCGGGGTCGGTGTTGCCCAACGCGGCGAAGGTCAGTTTTTGGACGGTGACCTGGGCGGTGGCGGAGGCGATGGTGTTGCCCTTGATGTCCTTCACGTTCTTGACCGTGAGGGTGTAGGTGGAGCCGGCGGTGAGGCCGGAGACGGTCAGCACGGCGCCCTGCTCGAGGGACTTGTAGGTGCTGCTGTTCGGGATGTGCGTCGCCGCCGAGACGGATCCGCCGCTGATGGTGAAGTTGCCGGCGGTGATGGTGGACGGGTTGACGGACTCGTCGAACACCACGCCCACGTCAAACGAGCCCGCCGCGTTGCGGACGGCGCCCGCCGAGACGATGGCGGGGGGGAAGGTGTCAGGCACGACCGTCAGGGTGGCGTCGGCGCTGGTGGCGCTGGCGCCCGGGGCGGTGACCACGACGGAGAACTTGGCGCCGTTGTCGGACAAGGCCGTCAGCGGGGTCTTGTAGGTCGAGGAGGTGGCTCCATCGATGTTCACGCCGTTCTTCTTCCATTGGAAGCTCGGCCCCACGATGCCCGTCACGTCGGCGGCGACGGAGAAGGTGGCGGCGCGGCCCTCGACGGCGGAGGCGGCGGCCGGCTGGGTGGTGATGGCGATGGTGGCCTTGGGCACCTTGACGGAGACGGCGTTGCCGCTGAAGGCGGACGCCGTGCCGTTCTCGGGGGTGGCCTCGGTGATCAGGTGGAACGTGGCCGCGAAGTTATCGCCGCCGCCGCCCTCGTGCATGATGCCCTCGATGTAGTACTTCTTGCCGGCCTGCAGGCTGATGCCGTTGGCGAAGGGCGTGGTGTTGCCGCCGTCCGGGGACCAGTACAGGGAGTTCTTCTGGGTGACGTTGACGCCGTCCGTCTGGCCGTTTTGCGCCGTCTGCCACTCCAACGGGTTGCCCCAGGAGGGTTGCTGCGCCACGAGGCGCTTGTTGGCGGGCTTGTCGTCGGTGGAGACGTACAGGTCGCTGTCGTCATCCGAGGCCACGACGAAGGCGTAGAGGCCCGTGACGGGCGGTGAGAAGAAGCCGCTGACGCGCTGGGCGTAGTTGTCGGCGGCGTCCCGAGGGGCCTCGAAGCCGTTGATCAGGCTGATTGAGGGGGTGCCGGCCGTGCCGTTCGCCACGGAGTCGCGGGTGCCGCCGGGGAAGTACTCGCGCTTGAGCGAGCCCGCCACCTCGATGGCGGCGTCCACGGTCAGTGTCGCCTCGGCGCTGGTGGTGGTGAAGCTGGCCAGGCCGGGGTAGTTCACCGTCGCGACGCGGACGCTGTACTTGGCGCCGTTGTCGGACAACGAGGTCAGCACGTTCAGCGAGCTGCTGGTCGCGCCCGAGATCGGCTGGCCGTTCTTCAGCCATTGGTAGGAGAGCAACTCGGCGTCCGTGTCGAGCACGACGCTGAACGAGGCCGTGGACAGCTCCGTCACCTTCGCGTTGGCGGGTTGGGTGGCGATGTTGAGCTTGGTCGGGTTGGCCACGAGCGCGCCAATGACGGCGGACGTGAGGGTCGTGTCGTCGCCGTTCGTGGGGGTGTTGCCAAGGAGCGCCGCGGTGAAGCCGAAGTTATCGCCGCCGCCGCCCTCGTGCATGATGCCCTCGATGTAGTAGGACTTCCCGGCCACGAGGTCGATGCCCGCCGCGAAGGGCGTGGTCTTGCCGCTGTCCGGCGACCACGTCGCGGAGGACTTCTGGGTCGCGAGAGGCGAGTCCGTCTGGCCGCCGTTCTCGGCCGTCGTCCACTCCTTGGTGCCGCCCCAGGAGGGTTGCTGCGCGATCAGGCGCTTGTTGGCCGGGCTGTCGTCCGTGCTCAGGTACAGGTCCGAGTCGTCGTCCGACGCGACCCAGAACACGTACTTGCCGGACTGGGCGGGCTTGAACACGCCGCTGAGGCGTTGGGCATAGTTGTCGGCCACGTCGCTCGGGGCTTGGGCCGAGGTGATGAGCTCGACAAAGCCCAGCGTGGCGGTGCCGTTGGCCACGGTGGCGCGAGTGGCGCCGGGGTAATACTGGCGCTTGAGGTAACCCGGGACGACGACGTTGCCGGCATGGACCGCCACCGACGACGCGAGGAGCGTCGCGGCGGCCATCCAACCGGAACCCTTCGCCAAGGTTCCCAACAGGGTGGTTTTACGCATAGGTAATGAGGATTCCACCTTCGCAACCTTCCCTTCTCGGTCTTGCCACAATCCGCGCATGGACACTCGTCCTGCCCGGCGTGACGCAACGGTGATGAAAAGCGCTCAGTGGAAGCTCGGGAATTGCAACGCGTTGACGTGGGCGTGTCAACCTTCTCGTGGCCTCGCGCCGCCCGCCCGGGGCGAGCCGCATTCCCGGGGCGAGCCGCCAGCGTCATGAAGAGCCCGGCAGCGCCGGGATGCCGCCTTCTTCAGGCGCTGTCACTCGCCCCGGCCCCCCCCCGCACCCGGGCCGTCTCGTCGAGGTCCATAGACCTTCACCCCGCCCGTCGCGGCCAATGCCAGGCCTTCGGCCCCGACGAAGCGCACGGCCTGCACCGCGCCCAACCCCGGGCGCAATGTGCCCAGAGTGTCGCCCGTCGCCGCGTCCCAGAAGATCACGCGGCCGTCGGACGTCCCCGCCGCCACGCGGCCGCCCCCGGGGGACATGGCCACCGCAAGGATCGCGGCGCCCACCGGCCCATGCGCGCCTTGCTCGCGTCCCGTGGCCGCGTCCAGCACGCGAACCCACCCGTCCAAGGTCCCGGCCAGCAACCGTGAACCGTCGCCGGAAAACGAGACTTTCTGGACCTTGGGCACCATGGCGACCACGGCGTTGGTGGCGTTGCCGTCCCGTGCCCACACCCGCACGTGTCCCTCGGCGTCCGCCGCGGCCACCTGAGCGCCTGTTGCCGAGACGTCCGTCGCCCGCGCCGCAAAGCCCGCGAATCGTCCCACCAACTCCATCGAGGGCACCGCGTGCACCCGGACGCCGTTGGCGACGTCCGCGAGCACCAGTCGCGTGCCATCCGCCGAGAAGGTCATCTCCGAGGCGCCCGAGTACCGCGGCACCACCTGCCAGCCCGGTTCCTCCACCGACACCGTCGCCGCGTCCCCCTGCAACGCGCGCAAGCCCAGCCGGCCGCCCACCCAGGCCCGGGCGACCCATCCTTGCACCCCGTCCGGGCCCAGCCACAAAGCCGACTCCACCGCCTCGGGGTCGGCGGGGAGGTCGTGGAGCAACGTGCCACGCGTGGCATCCCAAGCCTGCACCCCGGACGCGGTGGCCACCCAAGCCCTCGTCCCATCCCCCAGCAAGCCCGCCGCCACCACGCCCGAACCCAGGCGGGCGAACGACATCAACGCCGGGGCCGGCGGTTGCGACACGCCCTCGGCCGCCTCCGGCGCGGTGGCACCCGTCCCGACGGACGCGTCCGGCATGGCCGTGCACCAACGCGTCAGGAACGTCCATTCCCACCCGCGCAAGTCCGGTGCCCCGTCCGAGGGCACCTCGCGCCTCAGGGCTTCCAGCGCCGACTCGTTCGCCCCTTGGTTGAAGGCCTCGAAGGCCAGCTGCACATGGGCGGCGTAACGGGCCCGCCGGGCGCGCGCGGTCTCGCGCTCGGCCCGCTCGCGCCCGGCGGAGGCCTCCGCCCGTGCCGCCCGTTCCCGCTCCACCAAGGCCTCTGTTGAACGCATCCAGCCCCGCCCAGCGACCGCCATCGCGACCACGGCGACCGCCGTCGCCGCCCACAGGCGCCATCGACGCCGCACCCATCCCGGCACCGCCGCGCGCCGCGGCTCGCCTCGCGCCAGCACTGGCTCCCCTTCCAGGAACCGGTCCACGTCCACGAGCACGTCCCGCACCGACGCATAACGTCGCGACGGACGCTTCTCGAGGCAGCGCAGGCAGATGGCCTCAAGGTCCTCTGGAATCCCCGGGCGCAGGGCCCGCGGCGGCGGCGGATCCTCCGACAACACGGCCTTCAAGGTCCCCGAGGCCGTCTCGCCCCGGAACGGCGGACGATCCGTCAGCAGGAAGTACAACAACCCGCCCAATGCGAACACGTCCGTCACGGCCCGCGGCTCGCCGAACTGGTCCGACGCCTGCTCCGGCGCCGCGTATTGCGGCGTCCCGATCCCGGCCGTCCCATGGGCGCGACCCGTCGCCGGGCCCGCGCGCCGCGCCAAGCCAAAGTCCGTGAGCCGAACGCGGCCCGTGGAGTCCACGAGGACGTTCGCGGGCTTCAGGTCGTGGTGGAACAACCCTTGGTCATGGGCATGGGCCACGGCCTCCACGATGCCGCGAAACAACCGCGCGGCCTCCGCCGGGGGCACGACCCGCGTGGGCAGCCACCGCCCGAGGTCCGTCCCCTCCACCCACTCCAGGGCGATGTACACGCGGCCCTCGGCCGACCCGAACTCATGGATGCGGACGATGCCGGGATGGTCGAGCCCTGCGGCGGCCGAGGCCTCGTGCTCCAACGCCCGGGCCGCGTCGTCGCCCGGGTACACGGCCGTGGCATGGATCATCTTCACCGCGCAACGCCGTCCCAGGGTGCGGTGCCACGCCCGGTAGATGACGCCGAAGCCGCCGCGCCCCACCTCCGCCTCCAGTTCGTAGGGGCCAAAGGAACACGGCGGCACCGGCTCCGGCCGGGCCTCCCTCGATCCGCTCTGACGCGCGTTGCTCAACGTCTGCACCCTATCCATGCCGCCGCCGACGGGCAGCCAAATCACCGGCCGCCGCCCGTCGGACCTAAGCCGGAACGATTCAGTTGGGTCGGTCGTGCTGGCTCGATCTGCTTGCGCAAATCCTTCGTCGTTCGCTCGTTACGGGCCTCGTACCGGCCCGCGCCTCGCTCACTCCTCGGCTTGCGCAAGCATCTGCTTCGCCATCACTTCCCTCCCAACGGAATCGTTCCGGCCAAGCCGGAACGATTCAGTTGGGT
>CAIRNV010000421.1 GCA_903880005.1 uncultured Verrucomicrobiota bacterium | reverse complement strand
CGGCCGCGGAGGCGGACGTCGGTGTCGGCGGGGATGACGACGGTGTCCGGGGACGTGTTGCGCAGGAAGACCTCCACGCGCGCGCCCAGGCTGAAGTCGGCCTTTTGGCGGTAGCGCATCTCGGTGGATTGAACGTGGGGCACGACGTGGACGCCCTCGACGGAGAGGGTTGCGGCTCCCTCGGCGCGGCGAACCAGGCATGCCAACGCGAGCGGGAGAACGAGGTGGTGAAGCCGGGACCAGCGCGGCGCGCGCCTCGACGAAGGGGGAAGCCAAACTTCGTCAGGGTTGGACAACGCGAGGAAGAGGGATGAGGAGGGGCTCATGACGGGCTTGCTGTGCGATAACGAACCCACGACCCGGCGGACGTCAACGAGGGATTGGGCGTTGATGCCGTCCGTGGCGGCGGGGGGGCGGCGGATGCCGTGGGGAAAAACATCGTTGCCGCCGGGGACGCGGGGTGGCGAAGGTCGGGCCGGGCGCGTCGGGGTTTCCACAACGGGGGCTGGGCGCCCGTTTTGACGTTACAGGACGAACATGGGCACCACGACGTACAAGCATGTGAACCACCTCTGGGACGACGCCAAGGCTGCGTCGCTCGATCCCGTGGGGCGGTTGGTTTATCGCTCGAATTGCCTCGGGAGCGACCAACGGATCACCAACACCGGCGGCGGCAACACGTCGTCGAAGCTGCCGGCCGCGGACCCGTTGACGGGGGAGACGGTGGAGGTGCTTTGGGTGAAGGGGTCGGGCGGGGACTTGCGGACGAGCACGCGCGAGAACTTCTCGTCGTTGTACCAGCAGCGCCTGATGGGCCTGCAACGCTCGTATGCGGCGCGCGCGGACAAGGGGCTGAAGAGCAAGGCCGAGGACGACATGGTGGGCATGTACACGCACGCGACGTTCAACCTGAACCCGCGGGCGAGCTCCATCGACACGCCGTTGCACAGCTTCATCCCCGGGCGGCACGTGGACCACATGCATCCCAACGCGATCATCTCGATCGCGGCGAGTGCGCGATGCGAGGAGCTGACGCGCGAGATCTTCGGGGTGCGCATGGCCTACGTGCCGTGGATGCGGCCGGGCTTTGAGCTGGGGTTGGCGATGCAGGAGATCTGCCGCCAGCAGCCGTCGGTGCGCGCCATCATGATGGGCCAGCACGGCTTCATCTCCTGGGCGGACGACGACAAGGAGTGCTACGACGAGACGTTGGCCTACATCGAGCGGGCGTCGGAGGCGATCGAGGCGGCGTACGAGGCGAAGGGCGGGGACGCCGGGGCGTTTGGCGGGGCCCTGCACGAGAGCCTTGCTCCGGAAGTGCGCCGGAAGGTGTTGGCGCGCCTGTTGCCGTGGCTGCGCGGGCAGGTCAGCCAGAAGCAGCGGTTCATCGCGACGGTGCAGGACGACGACAAGATCCTGCGGTTCGTGAACGCGAAGGAGGCCCCGCGCCTGGCGGAGCTGGGGACGTCCTGCCCGGACCATTTCCTGCGGACGAAGATCAAGCCGTTGTACGTGCCGCTGGGCGCGCCGTTGTCAGACGTCAGCGACGCGGGCATCGACGCGTTCGTGGCGCGGCTTCAGGAATCGTTGAAGGCGGGCCTTGAGGCGTACCGCAAGGATTACGCTGCGTACTACGAGCGTTGCCGCCGGGCCGACTCCCCCGCCATGCGCGACGCGAACCCCACCGTGGTCCTGATTCCGTCGGTGGGCATGGTGGCGTGGGGCAAGGACAAGTCCGAGTCGCGGGTGACGGCGGAGTTCTACAACTGCGCGGTGGAGGTCATGCGCGGGGCGGAGGCTATCGACCGTTACATCGCCTTGCCACAGCAGGAGGCGTTCGACATCGAGTACTGGCTCCTGGAGGAGGCCAAGCTGCGCCGGATGCCGCCCGAGAAGGAGCTGGCGCGCCAGGTGATCGTGGTGATTGGCGCGGGGAGCGGGATTGGGCGGGAGACGGCGCTGCGGTTGTCGCGCGAGGGGGCGCACATCGTGTGCGTGGACCTGAACGCGGCGGCGGCGGAGGCGACGGCCAAGGAGATCACGGACAAGCTGGGCCAGGGGATTGGCGTGGCTGGCACGGGGATTTCCGGGTGCGGCCCGGCGATCGGCCTGGCGGCGGACATCACGAGCCGCGCCAGCATCCGGGCGATGCTGGACCAGGTGGCGTTGGCGTACGGTGGGTTCGACTCGATCTGCGTCACGGCGGGCATCTTCGTCCCGAGCGACACGTCGGGGCACATCCCCGACGACAAGTGGGACCTGACCTTCCGGATCAACGTGACGGGCGGCTACCTGGTCGGGGACGAGGCGGCGAAGACGTGGCGGCAGCAGGGTCTGCGGGGCAACCTGGTGCTCACCACCAGCGCGAACGCCGTGGTCTCCAAGAAGGGCTCGGTCGCGTACGACACGTCGAAGGCGGCCGCGAACCACCTGGTGCGCGAGCTTGCCGTCGAGCTGGCCCCCTTGGTGCGCGTCAACGGCGTCGCCCCGGCCACCGTCGTGCAAGGCAGCGCGATGTTCCCGCGCGACCGCGTCATTGGTTCGCTGGCGAAGTACAACATCGCGTACACCGACGACGAGGCGACGGAGTCCCTGGTGCGGAAGCTCGCGCAATTCTACGCGGACCGGACGCTGACCAAGTCCCCGATCACGCCGGCGGACCAGGCCGAGGCCTACTTCCTCCTCGTGACGCAGCGGCTGAGCAAGACGACCGGGCAGGTCATCGGCGTCGATGGCGGCCTGCACGAGGCGTTCCTGCGCTGAGGGCCCCATGGCTGGGTCGAGGCCACTGGGCGGCTGGGTGGGACGCGGGGCTTGGTGGGGCGTCATGGCGTCGCTCGCCATGGCGGCCGCCGGCTGTCGCTCGTTCGAGAAGGACTGGGACTTGGCGCGGCAAGGCTCCGCCACGACGGACCCGCTCCGGGTGGCCGGGGCATGGACCGGGACGTGGCAAAACACGAACAACACCCACGGGGGCCCGTTGCGGGCGGTGTTGTGGCGCGTGGACGACCACGAGTACCGGGCGCGGTTCCATGCCGGGTGGGGGCGGCGTTCGGGCAGCTTCCGGACGCGGCTCAAGGGCTCGTGGACGAACGGGGTGTTCGTGTTCTCGGGGACCCGGCGGGTCCTGGGGGTGCCCATCCGGACGGCGGGGCAGGTGGACGGGACGCGGTTGGAGTCGGGCTATGACAGCCCGTTTGACCGCGGGACGTTCACGCTGGGGCGGCAGGCGGCGGATTGATTCCGGGGCGCGGGTTGGGGAGGCTGGGGGCTTGGAACTTTCCCCGTACATCGCGGCGCCGCTGTTCCTGGGGGCGGCGCTGGCGAGCTTCGTGTTTGCCTTGGCCGAGACGGCGTTGTTTTCGCTGGGCCTGTGGCGGGCGCGTCGCTTGGCGGCGACGGACCCGGCGCGAGGCGGCGCGGTGGTGCGCCTGATGGAGGATTCGTCGGGGTTGCTGGCGATCCTGGTGCTGGGGAATTCGACGGCCAACGCGATGCTGGTGGCGTTGGCCTTGGTGACGGCGAGCGCCGGGGGCTGGCCGGTGGCGGTCTCGGGGATCGTGGTGCTGGCGGTGACGTTGTTCCTGTGCGAGGTGACGCCCAAGGCGCTGGGGGTGAGGCAGCCGGATGCGTGGGCGTTGCGACTGGCCCCGCCGTTGGCCCTGCTGGTGCGGTTGACCGGGCCGTTGCAACGCGTGGCGCAACGGGTGGTGGACGGGTTGCTGGGATGGGTGACCCCCCGTGGGGCCGCGCCGGCGGCGGGGTTGTCCGACGACGAGTACGCGGAGTTGCTGGAGCTGGCGCACCAGCAGGGGACGCTGGGCACCTCGGAGAAGGAGATCCTGGTGCAGGTGCTGGGGCTGGACCGGCGGACGGCCCGCGACGTGCTGCGGCCGCGGCGGGAGGTGGTGATGCTCCGGGACGACGCATCGATGGAGGACATGCTCGCGGCGGCCCGGCGCGCGGGGTTCATGCGCATCCCGTTGTACAGCGACACCCCGGACACGGTGGTGGGCCTGCTGAACACGCGGACCTTGTTGCTGTCGCCCGGGGCGGACCTGTCGGAGGCGATCGAGTTCCCGTCGTTCGTGCCGGAGAGCATGAACCTGCTGCAATTGATGGAGGCGTTGCAGCGGCAGGGGCGGGGGATGGCGGTGGTGGTGGACGAGTTTGGCGGGGTGGCCGGGGTGGTGACGTTGCAGGACATCCTGGCCTTGGTGGTGGGGCCGATCCGGGGCGAGGGCGAGGCACCGGGGTTCGTGAGCGAGCGCCTGGGGCCGGGGCGCTGGCGCGTGGCGGGGTCCATGCGGCTCGAGGACCTGCGACGGGAGCTGCCGCAGTTGGGGGAGGTGGACGACGTCGATACGGTGGGAGGGTTGGTGGTGCGGTTGGCGGAGGAGGTGCCGACGACAGGGACGACGTGGGGTTTTCGAGGGCTGCGCTGGACGGTGCGGGAGGCGGACGAGCGCCGCGTGCGTGAGGTGTTGGTGGAGGCAGGGGGGAGGGAGGACGGGGCATGAGCGGCGACTGGCAATGGCTGGTGCTTGGGGGTGCGTTGGCGATGTCGTTCTTCCTGTCGGGCATGGAGGCGGGGGTGCATGCGCTGAGCCCGCTGCGCATCCGGGCATGGGTGCGGGCGGGGCGTCCGGGGGCCCTCGCGTTGCAGGGTTACCTGGCGAGGCCGGAGAACTTCCTTTGGACGATCCTCGTGGGGAACACGTTGGCGAACCTGGTGGCGACGGGGTTGCTGGTGGCGGGCTTGCAGGGGCGGTTGGCGGGGCGACCGGCATGGTTTTGGGGTGCGTTCGCGGTCGTGTGCCTGGTGTTGTACGTGGGGGGCGACCTGCTGCCGAAGACGTTGTTTCGGCGGTTCCCGGACCGGCTGTGCCTGGCGCTGGTGCCGGCGTTTCGGGTGGTGCACCTCGGGCTGGCGCCCTGGGTGGCGTTGACGGAGCGGTTTGCAAGGGGGTTGCTGCGGGTGACGCGTGGGTCGGCCTACACGGGCCGGTTGTTTGGCAACCGGGACGAGTTTCGGGCCCTGATGCGCGAGCAGGGTGGTTCGCTGACCCGGACGGAGCAGACGTTGATCAACCGGGTGATGGACTTGCAGAACGCGACGCTGGCGCGGTTGACGCGTCCGATGGACGCGGCGGTGACGGTGGAGGCGGGCGCGGCGATTGGCGACGTGCTGCGGTTGTGCCGCGAGCGCAACGTGTCGCGCGTGCCGGTGTGGCGAGGGGCCGGCGAGCGGCGTCGCATCGTGGGCATCGTGCGGTTGGCGGACTTGGTCTGCCGCGAGACCGAGGCGACGGGGCGGGCGGAGGAGCATCTCCGGCCGGCGCTGTTCCTGGATGACACGATGCGGTTGGAGGAGGCGCTTCGGCGTCTGCAACGGGGCGGGGAGCCGTTTGCGGTGGTGCTGGGGCCGGACGGGCGCGAGCGGGGGATCGTGACGTTGTGGGACGTCCTGCGGGCGATGTTTGGGCAAGGGGAGGGGCTGGCGTGAACCACGCGTGGGACATCGTCTGGAAGCTGGCGGGCGTGCTCGCGTTGGTGGGGTTGAACGGGTTCTTCGTGGCGGCGGAGTTCGCCTTGGTGAAGATCCGCGACACGCAGTTGGCCCCGCTGGCGGACAAGGGGAGCCGCCGGGCACGATTGACGCGGCACATCGTGGGGCACCTGGACCCCTACCTGTCGGCGTGCCAGCTCGGGATCACGCTGGCGAGCCTTGGCCTGGGGTGGATCGGCGAGCCGGCGTTCGTGGCGGTGCTGGAGCCGTCGCTGGCGTGGCTGGGCGTGGGGTCGGAACGGGCACGGCACGCGGTGGCCTTCGTGGTGGGCTACTCGCTGATCACGTTCCTGCACATCGTGGTGGGCGAGCAGGCCCCCAAGTTCATCGCGATCAAGCGGCCCTTGCCCACGTCGTTGTGGTCCACGTTCCCGTTGCAGGCGTTCTACTGGATGTCCTACCCGGCCATCTGGTTCCTCAACGTCGCGTCGTTGCGGGTGTTGTCCTGGCTGGGAATCCATGGGGGAGGGGGCCACGACGGAGGGCACTCGGAGGAGGAATTGCGCCTCATGCTGGCCGCGCGCGGGACGGCGGAGGGGGAGTCGGGCCTGGCGCGCGACCTGGTCCTCAATGCGTTCGATCTCAAGCGCCGCGTGGTGCGGGAGGTGATGACGCCGCGGCGCGACGTCGTGGTGTTGAACGACCGCCATCCGATGCAGGACCTGCTGCGGGTCGCGGAGCGCACGCGGTACTCGCGGTTTCCCCTGGCGGAGGATGGCGACGTGGACCGGACGCGCGGGGTGGTGCACTTCAAGGACCTGGTGGCCGCGCGGGACCGGGCGCGGACGGGCATGGACTTGATGCCGGTGGTGCGCCCCCTGCTGTACGTCCCGCCAACGGCGCGGTTGGAGACGTTGCTGAGGTTGTTCCTGGAGCGGAAGTCGCACCTGGCGGTGGTGGTGGACGAGTTTGGCGGCACGCTGGGGCTCGTGACGATGGAGAACGTGCTCGAGGAATTGGTCGGGCAGATCCAGGACGAGTTCGACCATGAGAAGCCGCGAATGGCGCGGCGTTCGGATGGATCGTGGGACCTGGAGGGGACGTTGCCGTTGTTCGAGTTGTCGGAGTTGGTGGGCGAGACGGTGGAGGGGACCGACGTGACGACCGTCGGTGGATGGATCACGCAACGCCTGGGCGGCTTTCCGAGGCGCGGCGGGCGCGTCGAGGTGGCCGGGCATGAGTTGGTCGTGGAGGACCTCGACGGCATGCGGGTCGCGAGGGTGACGCTCCGCAAGCTGGATCACGTGGCATGAGGGACGGGCGCCTTGGCCCCGTCATGCACGCGGGTGCGCGGCGTCATAGACGGCCTTCAATCGGGCGGCGGTCACGTGCGTGTACACCTCGGTGGTTTGCAGCCGCGCATGGCCCAGGAGTTCCTGCACCGACCGCAGGTCGGCCCCGCGATCGAGCAAGTGCGTGGCGAAGCTGTGGCGCAGCTTGTGGGGCGTCAGGCTGGGGTCCAGGCCGGCCATCGCCAGGTAACGCTTGAGTCGTCGCTGGACCTCGGCCGGCGTGACGGCCCTGGCCGTTCCCGGGGCCGCCAGGAACGCGGGAAGGTCGTGGTCGCGGCGGTGGCCGGTCTCGCGCCAGTACCGCGCCATGGCTTCGAGCGCCGGGGCTCCGACGGGAACCTCGCGTTGCTTGCGTCCCTTGCCCAGGACGCGGACGCGTTGGGCCTCGGCGTCCACGTTGCCCACGGTCAGGCCGCAGGCCTCGCTGATGCGGAGCCCGGAGGAGTACAGGAGCTCGAGCAGCGCGGCGTCCCGCAGGAGGGCCGCCTGGGCCGCCGGTTCGAGGTCCGGCTTCGTCGAGCGAAGCCGCTCCAGCTCCTGCACGGGGGCGGCGAGGAGGCGCGGCATGTCCGCCTCCGGGACAAACCTTGGAAGCGCCCGCTGGACCCTGGGCAGGCGCAGCCCTCGGACGGGGTTGCCCTCGACGAGGGCCTCGCGCACAAGCCACCGGTAGAACGTGCGCAGCGCGCTGAAGTGAAGCGACACCGTGGCGGCTCCGAGGCGCTTCCGGCCTAGGTGGCGCAGGAAGAGGCGGAGGTCGTCACGACGGACGAGCGTCCACTCGGGCGGCTTGCCATGGAGGCCGGCGTGCCACGCCGCAAACTCGCGCAGGCTGTGGGCGTAGTTGCGGACCGTGCGCGGCGAGGCGGCGCGCGCGACGCCCAGATGGGAGATGAACCGGGAGGCGATGGCGTCGGTTTCCATGGTGCCAAGGCGCTCCGCGCCCCTGCTGGATGGGCTCGTCGCCCGGTGCCGTCCCCGGGCGCAGGAGGGAGGGTGCCGGCCTCCTTCGGCCTCCCGAAGGATTCCTGGTCGATCAGCGGAGGCGGAGCGCGATCTGCTTGTCGATCTCGGCGGCGAGGTCCACGTCGCCCAATCCGCCGGTCCTCCTGGCTTGGACCAGGACCCGGGTGATGCGGGGCTCGACCTCGTCCACGCTGATCCAGAGGGAGCGTCCGTTGACGCGGCCGGTCAGGGTTTGGGCGGAGCCCTCGGCCTTGGTGGCCGCGACCTCGCCAATGAGCGCCCCGTTGTAGGCCAACGTGGCCTTGGCGGCCTGGAAGACTTGCGCGACGGGCCGCTCGTAGCGGCTCTCGATGGTGTCCTTCGAGAAGGGCACGCCTGCCCGGTAGCCACCCTCCTGGGTCTTGTAACAGCCCGAGCCGCCCGACGCGGCGACAGCAATCAAGGCGACGGCAAGAACGTTCTTCATGGGCAAAAACTCCAACCGGAACCCGTGGCCATCGTCAACCCTTGTTCCGCGGGGCCAAGCGATCCGCCTTGGGCACATGGGGCATGGGCCGAACGGACGGTTGCAAGGCGGGCGCGGGGGCGGAAGGCTGTCGGATGTGAAATGGTCCTTCCGTATCGCGCGTGTCCTGGGGATTGAGGTCCGCCTGCACCTGACGTTCCTGATGCTCCTGGCCTTCTATGCATGGAAGGGATGGGCGGCCTCCGGGCAGATGGCGGGCGCGTTGCTGGGGATCCTGCTTCCCGGCACGATCTTTGGATGCGTGCTCTTGCATGAGTTCGGGCACGTGTTGATGGCGCGCCATTTTGGGATCCGCACCCGCGACGTGACGTTGCTGCCCATCGGGGGCGTGGCGCGCCTCGAGTCCACGGGCGAGACGCCCCGGCAGGAGCTGGCCATCGCGCTCGCGGGCCCCGCCGTGAACCTCGTGATCGCCGCGGTCGCCGGGGTCTTCGTCCTCGTGTCCCGGATTCCCACGACGCCCATCGACCCCGTGACCGGCGCGGGTTCCTTCGCGACATGGCTGATTGCGTCGAACCTGTTCCTGCTGGGGTTCAACCTGATCCCGGCGTTCCCGATGGATGGGGGGAGGGTCCTGCGCGCGCTGCTGACGATGCGGCGCGACCGGGTTTGGGCGACGCGGGTGGCGGCGGGAATCGGGCAGGCGTTGGCCATCGCCCTGGCGCTGGCGGGCATGCTGGCGCTGCACCAGCCGATGCTGTTGTTCATCGCCTTGTTTGTTTGGATGGGTGCATCCCAGGAGGCGGAGGCCGTCTCGACGAGCGCGCACCTCGACGGCGTGCCCGTGCGCAAGGCGATGATGACGGAGTTTCGTTCGGTATCCCCGTTCGACACGCTTGGGGACGTATCACAGCTCGTGCTGGCGGGGTTCCAGCACGACTTCCCCGTCGTGTCCGCCGACGAGTTGGTGGGGTTGCTGCTGCGAGACGACCTTTTCCCGGCCCTGCGCGAGCGCGGCCCGGACACGGTCGTGGGCGACGTGATGAGGCGGAGCTTCGCGGTGGCCACGCCGGACGAACCCGTCGAGCGGATGCTCCGGCGCAGTCAGTTCGAGGACGGCCCGTCGTCGATCCCCGTGCTGGAGGGAGGCCGCTTGGTGGGGTTGGTCACGGCCGAGAACGTCGGGGAGTACGTGATGCTCAGCGCCGCGCTCACGGGCCGCAGGCGCTGACGGCCGGGAAGCCAGCCCGGGACGCCCGCCCTGCCTCGCGTTCACGCGGGCGGGACGTCCCAGGGCAGTGTCCCCTCGCTACTTCTGGACGGCGAAGAAGCCTGCCTCGCTGGAGGGAAGCTTGGATGCCGGCAGGTAGGTCACCTTGCGTCCGCCCACGCCGACGACCGGAAGCCCGGGGTCGGTCCATGAACCGGCGAGGCTGGCCTTGGAGCGCAGGGAATAGCCGGTGGCGGGCGCGTCCCATGAGAACTTGTACGCCGTGCCGCCGGGCACGAGTTGGATGCCGCTGGTGTCCTGCGCGACGTTCTTCCAGGTCGCGGGATCGAGGGAGGCGAGATCTGCGAAGTTGACATCGACATTGCCCTGGAAGTCGGCGGCGTCGCCCTGGATGCGGAGGCGTCCGAAGGTCACGGAGCGGTTCTTGGCGATGGCGTTGTCCATCTGGGCTCCGAGGTGCGGGAAGACGTTGGCGAAGCCGCCGAGGCTGTCGGCGGGCAACTCACCGGAAGCCTCGGTGCCGTCGGGGGCCACAAGCGTCGCGAGGGTTCCCTTCATCACGACCGTCCATCGGCCGACGACGGATGGGATGCCCTGCATGCGCGCCAGGACGCCCGCCGGATCGAAGCGGGTGCCGTGGGCGCCCGGTGCGTCCGTCTTGTGGCTCAGCAGCGCCGTGTACGTCCCGTTCGCGGCCTGTCGCAGCTCGAGGAACACCGCGTTGGGCTCGTTCCAGTCAGGCGAGCCTCCCGGGTCGGCGGCGTCGGTTCCGATGAGCCACAGGTAAATGAAGTGGTCCGTGGCACCCGCGCCGGGGCCCTTGACGACGTCGAAGGCATAACGGACGGCCCCGGACGAGGCCGCCCAGGAGTACTTGGGCTCGGCCGAGCGCAACGACTGGCGCTGGTATTGGCTGCCGGTGGCGACGACCTCGAGGCCGGCCACGGCGGGCTCCACCGCGATCGCCGGCGGCGGCGCGACGGTGTCGGAGACAAAGCGGACGTTGTCGAGCCAGTAGGTGATGGGGCCGACGAAGTCGTTGCCGGCGAACCCGATGTTGAGGGCGACCACGGAGGAGAATCCCGAGGGGAGGAGTTCCTCGACCTTCGTCCACTCACCGGCGACGACGGGCTTGGTGGTGTGCCATCCGTTCCAGGACCAACCCGGGCCGCGCATCGCGATCTGGGTGATGTTGAAGTCGCCGTTCGACGTCGCCGTGGAGGTGGCGGCATCGACCTTCACGTCGTAGGCGATCTTGGAATACGTGCCGAAGTCGAACCCAATGGCCCTTTGCAGGTTGAATTCCTGCCATGAAGCGGAGGCCGGGTAGTTGACGGTGACCTTGAGCGAGCCCGAATTCGGGTCGCCCTTGGAGTCCGTGGATCCATCCCAATCAAGGGTGAAGTCGCCAACCCCCCAGCCACGGGCCCAACCCTCGGTGTCGAGGTCAAAGCCCGCGTAGATGTAATCCTCGGCATGGGCACCGAACGTCGAGGAGGCTGCGATGGCCGCGATGCACGCGCGTAGGGCAATCAATCGGTTCATGGTCTTGAAAGATATTTTCGGCGAACCGAACACGAGAAGCCCGACGGCGTCCAGTCGTGGTTTGCAGCGGGGCATCGGCGCAGGGCTCGCTCACGTCTCGTCCAGCGGGAGGACCCGCGGCGCCGTCACGTCCCTCCCCGAAGGAATCGTCGCGGGCCAGGGCTCCGGTCCGGCACTCCCGGCTTTCCAAACGACCGGGCGTGGGCAGGCTGAGGCCATGAAGCACGACGTCTTGTTCCTGTTGAAGCACGACTTCGAGGATGGCCCGGGGGCGCCCTACTACTGTCCCGAGTGCGCCGAGATCAACGGGGTGCTGCACTACTACCCGGACCTTCGTCACCACGTGGAGGTGCGCTACGTGGACTACAAGCGGCCGCGGCCCGAGGTGGTTTCGCTCCTGGGCGAGGCCAACCAATCATGCCCCGTGCTCGTCCTCCGCGACGATGCCCCCACGGGATTGCCGGAGGCCCAGTCGAGCGCCAATGGCCATCGACGGTTCATCTCCGGTGCGCGGGCCATTGGGAACTACCTGTCTGCTTCCTACGGCGCGGGAAGGCCGCACTAGTGTCGTGTCTCACAAATCGCTGGTGTTGGGTTGCTCCAAGAATGCCCCGGGGCAAGGCGTGAGGACGGGGCCTACCCGCAGCGGTCTGTGACGGACGAACCACGAAGCCCCGGGGCATTCTTGGAGCAACCCGAAGGGCCGCGGCTCTTTTCGCGTCCCACATCGTTGCTCGCTCCTCACAGACCTCTGCGGGTCTGCTCGTCGCTCGCGCCTCGTTGGACACGAAAATCCCTCGCGGCGAAACCCCAGCCATTTGTGAGACACGACACTAGCCTGCTTCACACCTTGGAGGCGGAGCCATTTCCGTGGACGATGCCTGCCATGTCTGACGCACGGCTCCTGGTTTCCACCGACTTCGACGGGACGATCCAGGAGGAAAACGCGCCGGCGACCATCCCGGCGGTGTTCGAGGAACGGATCGCCACGTTGCAAGGGCGGGTGGTGAAGAGGGTGATCAACACGGGGCGCGAGATCTTCATCAGCGACCGGGGCCACGATGTCCCCGTCGAGCCTTGGAACACCCGGTGCCATGAGGACCATGCGCGGCTGTTCGCGAGCGCAAGGCGCTGTACCTGGTGGGGACGCCCAAGAGCCAGTTGCGCGCGTACGAGGCGGAGCTGGCGGAGAAGGAGAACTGGGTGGAGGTCCAGCACGGGGTCGAGGCCCGGCTGGTGACGCACCCCGACGGGGATGGATCGGAGCGCTTTGTGCTGTGCCGGAGCACGGCGCGGGGGGCCAAGGAGAGGGCCATGCTGGGACGTCAGATGACGCGGCTGACGGAGGAGTTGGCGAAGATCGACGCCTCGCTGCGGCGTCGGCCCGCGACGGAGATCGGGCCGGTGGAGCGGAGG
>CAIRNV010000420.1 GCA_903880005.1 uncultured Verrucomicrobiota bacterium | reverse complement strand
GACGCCTTCACCAACGAGGTGGTGGCCACGACCCAGTCGGCGTTGTCCCCCGCCTACCTCGCGCAGGCGCGGCGCATCACGTCGAGCAACCTGCCATGGCGGAAGCCCAACGCGCCATGGACGTTCGCCGGCCGGATCGGGGACGGCAGCACGTTGAGCACCGTGGTGGAGACGGGCTTCGAGGATCATGCGTCCAACCCGTTCCTGCACACGTACCACCCGGACCACGACAACCTGGATCCCACGTTCAAGACGCAGGTGGCGCGCGGGATGGAGTCCTACGGGATCCGAAGGGAGATCACCCTCCGCATCCTGCCGCCCTCGACCAACGTGTTCTCCGTGGGAAGCAGCCGGACGATCCGGGGCTGGTACAAGGAGACGTTCCGGCTGGAGGGCCTTGCACGGGCCGGTGGCACGCCGGACACGCGGGCATTCAAGCTGTCAGGCCCGTTCACGCTGACGCGGATCTCGGACGTGCCCGTGCTGACGGTGCCGTGAGCAGTGAAGGGTGAAGGTTGAAGGGTGAAGGTTGAAGTGAGGAGGCGATGATGGAAGCGATGATGAAGAGGACTGGAGGCGCGGGGCAGGACGCATGGGCGCGTCGGATCCTGATGCTGCCGCCGATGCTGATGCTGATGCTGCAACTGACGCTGATGCTGCCGCTGACGCTGACGCTGACCCCTGCCCCCTTGCACGGCCAAGGGCCCGGGGCCCCGGACCTGCTGCCCTACCAAGGCTCGTTGGTGAACGGGGACGGGACGCCCCTCGGCTCGCCGAGCCCCAAGAACTACGACGTGGTGTTCCGGATCTTCGACGCCTCCAGCGGGGGGACGCTGGTGTGGTCGGAGCAGCAGACGGTGACGGTGGACGCAGGCCGGTTCAGCGTGCAGATCGGGCTTGGTTCGGCGATTGGCACGGAACCGCGCCCGGCGCTGGGCACGATCTTCCGCACGTTGACGGCGTCGGACCGGTACCTGGAGACGACGGTGAAGGCGATCGGGCCGGGGCGGGCGGACTCGACGCAGGTGCCGCGGACGAGGCTGTTGGCGGGGCCGTACGCGATGTTTGCGCAGCATGCGCGGACCGCGGACCAGATCGTGAACAGCGGCCGGGGAAGCGTGATGTCCATCGTGGGGGCGCGCGTGGGCATCAACACGACGAACCCGGCGACCACCCTGGACGTGGCCGGTTCGGCCATGGCGGCGAGCTTGCGGGTCAACGGCGCGACCCGGGTGCAGGGCGTCGCGACGGCGTCGGCATGGGTGGGCGGGGGCGCGGCCCCGGTGGGCTCCATCATCTTGTGGTCGGGCGCGGCGACGGAGCAGCCGGAGGGATGGGCGATTTGCGATGGGACGATGGTGAACGGCTACCGGACGCCGGACTTGAGGGGCCGGTTCATCGTGGGAGCCGGGACGGGCCCTGGGTTGTCGGAGCGGATCCTCGGGGCGGTGGGCGGGGCGGAGACGCATGTGTTGGCGGAGGCGGAGCTTCCCGCGCATGCGCATTCGTTGTCGGGCCAGACGGCCATGCTGGGCGGCAGCGGGTCGCATTACCATGACTTCAGGACCGAGGTGGGCGGGGAATACTTGGAGCCGCACCTATGGGTCGGAGGCGACGCGTCGGGCAACATGACGAGCCATAATCGCTACGGGGTCTCCACGGCGGCGACCGCGGCCCACCAGCATTCCTTCGACATGCCGGCGACCGCCTCGACCTCGGCGGGCGGCGGGCAGGCCCACGCCAACATGCCGCCTTACTACGTGCTGGCCTACATCGTCCGCGTGCAATGAGGCCCACCATGACGACGCGTTTCATGACTATGAACACCCGGAGCCTTCCGACGGCCGCGAGCGCCGTCCTACTTGCTGCCCTGCTGCTTGGGCGGGCCTCGCTCACACCGGCGCGGGCCCAGGCACGCCCGGAGCCGCCGTCGTTGCTGTCCTTCTCGGGGACGCTCGTGGCGGCGGACGGGACCGTCATCGGGGCCACGCAGGCCGTGAACTACCCGATGGTGTTCCGGATCTTCGACAACGACGTGGGCGGCGAGCTGCTGTGGTCGGAGCAGCAGACGGTGTCCGTGTTCAAGGGCGCATTCAGCGTGATGCTGGGTGAGGGCAACACGTTCGGGAACGAGGTCCGGCCGGAACTATCCTCGGTGTTCCAGTCCTCCAACGCGTCGGACCGGTTCGTGGAGGTGACGGTGCGCGGGACCGGGGCGGGCGAGGCGGAGGCGACCTTGGCGCCGAGGACGCGGCTCTTGTCGGCTCCCTACGCCTTTGTGGTGGCGCACACCCGGACGGCGCAGGACATGGTGAACCTGAACGGTCAGGCGATGCTGGTGCCCGCAGGGGACAAGGTGGGCGTGAACAAGGCGAACCCCCAGGCCAGCCTTGACGTGGCGGAGTCGATCCTCGCCCGGGGCATGGAGGTGCGCGAGACCATGACGGTAACGGGGGTAGGGGAGGCCACGGGCTTCGATGGCCTCGGCATGGCGCCGGTGGGGTCGGTGATCATGTGGACGGGAACGACCCCGCCGAAGGGCTGGGTGCTGTGCGACGGGTCGGTCGTGGCGGGGGTCACGACCCCGGACCTGCGCGGGCGGTTCATCCTCGGGGCGGGCGCGGGGCCGGGGCTGACACCCCGGACCTTGGCGCAGAGGGGCGGGGTGGAGGCGCATGCCCTGGCGGAGGCCGAGATGCCGGCCCACTCGCATTCGGTCTCGTTCAACGCGGACTCGGTTCCGATGGGCACGGGAAGGCACGCGTTCCGGGTGTCCAACCAAGGGGACACCGTTTACGGGTGGATGTTTCCGGGGATCATTGGTTCCAGGCTCTCCCACCTGCCCCACACGATTGGGCCCACCCACACGGACCACGCCGGGGACCACAACCACCAGTACACGTTGCCAACGACGGTCTCGTCGCCGCGTGGGTCAGGGAGGCCGCACAACACGATGCCGCCCTTCTACGTCCTTGCCTTCATCATGCGCGTCCAATGAGCCGGACCCGACATCCCGTAGCCCCTTTCACCGACCCGAACCCATGAACACGTCGCGTCATCCCTCGCCCCTGTTCCCGGCCCGCACGTCCCCGCTCGCCTTGGCGCGCGGCATGGCGGCGCTGCTCGGCCTTGCCACGGCCCTGTCGGCCCATGCGCTCGCAAAGCTTCCCATCCCGCCCACCCCGGCCATTGAACGGTCCAAAGACCGGAAGCCCTCCGGAGCCCCGATCTCCAGCGTGGCGGGCACGCCGTCGGGCTCGGACGGCCGCGCACCCGTCACGGGCGAGCAGAACGAGTCGGGCGGGTTCGCGGAGGCGACGCCGGGGCAATTCCAAGCATGGGTGCCGTTTGGCGGCGGCGTGTTGTCCACCAACTGGGTGACGCGCTCGTTGTCCCCGCTCCTCAACGGCGGGTCGTCGTTCGCGACGGCGTCGCCGGAGATGCAGCTCCCGACGCTGCGACGGGGGACGAACCTCGTGTTCATGGTGCGGGACCTTGCGGTGGGCGCCCCGTACATGGCGAAGCTGACGCCGTACTCGTTCGGGAGCGTGATCCCGGTGCCCGACATCGACGAGTCCAGCCAGCCGCTCAACATCCTCAAGGAGCGTTACTGGGTCGCCGAGCCCCACACGACCAACGGGCATGCCAACGTGGGCTATTACTGGAGCCCGCACGCACGGTCGGTGTACGCCGTGCAGGCCGGGCCGGTCCGGGTCACATGGCGCAAGTCGCAGGCGTACTCCGCGGCCACGCTGCCGGCCGGGTACGTGAACCCCGGGGGCGAGCCGAGCTTCGCGACCAACGGATCGACGAT
Organism: uncultured Verrucomicrobiota bacterium; assembly: GCA_903880005.1. Taxonomy (GTDB): domain Bacteria; phylum Verrucomicrobiota; class Verrucomicrobiia; order Limisphaerales; family UBA9464; genus UBA6176. The sequence continues at coordinate 1,831 of CAIRNV010000420.1, read as the reverse complement.
CTACCTGCTGTACACGGCCACCTACGCGGTTTCGGGAAGCGCCGCCAAGCCGCCCCGCACGCTGTACTGGACCGAGCGTGAGTTTCGATCCCTCGGACGCCCCATCTCGATCCCGCCGGCCAAGGTCGGGGCGGTCAACGTGGTGTTCAACAACCAGTTCCCCAAGACGGTGTCCTCCGAGTACCGGGGCCCCGGGTACACCAGCCCGGCCGACGGCAACAGCAACGCGGTGCTGCAGGAGCTGCGCACGGTCTGGTACGACCAAAGCCAAGGCTTCCTCTACGCGTTCAACCGCGAGGGCCGGCTCTTCGTGGAGCTGCTGGGGGACTTCCGCCAGGACGGCGAGTCCCGGGTCTCGCTGGGATTCGAGATCGTCGATGTGGTGAAGCAGCCCACCCCGCTGGACGTGACGTGCGACCTCGGAGAGCGGCTGGTGCCTCCCGGCGGTGCCCCGTTGCAGGGCCTTATTCCCGAGGAGGTCGTCCAAGGGCCGGGGGTGCCCTTCAACTACGTCCACTACGCCCCGGGCGACCCGGTGGCCCAGCTCTACGCGGCCCGGGCCACGGCCAACCCCAATGACTGCCTCGTGCATTGGATGGAGACGGGGGTGCAGGGCATCCAGTGGCCCAAGATCCTCGGACGTCACAAGCTCGCATGGCCCGCCGACGAGTCGCGCTACAGCCACTATGTGCGCCCGCTGGTGCTGACCGAGGAACAGGCGGCCGCCACGGCCATCGCGCTCTCGCCCCAGAACGCCCCGATCATCTCCTACCAGGACCCGCTCGACCGACCCCGGGCCAAGGTGACCCCCGACTCCCGGTTCTACACCCATCTCGACGGCAGCCAGCCCGCGCACCGGACGCTCCTGCGGTTCGTCGTCAACGAGCAGGTGGCCTTCGAGCGCGTCTTCTCATGGCTCGAAGACACCCTGCGCGACCAGTCCTTCGCCGGCTCCGTCGCCACCAACCTCACGACGGTCTCGAACTTCATCCACCTTGAGCAACGGCAGGCCGACCACGCCGCCGAGGTGGCGCGATTGGTCGAGGAATACCGGGACCAGCAGGTCAAGTACCAAGCCTACCTCGCGGCTTCCAACCAGTTCGTGGTGGCGTTCAACGCCTACCTCGCCAACCCCACCGGCACCGCCCCCGTCCCGCCCAACCTCGTCGCCGAGCCCGTCGCACCGGAACTCCCCCGCGCGCCCTCCACCAACCTGTGGGAGGACGTCACGGTCGCACCGCGCGTGTTCAACGCGACGGCCGTCATCGGCGAAAGATTGCGTCCGCCAGCCGGCGAGCCCGGCGGCTCCGGCGCCTATCTTGCGGGCCACATCAACGTGCCCGAGGGCAACCTGTACCTCCCGTCGGCCTACATCGACCCGTTGGTCGCGGGCGTCGCCGAGGCCAACAAGGGGGCGATCATTCCGGTCAACCGCCTGCCCGACAACCACCGGCTGGAGGTCTGGTGGTTCCGCACCAACGGGCCCGCCGTCGGCCACAATGCCGGCAACACGCGCATCGGCCTCAAGCCCATCTACTGGCCCGCCTATGTCGGTCGCTATGAGATCGCATGGCCCGCCGCCCCGCAGCAGATCATCCTCGCCAGCAAGGTCGGCAGCGGGAGCCTGTCGTCGCGGGAGGCATCCGGGACGATCTACGCCCAGAACAACAAGGGCCTCCCCGGGTACAATCCCAACGAGGAGCATGCCATCATGTCCGGCGGCATGGCCTTCGCCACGCGCGACGACCTCAACATCACCTCGGGCGCCGCCTACTCCTCCGAGCCGCACGTGTTGCTCCAGTACCGCGCGCTGGACGAGCGCCCGGCCATG
>CAIRNV010000419.1 GCA_903880005.1 uncultured Verrucomicrobiota bacterium | reverse complement strand
TCCTGCCGCTGGACGTGATCCAGTCAGAGCCGAGACGGCTCTGCCACGTTTCCGCCGGGTGAGGGCACCCGGCCTACAACCCTGGCCGGCCCATTCCAACCTCACCCGCCGGGTGAGGTCTCGGATGGATCCCACAGTGCCCCTTTGCCTTGATGGGACGGCATTTCCCTGCCTTGAAGCCCTCTTCAACTGCCGTTTTTAGGCTGAATCGTCCCGGCTGAGGCGTCCCGATTTAGGCAGGCTCGCTCTGCCCCCGGACTCCGTGGCCTCGATCCGTGGACGGGGAGCACGCCCATCCCGTTGCACCCTTTCGCTCTTCACTCCAGTTGGGTCGGCGACTTTGCGGTGCCGAGGAAGGCGTTCAGCCTGAGTGCTATGATGTCACGGCGCTTGGCCAAAAACGCCTTGTAGGCCTCGACGGCGAGGAGGCTGGCATCCGTCGGGATACACTGGGAATCGAATGCCGTGGCGCCCGCCAGTTCCAACAATGCTGGGAAGTAGGTTGCAGGTGCGGTGTCGCTGATTCGGCGGTTCGTCCTTCCCCCAATGAAGGCCAGGTTGGCGATGTCGTCTGCCTCGCGGGATGTGTAGCTGCTCTTGAGCACCGCCTTTGGGAAGACATGATGGAACTGCAAGCGGTGCTGGGAACCCGAATGGTCGAGCGCAATGGCCAGGTTCGATTGCCAGTCCTTGGCCCCGGCAGATCGAAAGGCCAGAAACATGGTCTTGAACAGCGCGCTGCGCTGGTTGCGGCCTTCGAGTTCGTCCGCGGAGACTTCGAGGCGCCCAACCTGGAGGCGCAGGCGTTCGATCAACTCGTTGGCTCCGCCGTTCTGGCGCAGCGTGGCCAGGTCTTGGTCGAGCAGGGTTTCGCTGGAGCCCCGCGAGTAACGGCCCTTGGCGTTCGCGACAAGGACCCAGAACCGCAGGCGCTCCGCCTCCTCGGCTCCGATCTGATAATTCCGCTTGTGGCCAAGATAGCCGAGCGTCACCAGCACGAAGGGCGACGACAACAACGCCGGGCTGTCGATCCCGGCATTGCTCTTCAGGAAGTTCAGCGCGAACTCCATGCCGGTGACGCACGCCTTCCACGCCTCCTGGAGCGCGTCCGCCTGGAGGCTGGCCACGGTGAGAAAGCGCGACTGGCCAGTGGCAAAGGCCACCAGATTCTTGAGGTGCAAGCCCAGGTCCAGATCGAAGCCAATCTTGGCGCAGTCGGATTGGAATGCCTGGAATGTCCTGAGCGACCCGCGCCACTTGGCCGTGATCTGGGCAAGGGCCAAGTCCGAGCTGCGGAGCTTGGCCCCGAGCGAGTTCACCCGGACGAAAATCTCGGTGACCTCGTCGTAGGATAGCCGCCGTTCGAGGACATCCATGCGGTAGCTGTATTTGCGAATGCCGCGCAATCGCGCCAACCGCTGGCTGTATCTCTTGAACCGCGGGTCGCTGACCTTCTCGATCCCCGCGCGTTCCAGGAACGGCGCATCCTCGTCGGTCTTGAACACCTCGGTGACCCTCACCCAATGGCTCAATTGCTCCAGTTTCGCCGTCGCCACGACGAACGTCATCTTGTTGAAGCGCTGTTGCAGCTCGTCCTCGGTGGAATCGGCCTCGTCCTCGATCAAATCGTCGTCGTCATCGCCATCCTGCTCATTCACCTCCGTCACCACGGCGAGTTCGTCCGGGTGTTCCAGGTTGAACAAGAGCTCGACCGGCCTCTTGCGCCCGCGCACGGCGACTGGCTCGCCACGAATCACCGCCGAGAGGGACGTCAATCGCTGTTGCCCGTCCAGCAGGAGGCGTGTGCTCTGGTATGGGTTGGCCTGCTGTTGCACGGCGAAATCCTGCAGCGGCACGGCCTCGTCGGTCTCCCAAAGCAGGATGGCCCCGGACGGATAGCCTCGATAGAGCGAGTCCAGCAGGTCGCGCACGCGCGTCGATCGCCAAACATAACGACGCTGCATCTCGGGCAAGCGCAGCTCGCCGCGCTCGATCATCCCAACAAGCTCCTCAACGGTTGCCTCAGCCTTGGCCATGGAAGTAGGGAAGGTTCATTCTCCAGCAGTGGCATCCCGCGGGAAATTGGCCTCCGGGCGTCATTCGATCCATGGAATGGGTCAACGAGCCCCATGTCACAAGACATGGGGTGATGAAAAACATCCAAGGAACCCCGTTCCCATATCTGCTCCCCAAGCAGCCTTGCAACCTCATTCCTGGCCATGCCCGATCCACGCTGGTTTGGGCGCGCGACTTGGGGAAGGACGCCCGCTCCGTGTTGCGCTGGATCCATGTCGTCACCCTAGTGTCGTGTCTCACAAATGGCTGGTGTTTCGCCGCGAGGGATTTTCGTGTCCAACGAGGCGCGAGTGACGAGCAGACCCGCAGAGGTCTGTGAGG
>CAIRNV010000418.1 GCA_903880005.1 uncultured Verrucomicrobiota bacterium | reverse complement strand
GACCTTGGAGCGGGAGCGTGCGACGACCGAGATGACGGCCGCGAGGGAGGTGTTGGTGCCGCCGGCGTTGGAGACGGTGGCGGTGTAGCTGCCGGCGCTGGCGGCGGTGACCTTGGAGAGGGTCAGCGTGGCCTTGGTGGCACCGGGGATGGCGACCCCGTTCTTGTTCCATTGATAGGAGATCGGGTTGTCGCCGTTTGCGGCCACGACGAGCGTGGTGGACTCACCCTCGAAGAGTTCGGCGCCCTTGGGTTGGGCCGCGACGGTGGCGGGGATGGAGGTGAGGGTCGGCTCGCCGCCGGGGCGGGACTTGAAGGCCTTGAGGGCGCCGGTCTGGCTGCCGCCGACGAGGGCGGGGGTGCCACTGGCATTGACGGTGTACCACTCGACGGAGGCTCCGCCGCCGCCTTCGTACCAGAGGAGGCGGAAGAGATAGACGCCGGCCTTGGTGGCTTGGAAGTAGAACTCGGTGGGAGCGTCGCCACGTCCGCCGTTGAACTCGCCGAGGACTTGGAAGACAGGGTTGCTCAGGATGCCGGCCGAGACTTGGAAGCCGTCGTCGGAGCGCACGACCATCGTGTAGATGCCGGCTGCGGGGATCTCGACGAAGGTGAGGGCCTCGCCGCCGATGTTGTCGGTGCTGGTGTTGCCATCGGGGAGGATGCCCGGGATGCCCGGGATGACGTCCTCGGGGGCGTACAGGTCGTCGAGGCCATTGGAGCTGAAGATGCCGGCTGCGGCGCCATTCTGCTCGAAGTTAACGACGTTGATGTCGAAGTACCCCTGGGTGTTTTGGCCCGTGGTATCGTGTATGGAAGGCCCGAGCGCGCCCTTCAATTGTTCCTCGACCAAGGCGGTGTTGTTGTCACGGCCGGTGGCGAGCTGGTGGGTGCGCCATCGCATGCCGGGCTGGGAGGCGGTGCCGAGGGCGGTGGCCAACTGGGCGTCGAGGGTCTTGTAGTTGGCGGCCACGAACTTCACGGCATCGACGACCTGGACGTTGTCGGTGGTGGTGAAGGTGACCTCGAAGGTGTTGGCCGAGCCGGGCGGCAACGGATTGGCGACGCCGTAGCGGATGGTGAGGCCGGAGGTGGTGTCCGTGGTGAACGGGGTGACCGAGGTGGGCGTCACGGAGGTGCCATTGAGCTTCAAGGTGGGGGCCTTGGAGGCATCCACGGTGAAGTACGACGGGCTGGTGACGGTGGCCGTGATGACGGCGGGGGTGCTGGCGACGGTCGTGAAGCTGGGGGCGATGAACTCGCCGCCGTCGGTGAGGGTGCGGCCGTCGGTGGTGCTGAAGGTCACCGAGACCGTGTGCTTGGAGCCCGGGGTGAACACCTTGGGGGCCTGGCTGGCGCCGGCATAGACGAGGCTGCCGTCACGGGAGATCTGGGCTCCGGGGACCACCGCGCCGTCGATGCTCAGCGTGACCGGCTTGGTGTCGTCCACGTTCTTGCCGAGGGCCTCGGAGATGCGGGCGCGGGCGCTGACGCCGTTGCCGGAGACGCCCGTGACGAGCGGGGGAACGCCGATGGCGATGTTATCGACGGCCCACCACCAGTCGTTGGCGCCGAGGATCATGCCCAGCGTGAGCTTGACCTTGCCGCCGGCGGGGTTGCCGAGGGGGACGATGAAGGGTTCGTTGGTGTTGGAGATCTCGTCCGGGTTGGACGCGTCGGACTTGGTCTTGTCCTCCTTGAAGTAAGGGTTGTCCGATCCGTCATCGAGGGTCCGGGTGGACTCGAAGCGGACGATCTCGTTGGTGGAGCCGGCGTTGAACGTGACGCGAACGAGGCCGGTTTGGTTGTTGATGGGCGAGCCGTCCTCGGCGGTGGGGAAGCTGGCGCCGGCGTCGTCCTTGCCCTCGGGACGCCACGACGAGTCGAAGGCGAGGACGAGGGAGTTGGCGGCCACGCCGGTGAGGTCGATTTCGGGCGTCGAGATGAAGCTGGTGAAAAGACCTTTGGCGTGCGCGGCGTCATCCCATTCGTCCGGGTCGGCGATGAGGACGGTGCCGGTGCCGAAGGTGAAGTCGGCGCGGCGTTGGTCGCCGGCGACGCGAACCCACCAGTCCTTGTTGGCGAAGCTCCACCCGGCCCACTCGACGACGCCGTCGGTGGCAGGATTGCCAATCCCGGGCATCTGGGAGTCGTCCAGGGTCCAGCCCGTCGGGGGCGTCTTGGTCCAGACGCCCACCGAGCCGGCGGCCTCTTCCTTGCTGGTGCCGAGGGTGACGCCCTCGAAGGTTTCGAAGAAGACCTTCTGGGCGTTGGCCGAAAGGGCCGCGCCCAGCAAGGCCGCGATGGCGGCGGAACGCACCATGGTGCGACCGTGCCCCGTCAGACTTTGGGAGTTTGTGCTCATGTGTTGCTTACTTTCGACTGTCGTTCTACCGAGAACCGGGGTCGTCGGGCAATCCACGAACTAGGGCATGCCGGATTCTTTGCGGTGCCGTTGCGCGGTTGCGCGGGACCGTTTCGGCGGGGCCACGGGCTCGTCACAATGCGGGGCGTGGTCCTGGCATGTGGTTCGTCCATGAGGCTTGGGGCCATGAGGCGGGCCAAACCATGGCCCCCCGTGGGCCCGGGGTGCTGCGTCCGTCTTGCATGGACTGCTTGAGGGCGAGGCTCATGCGCGCAACGACGGCCGGGTGTGCCTCCACGAGGTTCGTTCGCTCGGCGGGGTCGGTGTCCAGTCGGTACAACTGAAGCCGCGGCAGGGCGGCGGACTCCGCGCTCCCGGGCTTGGGCTCGCTCCATCCGCCGGAATCGGGTGCCAACGCCAGCTTCCATGGCCCGTCGCGGATGCAAAACGAGCCGTTGCTGGACTGGCTGACCAGGAACGCCCGGCCCTCGGCGTTGGCCTCTGCACCCGTCAGCGCGGCGAGGATATTGCCGCTGTCCTCGCCTACGCCATCCGGCAACTTCCTCCCCAACATCGCGGCAAACGTCCGCAGCAAGTCCACGTGCCCGATCGTCGCCGCGCACCGGCTGCCGGCGGGCACGCGCCCGGGCCATCGAACGATGAATGGAATGCGATGCCCTCCCTCGAACAGGTCGGCCTTGTGGCCGCGGAACCCCGCGCTCGGGTCGTGTCCCATCGCCCTCAAGCCCTTCCAGTCCGCAACGGGCGCGAATCCGTTGTCGGACGTGAACACCACGATCGTGTTGCTGGCCTGCCCGGTCTGGTCCAGCAGGCCCAGGAGCCTCCCCAGCTCGTCGTCCAGCTCCAGCATGAAGTCGCCGTAGGCATTCGCCCCGGACCGGCCCCGGTACGCGGGCGAGGGGAGGATCGGTGTGTGGGGCGACGCCAAGGCGAGGTAAAGGAAGAAGGGGCGCCCGTCCTGGCTGGCCGCCCGTTGTCCCAAGAATTCCCGCGCCTTCCCAAAGAACCGCCCCTGGACGTCCTCGTGCCGGAAGTCCGGCCCGACGGCCCCGGCGCGCCACATCTGGAGACCGGTGTTGTGGGCGATGTTGCCCGAGGGCGGGACTGGCACGCGGTCGTCCACGAGGTGCACGTATGGGGGCATGTCCAACGACGCGCTGATGCCGTGGTACCGCTCGAAGCCGTGGTCCAGCGGCCCGCCTGAGAACGGCCGCGAGTAGTCCACGTCCACCTGGTTCGTCGAGCGTCGCGCCCATTCGAGACCGAGGTGCCACTTCCCCACCATGGCCGTGGCGTACCCGGCGTCCTTGAACAGCCGGGCCAACGTCATGCGCCCGGGCTCGACCAAGGCCCCGTCGTACCCATTGAGCACGTTCGCCTTGAGGCGGCCGCGCCATGGGTAGCGTCCCGTCAACAACGCGTAACGGCTGGGCGTGCAGACCCCGGACGCCGAGTGGGCGTCGGTGAAGATGCGTCCCTCCCTTGCCAGCCGATCGATCGCGGGCGTGCGCCACTTGCTGGACGGGTTCAACGCGCTGATGTCGCCGATCCCCATGTCGTCCGCGAGCACCAGCAGGACGTTGGGACGAGGAGCCTCGGCGAGCGCGGGCAAGGCGAGCGCGGCCAGAAGCCCAAGCATCCGGCGGAGCAACGCGCCCGCGCGAACGCGCCGTGCTGCAAGGACCAGAAGGGAACCGGTGGTCATGGGCTGGGCGGCTAGTCGGCGACGGCTTCCGAGAGGCGGGCCTTGTAGGCGGCGCGCGCGTGGTCGTAGGCCGCGACGCCTTGGGCGTGTTCGTCGCCCTTGAGGAAGCGTTCCTTGTTCTTCCAGCAACGGTCCACGGCGTCGAGGCACCACTGGATGGACTTGCGGGATGCGCGGACGGGCTTGCCTCCGACGGTGACCCAAATGGGGTTGGTGTGGGAGCTAGGGAGAATGCGGATGGCGACCCAGGAGCTGACCTCGACCTCCGTCTCGAAGGCGAGGTCGCGGACGGTGCCGTCGGCGACGATCATGCGGCGGGCGACGGGCAGGCCGTTGACGAGCAGCTCGACGGGGACCTCGCGGGACGTCCCTTGCCGGGCGCGCTCAAGGTGCCAGTAGGGCTTTTCCCAATAGGGCCGCGAGGCGATGGAGGCGTCGGGTTGGTCGTCGAGGTGCGCGGCGACGCGAACGCGGGCGTTGATCATGCCGGGGCGTTGGAGGGCGAGCTCGGATCCGTCCTCACCCATCGCGACGGACTTGCCTTGGAATTCGAGCTTGAAGTCCAGGAGGTGGGAGAAGCCGTCGGAGGCGTAGTTGCGTCCGGCCCGGATGCCCTCGCACCAATCCTCGTAGGTCCATTGGGCTGGGAGCTTGACGTAGCTGCGGCCCAGTCCGACGCGCTCGCCATAGATGCAGGGGAAGTCGGTCTCGCCGCTGATGCGCGTCCGGTAGCCGGCGTTGAGGGTGTGGTACCAGACGTTGAGTTCCCAGACGCTGGGCGTGTCCACCATGGAGAGGAAGTCCACGGCGGGGACGGGTTGGCCGTCGGGGCCGGGGACCATGTGGGTGACATCGACGATGTATTCGTTGGCTCCGATGCCGTTGAACGGGGCGGGCTCGTGGTTGGGAAGCTCCTTGGTCTTCACCTCGAGTCCCCAGCCGGAGTGGGCGGGCCCGACCAAGGCGCCCTGGCGCTTGGCCCAGCGGAGCGTGTTGAGCCCCAGCTTGGGCCAGTGGTGCATGGAGGTCCCGCCGGGGAACATTTGCTCGCGAAGCCGAAGGAGGCACAGGTGCCCGGAGTCATGGGAGCCGAACCCGCTGACCTCGACGTCGTAGCGCAGCAGGTAGGGGAAGCGGGACACGGGGTCATCGACTCCGCGGAAGAACTGCTTCTGGTAGTCGAAGCAGGGGCCCCAGGTGAGGTTGGCCCCCACCTTGAGGTCCTCGCCGAGCACGTGACGCATCATGTCGTCGGCATGGACCCCCTCGGTGGGCTTGCTGTAATGGGCGCAGCCGGCGGCGTGGATGTGGTGGTCGCCGGAGATCCAGCCCATCCGGGACGGGTCAATCCAGCGCCGGACCTGGAAGTCCAGCTCCTGCCCACCCCCGCGGACCTCGAAGGCGCGCTTCTCGGGCACGGACTCGGGCCCTCGCTGGAACACCACGGTGTAGGCGCCGTCCGGCAGCCGGAGTTCCTCGCCGTCGGCGCGATAGACCTGGGGGTGGAAGAAGAAGTCCGGGGCGATGCGCTTCGACTGGAGGGGGTAGGCGTGGCCTTGGGCGTCGGTGACGTGGAAGGCGGCGGTGGTGGGCTTGCCGTGTTCGTCGCGTACCCGGAGCCGCACGGGATGGGCGGGGGCGGACTGGAACAGGATGCTCGCCTCGCCGCGGAACCCGAGGTCCTGGGTTCCTTGGCCGACGTCGGCGGCGATCTTGGCCTCGCGTTGGCCGCGGTCGCGCGAGTAGAGCTGGACGACGCGGTACTCGAGCGGGAGGCCGCCCAGCTCGGGGCGAAGGGGCTGGGCCGAGAACGACTCGAGCGCGAGCCAGCGGTCCGGGACGTCGGCGGCGGTGGAACCGGCCACGGCGCCCGCCTGGGGGCTCCTGAGGCGGAGCACGGCCGTGGTGCCTGCCTCGTTGTGGACCTTGACGAGGAAGGCGCGCCACCCGTTCTCCACCAGGCGCGGCGCGGCGTCGCCGGGTTGGACCTTGACCCGCATCTCGGGGTTGACGTGCACGCCGAGCACGGCGTGGCGATCGAGGATGGCCTGGACCTTGGCCGCGGCGAGGGCCGCCGTGGGCTCCGCCAGCGCCGCGTCGAGCGCCCGTCGTTCTTCCGGCGCAAGTGGCGCGCCGATGACATCGAGGGCGTCCGCCACGCGCAAGACCTGGGCGCGGAAGGGCTGCCACTCGGGGACGGCGACGACGGGGAGCTCGGCGTGGACGGAGGCGGCCGTGGCAAGGGCGACGGCGAAGGCTGCGCGCGGCGACTTCATGGGGATTTCGCTAAGATGCTGCCGTGATGTTGTTGCGTGGCGAGCACAAATCCCGGGCGGGCGAGCGCAGCAATCCGCTGTCCTTGGGCGTTGGGACATGGCAAGCAAGGTCCATGAAGTATCGTCGTTTCGGGCGCACCAACCTTCGCATGCCGGTCTTCTCGTGCGGGGGCATGCGGTTCCAGCAGTCATGGTCGGATGTCCCGTGGGAGACGGTGCAACCGGACGTGCAGTCCAACCTGGAGGCCACGGTGGCGCGGGCCGTCGAGCTGGGGATCCACCACATCGAGACGGCGCGTGGCTACGGTTCCTCGGAGATGCAGTTGGGCCCCGTGTTGGCGAGGTTCCGTCGGGAGTCCTTGATCGTGCAGACCAAGGTGATGCCCAAGCCGACCGCCCGTGAGTTCCTGGACACCTTCGAGACGTCGATGAGGAACCTCGGGCTGGACCACGTGGACTTGTTGTCGATCCACGGGATCAATCACCGGGGGCACCTGGACGAGACGCTGCGCCGGGGCGGCTGCCTGGAGGTCTGCCGCCAATTGCAACGCGAGGGCCGGGTGCGATTCGTGGGCTTCAGCACCCATGCGACGCCCGGGGTCATCTCGGAGGCGATCCGGAGCGACGAGTTCGACTACGTGAACCTGCACTGGTACCTGGTGAACGACCTGAACCGCCCGTGCATCGCCGAGGCGGCGCAGCGCGACATGGGCGTGTTCATCATCAGCCCGAATGACAAGGGCGGTAAGCTCTACCTGGAACTCCCGGAGATGCGCCCGTTGTGCGCGCCGTTGTCCCCGATGCAATTCAACGACCTTTACTGCCTCGCCAGGCCCGAGGTGCACACGTTGTCGCTGGGCGCGGCACGGCCGTCGGACTTCGACGAGCACGTGGCCGCGCTGGAGCACTACGAGCGGGCGGCGGACGTCGTGGAACCCCTTGAACGCCGCCTTCGCCAGCGGTTGGAGGAGGTGCACGGGGCCGAATGGTGCCGTCGTTGGTGGGCCGGCCTTCCGGAATACTTCGACGTCCCGGGCGAGGTCAACGTCGTGGAAATCCTCCGCATCTGGACCTACGCGAAGGCGTTGGGGCTCACCGAGTGGGCCAAGTTTCGCTACAACATGCTCGGCAACGCGGACCACTGGTTTCCCGGCGAGCATGTCGGGCGGATGGACCCCTCCGGCCTGGCCTCCGCCGTGTCCCGGAGCCCCTTCGCAGACCGCATCCCCGCAATCCTGCGGGAGGCGCATGCCCTGTACCATGACGCCCCGGTGCAGCGCCTCAGCCAGACGTGAGACTGGCGGCAATCCATGCATGCCACGTCCCTGCGACAGCCACGCAGGCGGGGTGGATGGGTGAATCGAGAAGCAGCGGTTGAAGGGGGGAGGGCCGTCGCATCCGCCCATGCTGTGGGCCGCGTGCCTTCACGCGGCGGCGAGGATGCCGAACCTCCGTGCGCCGGCTGAGGGCGCACCCGGCCTGCAATCCTGACCGGGCCTCGCCTTGCCTTCGCGGACTCTTCAACCGCCGTCGCCGGGTTCAATGCTGTCGCTCCGTTACGGCCCGCGCCTTGGCTCCCAGTTCACGGTCGAACCAGTCCGCCAAGACGCCGACCTCGACGGGTAACGTGAGCCATGGATGGCCGCCGCCCTTCTTCACGATCAACTCGGCCCGTCCACCCGCGGCGTTGATGGCGTCGCGGAGCTTTTCCGAGTGCCGAATCGGCACCACGGGGTCGGCGTCGCCATGGATCAATAGGAATGGGACGTCCGTCTTGCTCGCGCGATGAAACGGCGAGATGGACCGCGCCTGGGAGACGATTTCCCCCTCGCTGCGTCCCTCCGTCCCGCCCACGAACAAGAGCGCCCCCAGGATCTTGGGGTCACCGCGTTGCCCGTCCTTCCAGTCCAGGAAGTCGGTGGGTGGAAAGAAGACGCCCACGGCTCGGACCCGCGTGGACAGGCGCTGGAGCGGGTCCTTGGCGTCGGGCGATCCGGCGTCCGGGGTCAAGGCGGCGAGGGTGGCGAGGTGCCCGCCGGCGGAGGCACCGGTCAACCCAATGCGTTCGGGGTCGATGCCGTGCTCAGCGGCATGGGATTTTACCCACCGAATGCCCGTCTTGACGTGCTGGTCCATCTCCGAGGCCGTGTAGCGCGTGCGCGAGCCGGGCCGGACGGCAAACACGGTGTAGCCGCGCTTGCAATGGATGTCGTACATCCCGGCAAGGGTGTGGTCGCGGATCTTGCCGCGGTCGGAGTACCAGGCGCCGCTGACGACATCGACGATGGCGAGTCCATTGCTGGCGCCCTTGGGGACGAAGATGTCCATGAGCAAGCCGGTGCCGTGCGACTCGGCGAAGACGATGTCCTTTCGTTGGTCGTACACCTGAGACAAGGCGACGGGCATCGGAGCCAGCGCCGACCACGCCACGAGTCCCAGTGAGGCAAGGGATGAAAACTTCATGGCCGGAGCTTGCCACGACCCTTGGTGGGCTGGCGAGCGATGCGCGCCTCGCTCACGCCCTGTCGCGAGGAAGCATCGGCCGCGCCGTCACGTTCCTCCCAAAGGACGCGTTGGGGCCGGGCCCGTGGCCTCAACGCCAACGCGGCGGATTCGGCGTCGTTGGTACCAGGCCACGCCCACCAGGTCGAAAATCCCGCGCCCGAGGCGATTCCAGACCCCGTACTTGCTGACGCCGGCGACCCGTGGGCGGTGACGCACCGGCACCTCGCGGCATCGGCTGCCGTTGCCCGCCACGAGGATGGGCAGGAAACGATGCAGTCCGTTGAAGCAAAACACGCCGTCCAAGGCCTCGCGCTTGAACGCCCGCAACGCGCAGCCGGTGTCGGCAAAGTCGTGTCCCAACGCCGCCTTGCGCGCCCAGCGCGCGACCCGCGACGAAACCTTGCGAACCCAGTTGTCCTGGCGTGCCACGCGATGGCCGCACACGAAGTCGAGGTCGGGCCCCAGCATGCCGAGCATGCGAGGCAACTCGGACGGGTCGTTCTGCAAGTCCCCGTCCAACGTGCACAGCAACGCCGCGCTCGTGCCGGTCAGGCCGGTCCATACGGCGGCGCTTTGCCCCCGGTTCTCGACATGGCGCAGTCCCCGAACCCTTGGATCCAAGGCCGCACGCGACCTCACCCGATCCCACGTTGCGTCCCGGCTTCCGTCGTCCACGAGCACGACATGCCATGGGGTGGTTACATCCCCGAACACGCGCACCAATTCATCCACCAACGGGTCCACGTTGTCCGCCTCGTTGTAGAGCGGCACCACGATTGCAATCTCAACGGCCACGATGCCGCGATGCTATAGCATGCGGCAGGAATGGAAATGCTGCATTCGCCCGGCTTAGCCGGGACGACTCACTTGGGAGGGAAGCGATTGCGAAGCAGATGCTTTTGCAAGCCGAGGAGTGAGCGAGGCGTGGGCCAGCAACACGCCTCTAGCGAGCGAACGACGAAGGATTTGCGCAAGCAGATCCAGCAAGCACGACCGATCCAACTGAATCGTCCCGGCTAAGCCGGCCCTGCGGACGCCAGCCCGTGGTGCGTCTGGATTTCCGAGTGCAACTGGACCACGCGGTCGCGCCAGGCGGCGGCCACGGACTTGCGGTCTCCCTCGAGCGTGGTGGGTTCCCCAAAGCGCAGGTGCATCACCAGCCGGCGATGCCCCATCAACCTCAGGAAATGCGGGCCAAACGTCATGTCGCCCCAATACGCCGCGTCGATCCCCGCGCTCGATTCCATCCGGATGGCAAACGGGGCCACCTTCCATCCCAAGTCCACGACGGGCGCGAACAAGGAGGCGTGGAACGGCAGCACGCCGGACCCGGAGCTGCTGGTGCCTTCCGGGAAGAAGACCACGGGCACGCCCGTCTCCGCCCGGCGCTTCATGTCGTCCACCACGGCGCCCACCGCCATGCGGCGGCTGCGGTCCACGTAGATGGTGCCCCCGCGCGTGGCCAAGGCACCCAGGAGGGGCCAGCTCGCCACCTCGGACTTGGCCACGAAGGCGACCGGCGCAACGGAGCCGAGCCCGATGACGTCGAGGTATCCGAGGTGGTTGCCGACCCAAGCCCTGGCATCGCCAGGGTGGCCGCTGACCTTGACTTCGAGCCCCACGGCTCGCAGCACGCCGCTGGCGTGACGGTGCAGCCAATGCGCCTTGCTGGGAGCCTCGCTTCCTGGGCGGTCCAAACCCGCCCCCATGCACACCGCCGCGAAAGACCCCAACCTCCGTGATCGGAGCCATCCATTGACGATGTTTTGTGTCATGCCAGGAAACGCCTTGCCCCGGCGTCCATGGCATCGAGGTCCAACAGGGTGAGGAAATCAATCGTCCCGAAGGCCCGGTCCAGCGCCGGCGGCCCGCAAATCTTGGCCCCCAACGACAGATAAGCACGCATCAAAGCCGGAATCTTGGCGCGTCGATCCGTCCCGCCTTCAATCTGGCATGCCCATCCCGGAAGCGGTCGTGTTCGATGCCGCGGCTCCGCCAAGTGGCGCTCCGCCAAGGATCGAAACGCCGCCGCGCCTTCCGCCTCATCCACCGTCGGCAACGAGCCGCAGCCGATGAGATACCGGCAACCTTGGTTCCGCGCATGGGCGATGACCCCGCGCCACAACATCGAGATGACCGCAAGGTTGCGGTGCTCCCGATGCACGCATGCCCGGCCCAATTCCACGACCTCGGCCCGGTCGGGCTCGAAGGGCGACAGGTCGAACTCCTGCGCGGAGTAATATCCAATGCCCGCCGCCGCGCGACGCCCCGTTTGCATCCGATAGGTGCCCACCACCGTCCCCGTCTGCTCGTCCTCGACGAGCAGGTGGTCGCAGTAGGCATCGAACGGATCGGCGTCGCGGAGGGTGTCGAAGGATCGTTCCAAGCCCTCGTTCAACTCGAGATTGAAGACCAGGAACCGAAGTTCCTGCGCCGCGTGAAGGTCGCGGGTGGTCCGGGCCAGCCTCAGCACGTAACGCTCCGTTCCCCGTCCCGTGCCCAGGATGCGGCCGGCCATCGAGGCAGTCCCAAGGGATCGTTGCGAAGACACGACAGGCTCGCTGCTAACTTGTTGCACGAGCCCTAGGTTGGTCGCCGCGACCGCCGCGCTTCCAGCAACGTTGCGGAAACGCCCCCCCCTTGCGTTACGCACGCGTGACGTCGCTCAAACGATTGGGACCCGCGCCGGCGTTCTCGCGGAGCCATTTGTCGATCCAACACCCCGGACCGCGCCAGGGGGTGGATGCCAGTCAGAGGAACCAACCCGCGATGCACGCCGTCATGTAGCAGGCGAGGAGCCCGCCCAGCATGGAACGGAGCCCCAGGCGTGCGAGGTCCTGCCGTCGTCCCGGGGCCAGCCCGCCGATCCCGCCGATCTGCATCGCAATGGACCCGATGTTGGCAAACCCGCACAACGCATAGGTGGCCACCGCCTTGGACCTCGGGTCGATGGCGTCCGTTAGGTTGCGGAGCCGGAGGTAGGCGACGAACTCGTTCAGGACGATGCGCTCGCCCAGCAACGCGCCGACGGCCTCACAGTCCTTCCATGGCACGCCCATGAGCCACGCGAACGGGGCATTCAACCAACCCAAGCCCCGTTGCAGTGGCGACTCCACCGTGAGCCCCGCCCAGCCCAGGCCCGTTGAAAGGAGCCAGTTCGCCGCCGCGATCACGGCGGCAAACGCGAGCAACATCGCCACCACGTTCAACGACATCTTCATCCCGTCCGCCGCGCCGTGGCACAGGGCATCCAGGCCATTGACTGTCTCCCTCGGGATGTCCGCAGTCCCGCCCTTGGCCGTCTCCGAAACCTCCGTCTCGGGCACCATCACCTTGGCGACCAGCAGGCCGGCCGGGGCGGACAACACCGACGCCGTGAGCAGGTGCCCGGCGTCGATTCCAAAGGACACGTACGCCGCGAGGACGCCCCCGGCGATCGTCGCCATCCCGCCCACCATCATCGCGAAGATCTCCGAGCGGGTCATGCGGGCGAGATAAGGCCTGATCAGCAACGGTGCCTCGGTTTGTCCCATGAAGATGTTGGCCGCCGCCGACAATGTCTCGGCACCGCTCGTTCCCATGGCTCGACGCATCGCCCATGCCATCCCGCGCACGACCCACTGGAGGATTCCGTAATGATAAAGGAACGACGACACGGCCGAGATCAGGATGATGGTGCCGGTCACGGTGATCGCGAGGACGACTCCCGTGCCGGGGCCAAGCTTGGATTCAAGCAGCGAAGGTTGCCCCAGGGCGCCGAAGACCAACTCGTTGCCCTTGCCAGCGAATCCAATGAATCGCGAGACGCCGGACTGGAACCCATCCAACAATGCGCGTCCGCCGGTGGTGCGGAGGATGAGGGCGGCCAAGGCCACTTGAAGACCCAGGCCCCACAAGACCGCGCGCCACGGGAACCGACGTCGCCCCTCCGAGAGCACCCACGCCAATCCAAGGAAGCAAAACAACCCCAGCACGCTGACCAGCTTCGGATGCACGCGTGCAGCTTGCTTGGACTGGGCTCCGACGTGAAGCCGACATTCCACATGCGCCGTTGTGGGCGGGTGTTGTCCTGGAAACGGCCGTTGGGCATGAGATTGCCCCAGCGTCGCCACCATTATCCTAAAAACGGCAGTGGGTGTGGGGATCCGTCAGACCCTCAGGTGGAGCCAAAGGCTTGGCCCATGCTGTAGGCCGCGCGCCCTCACGCGGCGGCCATGCTGCCGCACTCCGAGCATCTCTGGGATAGAGTGGCAGCGGCATCCTGCCGCTGGACGTGACCCACCCGGAGCCGAGACGGCTCCGACACCTGTCCGCACGGGGTCAACGCGGGGCGAGGACCATGCGGAACCCAACAAAATGGATGCTGTTGGACGGCGCCATCATGAAGCGGCTCGAAGCACCGCCATAGACCAAGTCTTGGTTCCATCCGCCACCCTTGAAAACCTTGTACTTGTTGGTGCCGACGTTGGCGGGGCCGGTCGGGTCGGTCAGCGCCTTGGGGGGATAGGGCTCGAACCAGTCGGAGCACCATTCCCAAACGTTGCCGTGCATGTCGTGCAAGCCCCATGCGTTGGGTTTCTTGAGGCCCACGGGATGCGTGGTGGCCTCGCAGTTTTCCGCCGTCCACGCGTAGGCGTCGCCCTCGGCCACGTCGTGCCCGAAGTGAAACCGATTCGTATTGCCGGCCCGGCACGCGTATTCCCATTCGGCCTCGGTGGGGAGGCGATACTCAAAGGGCGCCGGCAAGCGTCCTTGCTCGCGCTCGGCTTGGGTTACGCGCACGCAGTAATTGCTGGCGGCGATGAAGGAGACCTTTTCGACCGGATGGTTGCTCAGGCCGGCGAAATGGCTGGGGTTGGTGCCCATCACCCGTTGGAACTCGCCCTGGGTGACCTCGTATCGCCCCATCCAAAAATCCCGCGTCAACGTCACGGGGTAGCGGATGCGCTGAAACGTCCCGGCAGGGATGCGAACCATGTTGGTAAGGGGCACCAAGGTCTGCGCGGGGCCCGTCGGTGGGTTCGGGTTGGCGTCCCGGTTGCAGCCGGTGGCGGTTGCGACCAAGGCCAGTGCTCCGGCAACCGCGATGTGATGCATGGGACTCTTCATGGTGCGGGGGAAATCGGGACGTCCACCAAGCGGTCCGAGGGATTCAAGGGAAGGCGCACCTCGGGACGATTTGGCCAACGTACACGCAGGGCAACCGCTTTGTTGGGGCTGGTCAGGATGCGAACGGGTGCATCCTGCGACCAGTAGCCGCTGCCGGCGCCCACGGTCTGGACCGGCCCGAGGCGACCGCCCTCGTCCTCGGCCCTCAATTCCGTGCCGACGCCATCCGGGTTGCCCGGGCCGCCCTTCAATGCCACGCGCCATCCGGGAATCGCCGATCGATTGCGAAGAAGGCGGGTCGCACCGCGACTTTGCGTGATCGCGACGTCGAGGCGGCCGTCGTGGTCGAAATCCCCGAGGGCCGCGCCTCGTTGCTCACCCAGCACACGGATGCCCAGCGCCTCCGCGTCCCACGCGACGAACGTGCCGTCGCCCCGACCGCGCAAGGCGAGCCCGAAGCCTCCGTCCTCGCGGGTGATGTCCGACGCCGTCCCGAAGAAGTTCTGGGTGCACAACAGGTCCTGGATGCCATCGCCATCGAGGTCGCCGACGTTGACGGAAAACATGGGGGCTCGCTGTGCCTCCGGGGGCAGGGGCATGGAGGCAAACTTTCCGCCGCGATTCAGAAGGACCATCGACGAGAACTCGGTGGCCCCGACCCATGGGGGGTTGGTGGCACCGATTTGCCGGAGGAGGGCGGGCGCGGTGGCCTGGGAGAATTCGCCGTGGGTCTTGAACTCGGATGCCACCTTGGACAGGCCTTGTGACAGCCAGGTCCGGTCGTGGACCGGCCGCCAATCCGCACCCGAACGCCACGCCTCCAGGATTTGGATCACGCCGTCCCCGGTCCAATCCCCGTAATAGAGGCGAATGTCCGCAGGTCGGTACAACTCGTACTGCGTGTTCCGTCCCCAGTTGCCGCAGACCAGGTCTGGAAGGCCGTCGCCGTCGAAGTCGCCGGTCGCAATGCCCGTCCAGAGCCCGGTTCCATCCTTCAAGCCCCACGCCTCGGTGGCGTCGGCAAACCCGCCGCCGTCATTGATGAAGACGCGGATGGGCCCCCAGTCGGTCGCCACGACGAGGTCGGGGTCGCCGTCGCGGTCGAGGTCCACGGCGCAGGCTCCCGTGGCCATGCCCAGGGAGGAGAAAGCGGCGCTGCGTCGAGCATCGAGGACGAGTCGGCCGCCGTCGTTGAGCCACCATTGCGACGGGGCTGGCTCGGGATAACGCCCGGCGCGACCTCGGCCCCCGACCCAAACGTCGAGGTCGCCGTCGCCGTCCACGTCGGCGGTCACCATGGCCCCGGGCGCATGGGATCCGATGGCGAGGCCTTCGGGGCGCGTCATGGACGTGGCGGGGTGGACATCGATCCGGGAGGGCGAGCCTGGCGGCGATTCCATGTTGGAAACCGAGGCCAAAACGTGACGACCGCCGCGTCCGTCGTGCCAGCCGAGGATGGCGCACTGGTCTCCCGAGGCCTGCGGCATGCCAGGCACGGCCACCCAGGACTGGCCTTGCTGGTTGCGCAGGAATCCGAGGGATCCGCCGCGTCCTCCGGCGACCAGGAGATCTTCCCAACCGTCGCCGTCCACGTCGAACCATGCGACGCCTGGCCCGAGTTGGCTCAAGCGACGGGGCAGGGTGGCTTGGAGTGCCCAGTCGTCGAATTCCTCGTCCGCGTGCTGGTGGTTGAGCGTGTGGGAAAGGTCCTCGAATCGAGCGGTTGCTGGCGGCGGGGGAGGGGGAGCCACGGGGGCCGGGGCGTTGGGTTCGGCGACGTCGTAGATGTGGTTGGCTTGCAAGCCATCGACGACGGTCTCGCGTCCCGAGCGCCAGCGGACCTGGAGGCGGGCGCCAGCGTCCAGCTTGGGATCGAAGGCAAACACGCGCAGGGGCTCGTCCGACGACAGGTAACGGCCGCCAGCAATCATCTCCTGGCTCTGGGTCATGCGCGGGGAGACGATGGAGATGCGTGCGCCAATCCCGGCGGAGTTGGGCGATTGGCCGCGGAGGCGAACCGCCACGCGTGGTGCGGGTGCGGTGTTTTGGTACACGGCAGCCGCGGCGTTCAGGTTGTTGATGACCAGGTCGAGGTCGCCGTCGTTGTCGAGGTCGCCGGCCGCCATGCCGTAGGAGATGCCCTCGAGGTCAAAACCCCATTGAGGTGCGGGCTCGAAGCGTGCGTGGCCCAGGTTGCGGAACGCGGCGTTTCGGGTTCGCCAGCGGGGGTGCATTTGCATCGAGCGCTTGAGCTGCGCCTCGCCGAGCCGGCGACCGCCGTCCTTGATCTCGTTGTGGCTGTCCTGGTCCATGACGTCGAACTCAAACCCATTGGTGACCAACAGGTCCTCCAGCCCGTCCAGATCCACGTCGAGGAACAACGTGGACCACGTCCAGTCCGAGGCCGCGAGCCCGGCCATCCACGCCACCTCGGCGAAGTAGCCGCCGGGCTGTCCCAGGAAGAGCGTGTTGCGATTGAATTGAGGGCGGCCCTCGGCGGCCTCGATCTCCGCGCGCGTGGGGCGATCCCGAACCAACTGCGTCATCCGGAACCGATGCTCGCGCGCGAGCATGTCCACGACGAAGAAATCATCCCGTCCATCCCGGTCCACGTCCGCGAAGTCCACGCCCATGGCCGACCGGCTGGTGTGGCGGAGCCGGGTGGTTTCGAGTTCCTTGAACCGGCCGGGCGCATGCTGGATCCAGATGCGGTCCGGCGAGGTGTTGTCATTGCACACGTACAGGTCAGGCAGCCCATCGCCGTTGATGTCACGGAACATCACGGCAAGGCCCCAGTCGCGGTAAGGCGGGATGGGGTTGCCCGCCGCGTCGGAAAATGTTCCTGCCTCGTTCTCGATGGGCGTGAACCGTCCCTGGCCCTCGTTGCGATAAAACCCATCGATCTCGGGCAACTCGCGGACCTTGCCGTCCGGGGTCGCCTCGAATCGTCCCTTCCACTTGGCCGACCGCGTGGACTCGCCGTTGATCTTGGACACTTCCCAGCCATCGCCCTTCCGCGTGAGGGCGAACCGGGTCGAGGGGTCGGCCAGCCGCATGACGTCGATGAAATGGGTGCAGTAGAGGTCGAGGTCGCCATCCCCGTCGATGTCGGCGAGGGCCATCGACGTTGCCGAGGCCGTGGTGGAGAGGCCGGAGCCGGTCTTCTCGGCAAAGTGGCCAAGGCCATCGTTGAGGAAGAGGCGGGTGCCCACGCCGATGCCATTGACCAGCAAGTCGAGGTCGCGATCCCCATCCACGTCCACGAGCGCGGCCCCGGTGGAGCGTTGGTCAGCGCAGGCGACCTGCGGTTGATCCATCCGGTCGAAGCGCCACTGGCCGCGGTTCCGGAACAACTGGTTGGGCCCTTCGAGGTTGCAGAGGTAGATGTCGGCCCATCCGTCGCCGTCCACGTCGCCGATGGCGACGCCCGCGCCGTTGTGCGCGACGGCGTTGGTCAGGTAGAGGTCGCCCGTCATGGAGTTGGTGAACGCCAAGCCCGTATCGGCGGGAGGCATGGGGCGAAACCCGACCTTGTCGGTGGCGGACGGCGCGACGGAGCGGGTCGCGACAGGGGATGAGGAGGCCAGCAACCGGGCGGCAGCGAGGAAGAGGGTGGTGGCAGCCAAGAACCATGGAAGACCCTGGAAAGGGGAGCGCCTTGGCCCGTGCACGGGCGCGCCGAGGTCCTTGATGGTCTTCCAAGCGTTCACGGGGTGGATTGAACCCAAAGTTGCAGCGGGCGTCTCGCCCATTTCGTGTGGGAGGCGCGGGGCATGGGGCAGCGAGGCGTTTGGGAGGCTCGGGCAATGAAAAGGGGGATGACCCGAAGGTCATCCCCCTGCGTTGAATTCAGCCTAGCCGGGATGGCTCGGCTTACTGGTACTTGATGACCAGCTTGCTGCCCTCGCGCGTGATCGAGTTGATCTTGACGCCCGGGGCGATGGTCAAGAAGCCGGCGGACCCGGTGGCGGGGATGTCGGCGGTGATGGTCTTGGTGGCCTCGGACACGGTCACGCCGGTCAAGGCGGAGCCGCTGAGGGGAGCCGGGACGGCACCCACGACGGCGAGCGTGGACTTCGCCGGGGCGACGCCCGAGCGGTAGGTCTTCAGGCCGCCGTTATCGAGGTCGTTGACGAGCAGTTTGTCGCCGTTGGCGAGGACGCTGGCGACCTCGATGTGGGCCGCGCCGCCGTTGTCCTGGTACACGATGCGGATCGGGTAGATGCCGGCGTCTTGGACGAAGAACCGGATGAGGCCGGTGGACGTCGCGCCGTTGAGTTCACGATCACCCACGCCGAGGAGCACGCCGTCGGCAGGCTTGCCGATGGGTCCGCCTTGGGCGCGGAAGCGGTCGTCACAGGCGATCGCCAAGGTGACGACGCCGGAGGGCAACTCCATGAACGTGGTCAGCTCCGCGACGATGCCGAAGTCGCCGCCGCTGCCGCCCGGCACGCCGGGCATCTGGTCGTCGGGGGCGAAGGTGCCGCCGTTGTTTCCGCCGATGGAGTTGACGTTGAAGGTGCCGGCGACCTGGAACTTGACGGTCGCGCCGTCCACGACACCGACATCCAGGGCGTTACCGGTCCCATAAGGATCGGCGAGGTTGTTGATCACCGCGCCGGTCTCGTCCTTGAGGGTACCGAGGAGGGCGAGTTCGGCGTCATCCAAGGACGTGCTGGTCATGGCCTCGTTCTGGACGATGCGCCAGGTGAAGCCGGGCTTGGTCTTGTCCACGGAGACCGCCTGATGGGCGGCCGTGAGGACGCCGACCGCGGCCGAGGTGAACCGGCCCGAGTCCACGACCGTGTTGCCCTGGGTGTCCTTGACCTCGATCCGGTAGGTGTGTTCGCCGGCGGGGAAGGGCAGCGCACGGGTGTGGGTGACGTCGGTGGCGTCGCCCTTCTTGGGGGCAACGGTCACGGGCACCAAGGCACCGTCGATGGTGAGCTTGATCCCGGTGGGCGACACGATGGAGCTGCCGAGGTCGTTGGCACGGAAGCTGAACGTGACGATGCCGGGGTTGACGGCGGAGAGGAACAGGCGGTCGGAGCCCGTCGAGGCGGTGCCGAGGGAGATCAGGGCCGTCTCCTTCGGGGACTTGCCGAAGACGATGGCGTGGGCGCCCAAGCCGCCCCAGCCCTTTTGGCCGTTCTGGCCGGGGCCGGCGTCGCCGTCGTTGATGGCCATGCCGAGGCCGAATTGAGTGCCGAGGCTGAGCGGCGGGGTCTTGCCGATGGCCGCGGCCGGGAGCTTGATCTCGTAGTAGGTCTTCTTGGCCACGGAATCACGCGTGACGACGGCCTCCGTGCCACCAGGGCCGGCCTCGTGCATGACGATCACGTCGCCGAGGTCGCCATCCACGCCACCGAGGGCGTAGTTGTAGAGGGCGACCTGCTGCTGGCGGTCGGCCGTCGCGATCATCAACTGGACCGAGTCGCCGTTCCACGCGCTGCGCGCGGCATTCTCGTGGTAGTCGTCGGTCACGACGAAGCCGAAATAGACGTTCTCGGCGTCATAGACGATTTGCACGGCGGAGGTTTGGTCGTCGGGGCCGGACCAGGTCCCGCCGCCGTATTCCTCGAAGAGGACGTACTTGCCGGTGCCCAGCACGCCGGAGCCCTTGGGGATGGAAAACTTGGGGTCCGAGAGGACGGGCACGCCGCCCCACTCCGACAACTGGCCGTCCACGACGACGGGTTGGGTGACCGCGCTGGCGGTGTAGTATTCCTTGCCGGGCTCGATGTCGTTGGGGACGACCGAGCTCAGGGTGAGCAAGGCGGTTTCGCCTGGGGTCTTTCCGAAGACGATGGCGTGGGCACCGAGGCCGCCCCAGCCCTTCTGGCCGTTCTGGCCGGGGCCGGCGTCGCCGTCATTGATGGCCATGCCGAGGCCGAGCTTCACGCCGCCTTCGAGCACATCCAGGCCCAAGGATGCCTTGGGGAGCTTGATCTCATACGTGGTCTTCTTGGTGGTGCTGTTGCGGGTCACGACGGCCTCCGTGCCTCCAGGGCCGGCCTCGTGCATCACGATCACGTCGCCCAGGTCGTCCTCCACGCCGCCCAGGGCGTAGTTGTAGAGGGCCACCTGCTGGGAACGGTCCGCATTGGCGATCATCAACTGGATGGAGTCGCCGTTCCACGCGCTGCGTGCGGCGTTCTCGTGGTAGTCGTCGGTGACGACGATGCCGAAATAAACGTTGTCGGTGTCAAAGATCACCTGCACAGCCGAGGTTTGGTCATCCGGGCCGGACCACGTGCCGCCGCCGTATTCCTCGAAGAGGACGTACTTGCCGTTCGGGCCGGAGCCCTTGGGGATGGAGAACTTCGGGTCCGCGAGGACGGGGACGCCGGTCCACTCGTCCAGCTTGCCGTCCACGGAGACGGCGCGGGGTGCACGGTTGACGGTGTAGAACTCCTTGCCGGGCTCGATGTCATTCTTCTTGAGCAAGGTGATCTCGGCGGTCTGGCTCGGCGTCTTGCCGAACACGATGGCGTGGGCACCGAGGCCGCCCCAACCCTTTTGGCCATTCTGGCCGGGGCCGGCGTCGCCGTCGTTGATGGCCATGCCGAGGCCGAACTTCACCCCACCTTCGAGCTTCTCGAGGCCCAGCGCGGCCTTGGGGAGCTTGATCTCATAAATGGTCTTCTTGGTGGTCCCATTGCGGGTGACAATGGCCTCCGTGCCGCCGGGGCCGGCCTCGTGCATCACGATCACGTCGGCCAGGTCACCCTCCACGCCGCCCAGGGCGTAGTTGTAGAGGGCCACCTGCTGCGTGCGATCCGCACTGGCGATCATCAACTGGATGGAGTCGCCGTTCCACGCGCTCTTCGCGGCGTTCTCGTGGTAGTCGTCGGTCACGACGAAGCCGAAGTACACGTTCTCGGCATCGTACACGATCTGCACGGCGGACGTCTGGTCGTCCGGGCCACTCCACGTGCCGCCGCCGTATTCCTCGAACAGGACGTACTTGCCATTCTCGCCGGATCCCTTGGGGATGGCGAACTTCGGGTCAGCCAAGACGGGCACGCCGCCCCACTCGCCCAAGTCGCCGTCGAGCACGATGCTCTTGGGCGCGAAGACGACGGAGTACTTGTCCTTGCCTGGCTCGATGTCATTGGCCGACGCGCTGAATCCGAATAGGAGCAGCGCCATCGCCCACGCTTCGAAGAGGGACAACGCCCTCGACGAGAGATTTCTCTGGATGGATGTTTTCATGCTACTGTGTGTAACTTTCCGTTGGAACCTGTTCATGGGGGAACCCAAGACGACGTTTTTCAAGTTCATTCTTCCCGGGTCGCGCCAATTAACCCTTAACCGGGACGATTCGGTTGGGAGGGAAGTGATGGCGAAGCAGATACTTCCCCAAGCCGAGGGGTGAGCGAGGCGCGGGACGGCACGAGGCCCGTGACGGGCGAACGACGAAGGATTTGCGGAAGCAGATCGAGCGGGCACGACCGACCCAACTGAGTCGTTCCGGCTTAATTGCCCGTCCCAGCATCGCGCGCGGCGGACGCCTTGGGAACGAGCTTCCAAACCTTGCCCCGGCTGCCGGCCAGCGACGTGGACCCGTTCGTGAGGACGTACAACTCGCCGTCGCGGTCCTCGGCAAACGCGCACACCGTTCCGAACATCTTGCCTGGGCCGTCGATGCGGATGGGCTCGATGAACCAGCGCGCGGTGGGACCCGAGGGGCGCCGTGCGTACATGAGGCGGCCTTGCGGCGCGCCCCAGGCCCCGGTCCAGTCGCCGAGGACGAAGTGGCCCGCGAGCGCGGGGATGGCCTTGCCCCGATAAACGTAGCCGCCCGTGATGCTGGTCCCGAGGGCGTCGGGTTGGCCGTTGAATGCCCCCACGTTCTTGTAAACGGCCACGGGGTCCACGAAGGGCTCGCCGCGCCGGCCGGCGGCCGGGATACGTTCGGCGGCCTTCTCCGGATGTTGCCGGTCGAAGCCCTCCATGCCCTCGCGTTCCGGCCATCCGTGGTTGCCCCCCTTTCGCACGATGTTGACCTCCTCCCAGCGCATCTGGCCCACGTCCCCGATGAAGAGGCTCCGATCGCCGGCGCGATCAAAGCTGATGGACCACGGGTTGCGGACGCCGTAAGCCCAGATCTCCGGGCGCACGCCGGCGACGCCCACGAACGGGTTGTCCGCAGGGATGCGATACCCGTCCTGGCCCGGGTTCGAGACGTCGATGCGGAGGACCTTGGCCAGGAGGGTGCCGAGGTTCTGGCCATTGCCCTCGGGGGCATGCCCGTTGCCGAGGTCGCATCCTTGCGGCCCGCCGCCATCACCCACGGTGACGTAGAGGAAACCGTCGGGTCCGAATGCTAGGCGGCCGCCGTTGTGGTTGAAGTAGGGCTTGTCGATCTCGAGCACGACCTTTTCCGACGCGAGGTCGAAGCGCACGGGGGAGGCGTCGGGCAGCGTGAGGCGGCTGATGCGGAGCGTGCAGTCCCAGTCGGCCGGGGCCGATTCGCGGCGGGGCGCTGTATAGGAGACGAACACGTGCCGGTTGCTGGCAAAGGCGGGGTCCAAGGCCATGCAAAGGAGGCCGCGCTCGTCGAAAGACCCGTGGTTCACCTTCGACAACCGCGGTGACAGGTCGAGCGCCGCGCCGTCCTCCAACCCGCCGTCCGACTTGAGCACGCGCACGACCCCCACCTGGTCGGCCACCAACCTGCGGCCGTCCGGCAAGACGATCATGGAAAGGGGCGAGACGAGACCGTCGGCGACGAGTTGCAGCGAGAGGCGAAGTGGGTCGTTGGTCTGGGCGGCCAGGGTGAGGGAGAGCAGGGCCGTGGCGGTCATCGCGGCCATGGCGGAGGAGGAGTTCTTCTTCATGCGGCGCATCGTTCGCCACCTTGCTAGGGACGAAGCGCGGCGCGTTCAAGGAGCAAGGGGCGGGGCGGGGCAGTGGACATGGGGGGCGGGGTCGAGGCACCCTTGATTCATGATCGAGCCCCACTTGAGCGATGACGCGTGGTTGGACGCCGTGGAGTCTGTCCCCAAGGGCGATGTGGGCCTCCACGCTTGGTGGCTGGGCCAGATGGGCTTCCTGGTTCGGGCCGGTGGCCTTCGCTTCGTCATGGATCCTTACTTGTCCGACTCGTTGACGCGGAAGTACGCCGGAACGGATCGGCCGCACGTGCGGATGACTGGGCGCGTCGTGGATCCTGCCCGGCTTCGCGGCATCGACGTTGTGATGGCGTCGCATGGTCATACCGACCACCTCGACCCCGAGACGCTCAAGCCCCTGGCGGCCTCCAACCCGCGCATGATCCTGGTGTGTCCCGAGTCCATCCGGGGTCTCGCCATGGAGCGTTCAGGCCTGCCCGCCCACCGTGTCGTTGGGCTGGATGTCGATGGCGATGGGTCGATCCCGTCGGCGTTCGAGGGGGAAGGATGGTCCGTGCAGGCCGTACCGGCGGCTCACGAGGCCATGGAGCGGGATCGCGAGGGGCGGATGCTGTACCTGGGCTTCGTGGTGCGGTGCGGCGGTTGGTGTTGGTACCATGCGGGCGACACCGTCCCTTGGCCGGGCATGGAGGCCCGCGTGGGGATGCATCACCCAGACGTGGCCTTCCTGCCCATCAATGGCCGTCGTCCGGAACGGCGCGTCTCCGGAAATCTCTGGGGACGGGAGGCTGCGTCGCTGGCGCGATCCGTCGGCGTGCGCATGGCGATCCCCGGGCACTTTGAGATGTTCGAGTTCAACACGGAATCCCCCGACGAGTTCGCGTCCGAGTGCGCGCGGTTGGGGCAACCCTGCCGGGTGTTGCGAGCGGGCGAAGGTTGGACGGCCGCGCGTTGACGGGCGCGCCCTCCGTCGATCACCCCGGCTTGGGCAATCCCATGCCGGTGATCGCGACCATGAGCCCGACCAAGTTGAAGCCTGCGTGCGCGATGCAGCAGGCGAGCAGGCTGCCCGTCCGCTCATAGGTCCACGCCAACGCCGCCCCGAACAGGGTCAACGGCAGCAGCGTGGGAACATGCCCGTGCGCCAGCCCGAAGAGGAGCGACGACCCCACCAACGCCAGCCGCCGGTATCCCGCATCGCGCCCCGCCGAGTACAACACCCCCCGGAACAACGCCTCCTCCACCAGCGCCGCCGGGACGACCGCGAGGAAGCCGATCAACGCCTGCTGCCATGCCGGGGCCGACTGGAGGAACCGAACAGACGCCTGCGGTTCCGGCGTCCTTCCCGCCGCCTTCAGCAGCCACACGATGCCCTCCTCCATCGGGTAGGCCACCAGGACCGATGCCGCCGCCACCGCCACGCCCCAGGCCATCGCGCGGGGCTCCATCCGCAGGCCGAATCCGGACGCCCACCCATGCCCGTGCTGGCGCAGGAAGACGTGGATCAATCCCAGCCCGGACACCTGCAAGCCCAGCAATCCCATGAGCAGGCGCAGGAACGTGGCGTGCGGACCCGAGCCTGCGCTGGTCCCGTCGAGGAGGAGTTGTCCCACGATCCCCGCCATCATGGTCGCCACGAGGATCCCCACCACCAACATCGTCACCCATTCCAGTCGCCAATGTCGCGCATGGAGCCGGGGCGGGTGGGAAAGCCAGTTCATGGGTTCGGCGCGCTGCTTCGTGGGCGGGGACGATGCCTTGGGCTAGGAACCCGCAGGCGTCGTGCTGGGCGCGGGCGGGGCGTCATTTCCGGCGCTGCTCGCCGGAGCCACCTCGCTGGATTGGCGGCGTTTCCACACGTATCGAAACATGATGACTCGCAGCGCGGCCGTGGCCGGGATGGCGAGCACGCCACCCAGCAACCCACCCAGCAACTGCGTGCCCACCATGACCGCCACGATGATGGTTAGCGGATGGAGCCCCACGCGGTCGCCCATGATCTTGGGCGAGATGACCAACCCTTCCAACGCCTGGACCACGCCATAGACGGCCAGCACCGCCACGGGCAGATGCCAGCCCCCGGACGCCCCAAAGGCCACGACCAATGCCGTGGTGCAACTCACCGCCGCGCCAATGAACGGGATCATGGTCAACGCCGTCGCCAGCAACCCCAGCAGGAAGGCGTAGGGAAGCCCGATGACCAGGAAGCCCGTCGTGTACAGGAGGCCGTCGCACAACGCCACCAGCACCTGGCTCCGGAAGAACACGATCAGGTAGTCGTTGACCGCCCTCAGGCAGAACACCAGCTCGTCCTTGAACCAGGACGTCCGGACCGGGAGGTATTCCGTCCATTGCATTTGGATGCCGCGTTTTTCGAGGAGGAAATAGAACGCGTAGATGGGCACCAGGCACAGGCCAGCCAGGACGCCCACCCAGCCTGTCACGCGCCCGACTTGGTCGCCGATCCAGCCCCCGACGGAAGGCAGGAGGTTGCCCATCCACGTCGTGAAGGATCGCAGCGTCTCGGGGCTGATCCCGCCGGCCAGCGGG
This sequence comes from uncultured Verrucomicrobiota bacterium, assembly GCA_903880005.1. Lineage (GTDB taxonomy): Bacteria > Verrucomicrobiota > Verrucomicrobiia > Limisphaerales > UBA9464 > UBA6176. The sequence goes on along the minus strand of CAIRNV010000418.1, from coordinate 24,941 downwards.
CGACGGGCGTTGCCATCGGCCGTGGATCCGGAGGAGCCGTCCGGCGCCGTGGACCCGGCGGCGCCCGCCGGTGCGTTGGTTGGGCGCACGAACAGGTCACGCGCGGCCAGCACGCGTTGGACCACGGCGGGCGGGTTCGTGGCCCATGCGTCCAGTTGCCCCTTCAGTCTCAATGAATACGCCGGGACCCTTTCCCCGAATTGACGGGCCTCGCCCACCACCTGGGGAACGAAGCTCAGGAACACCCCGGCGACCAACGCACAGGCCGAGGCGAACACCAGCCCGATCGCCCGCGCCCGCGGGACGCGCAGCGCCTCCAAGCGGTCCACCAACGGGTCCAGCAGGTAGGCCAGCACGCCTCCGAGGGCCAACGGCCACAACACCGGCGCCAGCAGGTGCAGCACGCGGCCAAGGCCCCACACCACCCCGGCAACCACCCCTCCGAGCGCGCCCACGGCCAGCGCCGTCAACGCAAACCAAATGATCCTCGCCTGTTGTGGCGTCGGCGGTGGCAACGATCTCATGGTGTCCTCCTGGCGGCCTCAGGCCAGCCGACGTGCCTTGTCCGACGCCGCGCGCACCGCCCCGATGAGCGCCGCGCGGAGCCCGGATTTCTCCAGCTCGTGCACCGCCTCGATGGTGGTGCCGCCCGGGCTGCACACGGCGTCCTTCAACGCGCCCGGGTGTTGACCCGTCTCGAGGACCATGCGCGCCGCACCCAGCAACGTCTGCGCCGCGAGGCGCTGCGCCACGTCCCGGGGCAGCCCCGCCGCAACCCCGCCGTCCGCCAGCGCCTCGATCATCATGAACCCGTACGCCGGGCCTGACCCGCTCAGGCCGGTCACGGCATCCAGCAGCTTCTCCTTCACCTCCATCGCGATCCCCACGGCGGACAACAACGACTGCACCAAGGCCGCGTCCTCGCGGGTCGCGGTGCCTCCGACGGCGAAGGCCGAGGCGCTGGAACCCACCAAAGCCGGCGTGTTGGGCATCACGCGGATGCATCGTGCGCCATGCGATGCCGCCTCAATCCGCGACAACGGGACGCCCGCCGCGATCGAGACCACCAGGTGTCCCGGCCCCAGGCTGCCCGCGAGCCCGCCGAGCACGTCCACCAACTGGTCCGGCTTGACGGCCACGAAAACCACGCGGGCTGCGGCCGCCACCTCGGCGTTCGTCCCGACCACGCGTCCCCCCGTCTCCCGGGCGAAGGCATCGCGCGCCGCCAGAACCGGGTCGCTCGCCACCACGCCCGTCGCCGCAATCGTGCCCGAAGCCACGAAGCCCCGCGCCATGGCGGTCGCCATCTTGCCCGCACCCAGGAAGCCAAGTGTTTCCATCCCCGCCTTCCTACCAGAACCCACGCCCGCGCCGCGACTGGGAAATCCCGGGCCGGCCCGCCGCCGGTGCAGCCCGAAGTTGTGGGTGGCATCTGAGCGGGCAGCGGGGATCTGACCGGTCCCGCAGGGCGGGAGCATGGAGTGGCGGCCGGGGACGGCCGCGCTCCCAGGGCTGAGCGCACACGACGTCTTCGGGACCACCCACAACTTCGGGATGCACGGGCCCGCCGCTTCAGTCCGCTATTCGCCTCAAGCCCGGGCCGACAACTCCTCCCACCGCGCGTACAGCCGGGCCACGTCGGCCTTGGCGGCCTCGTGGGACGCGAGGAAATCGGGGATGCGGGGGCCGAAGGACTTCTGGAAGTCGGGGGACGCCAGGGAGGCGTCCATGTCGGCGACCTTGGCCTCGGCGGCGAGGATGACCTCCTCGATCCCAGCCAGTTCGCGTTGCTCGTTGTACGACAGCTTGCGCTTGCGCGTGGGTGCGGCCGGGGCGGCGGCGGCCGTGGCGGCCGACCCTTGGGAGGCCGCGCCGACGGCGGCTGCTGCGCGTCGTTGCTTCTCGAGATGGTACGTGGGGTTGCCCACGACGACCTCGACGCGGCCGTCGCCCTCGAAGGCGATGGTGTGGGTGCAGACCCGGTCCAGGAAGTATCGGTCGTGGCTGACGACGACGACGCACCCCGGGAATCCCATCAGCGCCTCCTCAAGGACGCGCAGCGTGGGCAGGTCGAGGTCGTTCGTGGGTTCGTCCAGGACCAGGAAGTTGCCCCCGTTCTTGAGGATGCGGGCCAGCAGCAGGCGGCTTCGCTCCCCGCCGCTCAGCAGCCGCACCTGCGTGCTCATACGGTCCTCGGGAAACAGGAACCGACGCAGGTAGGCGCGCAGGGACAGCCGCTCCTCGCCCCATTGCACCCAGTCGGGCCCGTCACCCACCGCATCCAGCAGCGTGCGGCTGTCGTCGAGCTGGAGGCGTCCTTGGTCCACGTAATTGAAGCGCGTCAGCGGTCCCACGCGGACCTCGCCCTCCGTGGGCGGGAGGGAGCCGAGGAGGACGCGGAGCAAGGAGGTCTTGCCCATGCCGTTGCGGCCGGTGACGCCGACGCGCGTGCCCGGCGCGAACGAGAGGGAGATGTGGGAGAAGAGGCGACGGCCGCCGAGGACGAGCCCGACGTCCGCAAGGTCCACGATCCGGTTGCCCAGTTGAGGCGGGGGCGGGATGACCAGGTCCATCTCGCCCTCGGAGGGCGGGGGAGCCTTGGAATCCGCCTCATGGAAGCGGTCGAGCCTCGCGCGGGACTTGCTGGTCTGGGCCTTGGGACGTCGCCGGACCCATTCGATCTCGCGCCGCAGGAACATCTGGCGCTTGTGCTCGGAGAGTTCCTCGGCCGCGAGCTTGTCCGCCCGGGCGACGAGGTACTCGGTGTAGTTGCCCTCGTATCGCTCGAAGATGCCGTTGCGCAGCTCGACGATCCCATTGGTCACCTCGTCGAGGAAGTGTCGGTCGTGGGTGACGACCAGCAGGGCCCCGGGGTAGTCGCGGAGGTAGCCCACGAGCCATTCGATGCTGCCGGTGTCGAGGTGGTTCGTGGGCTCGTCCAGCACGAGCACGTCCGGGCGCGACACGATGGCGCGGGCGAGGGCGACGCGGCGCTTCTCGCCGCCCGAGAGGCGGGCCACCGGGGCGTCCGCCGGCGGGCAACCCAGCTCCGTCAGGGCCGACTTAATGCGGTGCTCAAGCCCCCAGCCGTCGAAGTGTCGGATGCGCTCCTCCAAGGTGGCGTGCCGGGGCGAGTCGCCGGGGAGGCGCTCAAACTCATCCAGCAAGGCGAGCACGTGGCGCGCCCCCATGCGGACGTTGGACTGGACGTCGAGGCCTTCGTCCAGGGCGAACTCCTGCGGCAGGTAGCCCATCACCAGGTCCCGCTGGCGAATGACCTCGCCGCCGTCCGGTGGCAGCTCGCCCATGAGGATGCGCAGGAACGTGGACTTGCCCGATCCATTGCGGCCCACCAACCCCACGCGTTCGCCCGCCAGCAACCCCATGGAGGCGTGGTCCAGCAACGTGCGGGTGTTGTGACGCAGGACGATGTCGCGGGCGGTGATCATGGGTGGCGAACGCGGTGCAGGGGGCGGTGGGCGGTGGAGAATGAGGGACGGCCTGGACGTTTTACGATGCGCTATTCACGCCTGATCTCTGACATCTGACACCTGACGCCTGACACCTCACATGGAGAGGCGGCGGGCGCGGGCCTCGATGGGCCAGGCTTCGACGGCGCGGCCGTCGCGGACGAGCCATGCCTCCTGGTGCAGGGCAACGGTGGGGCACACGTGCCACGGGATGCCGTACAGCTCCACCCCGGGCGGCAGGCTGGCGGCGTGCGACGTCCGGAGAACGAGGTGTTCCTCGCTGTGGGAAACCGGCACGGCGTCGGGAAGGGCCGGGAACACGACGCGTGGCTGCGGCATCTCCGCGGCGACGGCCTTGTGGCCAAGATCAAGGCAGACCAGGTCGGGGCCGGGCCGGCTCACCACGCGGGCCAGCAGCACGACGGCCGGGGCGAAGGGGAGGTCCGGCAGCTTGGTCCCGTACCCGGCGTCCCAGAACACCGTGGTGCCGGGGCTGAGCTCGACATCGGGACGGCGCGCATGGATGGCGAAGGTGGGCGATCCGCCGGCGACGATGGCCGGGACGGCGATGGCTCGCTCCTTCAGTTGCCGGGCGAGCGCCTCGACGCCCGCGAAGGCCTCGTCGCAGGCGCGCGTGCGCTCGGCGACGTCCGTGATGCCGAGGTGGCCGTCGTAGGCATGCAACCCACGCCACGAAAGGCCCGGGTGGCGCAGGATCTCGCAGGCCAGGTCCACGGCGCCCGCGCCCGGGGCGATGCCGGTCCGGTGCTGGCCGATGTCGAGGTCGATCCATGCGCCGACGGCGGGCGCGCCGGTCTCCGCCACGGCCGCAGCCATGGCGCGCAGGGGCTCCGGCGCGTCGAACACGGCGGAGAACACGGTGTCGCGAAAGTGATGGGCGAGGCGGGCGAGGCGGGTGGCGGCGGGCCCCACGGGTTGGAGGGCGAGGAGGATGTCGCGGGCTCCGGCGGCGGCGGCCATCTCGGCCTCGGCGACGGTGGCGACCTTGGCCTTGGTGATGCCGAGCTGGGCTTGGCGCCGGACCAGTGGGCGCAGCTTGTGCGTCTTGAGGTGGGGCCTTAGCCGACGGACGTCCCCGGCCACGCGCACCATGGCGGCGAGGTTGGACTCAAGCCGGGCATCGTCGATCAGGAGGGCGGGCGAGGGCAGGTCGCCCGCGTTGCGGAGGGCGTCCCAAGGAAGGGTCACGGGCATGGCGCGCGTGGGAGCCTAGGCAAGCTCGAAGATCACCTCGATCTCGACGGCGATGTTGCCCGGGAGCGGGCCCATGCCGACGGCGGAACGCGCCCCGATGCCATGCTCGGGCCCCCAGATCTCGGCGAACAACTCGGAGCAACCGTTGATCACCTTGGGATGGTCGTAGAAGTCGGGGGCCGTGTTGACCATGCCGAGGATCTTCACGACGCGGCGGACGCGGTCGAGGGAGCCGAGATGGCTGCGCAGGGTGGACAAGATGGCGAGGCCGACCTGGCGTGCGGCGGCATGTCCGGCGGCGAGGTCGAGTTCGCGGCCCACGACGCCCCGGATCAGGGAGCCGTCCGTGCAGACGGGGCCGTGGCCGGAGACGTAGGCGGCGTTGTTGAAGACGACGAGGGGCTTGTACACCGCCACGGGCTTGGGGGCGGGCGGCAGGACGAGCTTCAGCTCGGCAAGACGTGATTCAGCGCTCATGAGGCCATCAGCATGCCGTGGCGGACGCGCCCGACGCGAGCCTGCGTTTGGGGGAAGGATGGGGCCGTTGCATCCCGAAGTTGTTGGTGATCTCGAAGGCGTCGTGGGCGCTCATCCCTGGGAGCGCGGCCGTCCCCGGCCGCCACTGGATGCTCTTGCCGGCGGGACCGGTCAGCTCTCCGCTGCCCGTCCCAGATCCCGCCGACAACTTCGGGATGCACGGGGATGGGGCATGCCGTGCCGTGCGCCCCGCCGGTGGGACGTCATCGATCGGAGGCCGGTCCCGTGTGGGACGGCGCGGTGCCGGCGGAGGAGAGGACCTCGATCAGGTACTGGAGTTCGGCGGCCGGGTCTTCGTTTTCGGGCAAGGTGTGACGGATTTCGAGCAGCACCGCCTCGCGGAAGCGGCGTCGAAGTCGATGGATGGCCACCTTGAGGGCTCCTTCAGAGAGTCCCAGGGCTTGCGCGGCGGAGGTGGGGTTCCCGGCATGGCCTTCGAGCCATGGCTTGAGGTGGTCGAACACGCTGGAACGCCCCGAAGCGGCGTAGTCGGCGGCGACGGCGTCCAGGCTGCGCGCAATGACCGTGAGCGCCCAATCGTGGTCGAAGCGCGCGGTATCGGAGCCTGTGTCCGGAAACGCGGGCTCGTTGGGCGTCCCCGGCTCGATCGGTTCATGGGCGATTCCACCGCCACGCCGCATCCGCGTCTCGGCGAGGCGCCGGTCCTTCAGGAAGCGCCGCAGCGCCACCAGAAGATAGGAGGGAAACCTCCCGCGTTCGGGATCAGCCTGCGCGATGCGGTCGCCGGACAGGACGTGGGTGAAGAACGCCTGCGTCCACTCGCGGGCGGTGTCGTCGTCCGTGCCCTGGGACTTGAGGTGTCGGAACACGGGGTTCCAGTAGGCGCCGCAAAGGTCGGAGAGTGCGGTTCGTGCCTCCGGTGACGGCCCGCGCGCCCGGAGGACCAGGGACCAGCGGGTGGGTGCGAAGTAGGGGCTGGGTGCGTCGGGTTGCATGGGTCTCACAGCCGGGGCGTCCACGGCAAAAACGTCTCGCTCGACGCGTTGGCGGTCGGGTTGCCAGGGATTCGGCGGAGGACATGGGCCCGCACCTGTTGCGAGGGCACGGCGCGGAGCAATTCCCCCAGCCTGACCTCGAAGATCTCGGCGGCGTCCGGCGCATCGCCGGGCCGGGATCGCTCGAACAATCGGAGGACCCGGTCTTCCCGTGGATCGGGTTCGGCCTCGTTGCGGAGGAGCGATTGCGCTCGTTGCAGCCGGGCGACGTCCCCGGCATGGGCGGCGAGCATGATGCGCACCCCAATGACCCCTGCCCGCGACATCCGGTAACGATGTCCGGCGAATGCGAACTCCACCTCGAAGGGGCCCCCGCCGCCCAGGGCCATGCCGGCGTCATCCCAACCGACGGCATCCATGATCTGCAAGGCCATGTGCGGCTTGCCCTCCGCGCTGGCCTCGTGGGCGGCCATCCAAAAGACCTCGGCCATCGAGACGGGAAGCACGAGGAGCGCCGGGGGATTCCCTTGCCGGGCAACGGTGCGCCCCTGCGCCAGCACGCGGTCGATCTCGGCGGCGAATGCATCGGGCGGCAGCGTGCGGCCCACCTCGGTGATGGGGTCACCGCGGTAAACCTGCCAGAACGCCCCGTCATGGAGGTGCTGGACGGAGCCGTCACGGAACAGGACCGCGCGCAGGTCGGTGCCTCGAAAGGGCTCGGAAAAGGCGAGGACCTGCGACGAAGGCTCGGCCTCATGCCCGGTGTAGGAAAAGATTACGCCGGAGCCTGGGTCGATGGCGGTCTCTCCGAACGCCTGGAGGCTGGGGGGGAGGACGCCCACCCGATTGGAGGCGGTGTTGATCAAGCGGAACAACAGCCGGAGCTGGGTGCCCGCCGACACCTCAGGGTCGTGTGGACTGGCCATCGGCTTGGACTTGAAGAAGAGGTAGGGAAGCAGCGCGAGAATGAGGGGCAGGACGTTCCAGACCAGGATGGAGCGAAGCACGCGGCGCTGTCCTTTGGATCTGGAGCGGAAGTAATGGAGGACCTTCACCAGCAGCCCCACGAGCAGCATGAGGAGGACGAAACCGACCAGGCCACTCGCGATGATGATGGCCATGGACTGGAGTTCGCCCCCGGGGATGTCTGCGGTGGCGCGGTGGTTGGCATACGCGACGGCCGTCACACCGATGGCCGGGAACACGAGTGCGAGTGCGAGGGTGCGAAGCCTTTGGCGCGGGCCCTCGCCGAGCCGGGCCCGGTCGATGGCCGGGACCTCCGGGAGGCCGGCGGCCGCGACCGCGTCCCGTATGGCGGTTTCCCATTCCTTTGCGAGCCCCCGGGCTTGCGCGAGACCCCGGTTGGATTCGTGAGGTGTCAGCAGGAGGCATTGCTCGTTCCCGGCCATGACGAAGCGCACGGCGACGTACTCGATTCCAGGGTTCACAAACCATGGAAGCTGCCCGAGGGAAAGCCCGGTGATGCGGTCCAGCGTGACGGTCCAGCATTGATTCGGGCTGGCGAAGACCAACTGGCCCGCTTCCAGCCGCAGGCTGCCGTGATGGGGGAACGCATGGAAGTGTCCCTTCCAGGATTGGAGATGGGCGGGCGTGGTGACGCAGCAAGCCGAGGTGCGCGATGGCGACGCGGGCGGAGGCGTGGGCGGCGTCGATTCGAGAGACTCGACCTCATGGCGCACCTGGCTGGCGGACTGTTGCCGGAGCTCGCGTTCCTTGCTGAGCGCACGGAACACGATGTCGTCGATGCGCGCATCCAGCGCGGCCTTCAGCGACGGCGCGGGGAAACGCCCAAGCGGCAGCTCGCCCGTGAGCAACTCGTAGAGCACCACGCCGAGCGAGTAGATGTCCGCGCGGTGATCGACGGAGTCCGGCCGCTCGATTTGCTCCGGGGCCATGTAGTGGGGCGTCCCGACGCGTTGGCCCGTCTGGGTGAGCGTGAGGTGGTCGAGCGACGCGCGATCGCCCAGCAGCTTGGCGATGCCAAAGTCAGCGATCTTCGGGATGCCGCGGGGATCGAGCAGGATGTTCTCGGGCTTGATGTCGCGATGCAGGACGTCCTGCGAATGGGCGTATTGGAGGGCGTCGCAGAGCTGGGGGACGAGCGCGAGGGTCTCGGCGGGGTTGAACCGCGATGAACGCATGGCCTGCCGGAGGTTGGCGCCGTCGATGAACTCCATGAGCAGGTAGCAAAAGCCCGCCGCGCGGCCAAACCCGTGGACGGCCACGATGTTGGGGTGGTGGAGGCGAGCGAGGGTCCGGGCCTCGCGCTCGAAGCGCTCGACGAAGGCCGGCGTGCCGGCGAGGGCCGCAGGCAGGAGCTTGAGCGCTGATTCACGGCCATCGATCCGGTTCCGGACGCGATACACGAATCCCATGCCCCCGACGCCGGCAAGGCTGAGGACCTCGAAGCCCGGAAACGCGGCGGCCACCTCGGCGATCGAAGGGGGCGAGGGGCGCTGCTGCGACGGGATCGCGTCGGTTTCGGTGGCGGCGGCGCGGAGCAGGCAACGCGCACAGAGCTGCCCGGGAGCCTCTGCCGGGATGGGGGTAGCGCAGTGGGGACAAACACGACCGGACCTTTCTGTTTCAACACTCATGCACCAGGCAACTGGGAGATCCCGTCGAAGGAATTACAGGCCGAATGAAAAAAGGTCAGCCTGTGGATTCATGGGGAGACACGGCTTCCAACCGCGCCATGGGATGCGAAACCTGGCCTGCGGCCCCGGCGGACCGTCTCGGGGTGACCGTCAAAATGAGGGCTGGATTTTTCGTTGGCTGCGGCAAGGTCGGGCGCATGTCGGGTAGCTTGAACGAGCCGGGCGCGGGGAGGGAGGATGGCCGGGAAGGATCGGGACGGTCGTCGGACGAGGCCGGGGAAACGCCGGGCGAGCACTGGCGTTGGTGCCCGCGATGCAGCCACGAGTTGCACAACGAGCGATGCAAGCTGCGATGCCCGCGTTGCCACTACTTCATGAGTTGCTCGGACTTTGATTGACTTGGCAGGCCTTGAATCGGTTCCCTCGCCGTCGCCTGCATGAAGCGGGCCTCCCCCTTGATCTCATGAGCGTATTGGTTGTTGGCACGACGGCACTGGATTCCATCAAGACCCCGAAGAAGGAGAACCCCAAGCTCCTCGGGGGTTCCGCCAGCCATGCGGCGGTGGCGGCGTCGTTCTTCGCGCCCACGCGGCTCGTGGGCGTGGTGGGCGGCGATTTTCCGGCCAAGTACATCCGCCTGTATGAAAAGCACGGGCTCTGCCTGAAGGGGCTCGATCGGGTGAAGGACGGCCGAACCTTTCATTGGTCGGGCGAGTACGAGGTCAACATGAACAACCGCCGCACGCTGGAGACCGTGCTGGGGGTCATCGAGCATTGGCAGCCCGCGATCCCGGGCGACTACGAGTCCTGTCCCTACGTCCTCCTCGCCAACATCGCGCCGGCCGTCCAGCTCCGCGTCCTGGACCAAGTCGCCCGCCCCAAGTTCGTCGTGGCCGACACCATGGACTTGTGGCTCAACATCGCGCTGGACGACGTGATGCGCCTGCTCAAGCGCATCGACTGCCTCGTCCTCAACGACTCCGAGGCCCGGCAGTTGACCGAGGACGACAACGTCGTGTCGGCGCTCCCGAAGATTCACCGGATGGGGCCCCGCTACGTGATCATCAAGAAGGGGGAGCACGGCTCCATCTTGTCCTCGCCCAAGGGCCTGTTCGTGGCCCCGGCCTACCCGCTCAAGAAGGTCGTCGATCCTACCGGCGCCGGGGATTCCTTCGTGGGCGGCTTGATGGGCTACCTCGCCAGCCGCAAGTCCGGCTCCATCGACTCCAATCTCCGTCGCGCCATCGTCCACGGGGCGGTGGTGGCGTCGTTCTGCTGCGAGGGCTTCGGCCTCACCGTGACCACGAAGGTCTCGCGGGAGGACATCGACGCCCGCGTCCGCGAATTGGAGTCGATCGCGGGTCTTGACTAGGCCATCGCCCCGGCCATTTCGGTCGGCCGTGCAGGCCCGTTCTGCTTCCGTGGATCCTGGGTCCTTTGCGCATCACACCTCGTCCGAGGAACGCCTCGCCTAGCCATAAGGATTCGGCCTAAAAACAGCAGAGGGTGTAGGGATCACTCATGCCTTCAGGTGGAGCCAAAGGCATGGCCCATGCTGTAGGCCGCGTGCCCTCACGCGGCGGCAAGGATGCCGAACCTCCGAGCGACTCTCGGGCAGAGTGGCAGCGGCATCCTGCCGCTGGTGCATGCTGGGCAAGCGGCTGGAAGCCGCTTCCACTTTCACCCGGCCTTCATGGAAGGTTGCAGCGGCATCCTGCCGCTGGACGGGACCCAGAATCGTCCCGCCTTACTCACGACCGGGCCGGTCCGCGCGGAACATGACGACGCGCCGGTGCTCGGCCTCGGTGACCAAGACGGTGCGCCGGTCCTTGCCGCCGAAGGTGAGGTTGGTGGGGTGCTTCCCGAGCACGTCCACCTCGCGGACCACGCGGGCATCGGGGTCCAAAACCACCACGGTGCCCTTGCCGTGCCGCGTGATGTACAGGTTGCCATCCACGTCGCAGCGCATGCCGTCGAAGCCGTGGTCGTCGAACTTCCGGAAGAGCCGCCTCGTGCCGAGCGAGCCGTCCGGCCGGATGTCGAAGACCCAGACGTTGCGTTGGACGCTTTCATTGACGTACAGGCGGCGGCCGTCGGGGCTGACCTCGATGCCGTTGGTGGTCCCCATGCCCTCGGCCTCCCGGTGCAGTCGCCCCTCGCGATCCAGTCGCCAGAGCTGCCCCGTGCCGTTGGCCCAGTTGGGGTCGCTGGCATAGACGGTGCCGTCCGGCGCCAAGGCCAGGTCGTTCGGCTGGTTCATGCGATCGTCGTGGGCCATGACGGACACGACCCGCGTGGAGGGATTCACGCGGAGGATGTTGTGACCCGTGTAGTCCGCCACCAACAGGGACCCGTCGCGTGCGAACCGGATGCCATTGCCCGTGCTGCCTTGGGGCAACGTGACGAACGCCTCGGCGTGCCCGTCCATCGTGACGCGCCCGATCACCGGCGCGGTCCCGTAGCTCACGCAATACAGGACGCCGTCGGCGTCGCAGGCCGGGCCTTCGATCCCGGCGGTGAACCCGCCCGACGTCAACGCCACCGCCTGCGTCGGCGATGACGCCCCGGGCCGGGAGACGCACCCCACCCATGCGCTCGCAGCCATGGCCAAGGTGGCCGCCGCCCATCCCATCCATCCGTGCCTTCGGGGAATTGATTGCATGGCGTGGTCATCCCATGTCCCGGGCTGGAACGCGAGGCTGCGCTCCGATCCCGACTTGGCCGGGACGATTCAGTTGGATCGGTCGTGCTTGCTTGATCTGCCTCGCAATCCAGGCAGGGCGGCCCGCTCCGCGGTTCAACCCCACCCGTGCCGGGACCCCGGCGTTGCGCCCATTGCGGGGCGCTTCACAGGGTTGAAAACCGATAGACCGTGGTGGAGTCAAAGGCGGTGCCCGGCCGAAGCGTCGTGGAGTGGAAGTCGGCGTGGTTGGGCGAATCCGGCGCGTGCTGGGTCTCAAGGCAGAACGCCGGGTGCTTGCGCCAGGCGGGCGGGTCGTTGGGGCCGCCGCCAAAGTGGTTCGCCGTGTAGAGCTGGAGGCAGGGCTCGGTCGTCAGGCATTCCATCACGCGGCCGGAGCCCGGGTGCTCGGCGCGTGCCACCAATCGCAGGCGCCCGGGCATGCCTTCCAGCAGGTAGTTGTGGTCGTAGCCATTCGGGCCCCCGAAGTCGTCCCGGATGCGCTCGCCGATGGGGCGATGCCGGGTGAAGTCGAGGCCGGTTCCGGCCACGGGCAGGGCAGGACCCAAGGGAATGAGGTCGCGATCCACCTTGGAGACCGCCCGGGCGTGGATCTGGAGCAGGTGATCCAGGACGTCGCCGCCGCCCGCGAGGTTGAAGTAGGCGTGGTTGGTCAGGTTGACCACCGTGGCGACGTCGGTGGAGGCGTGGTAGTCGATGCGCACCTCGTTGGCGTCGGTGAGCGTGTACGTGACGGAGACGTCCAGGTTGCCGGGGTAGCCTTCCTCGCCATCGGGGCTTCGGTAGGTGAAGCGCACGAACGAAGACGAGGCCGAGGAGCCGGTGGTGGCCGACCAAAGCTTGGCGGCGAAACCCTGGTTGCCGCCGTGCAGATGGTGCCGGCCGTTGTTGCGAGTCACCTGGACCACGCGGCCGTCGAGCGTGAAGCGACCGTCGCGGATGCGGTTGGCGTACCGACCGATGGCCGAGGCGGCGCCCGGGAAGCCCTTCAGGTAGGCGTCCAGCGACTCCGTGCCGAGCAGGATGTTGGTCATGGCCCCGGCGCGGTCGGGGGCCAGGACCTCGGTGAGGGTGGCCCCCAGGTCCATGGCGCGAAGACGCATGCCGCGGGCGTTGACGAGCGTGTGGATCCGCACCTCGCGACCGTCCGGCAGGCGCCCGAAGGACGCCGACTGGACGCGAGGCCCCTGGGCAATGGGGCGGGGCGGGGTCGAGACGGACGAGCACCCCGCCCAAATCAAGGCGAGGACCAGGAGGAACACGGAGCGCGAGGCCATGACCGAGGTTGGGTTGGAGCAGGCGACGGGGTCAATGGGCGTCGTGCGAAGGCGTTCGCGCGCGGTGCATCGCGCCCGTCGCATCTGGATCCATTGCATCCATCGTGATTGCTCTCCTTTGCCTGGCTCGTTAGCTCATTTTTTGCAGCGCACCTTGCATGAAGCCGGCTGCACCGCGAGGCCCGAGTTATCGGCTTACCGTGCCAACGAGACTTGACTGGCTCTAGGATTCAAGATGAGTGAATGCATCCCGCAGCATCCTGCGGCAGCGACGGCCCTCCTGATGGTGATGGGGTCGGTACGGAGCCAAACTATTCTCGAATCACACCCGGATAAACAGCGGGTGAAGGCTTGGTCGCTCGGAAGAACCCCACATCGCCGGCTTCTTCCATGGCTTCGACCCATGCCGATCCGCTCGCCGGGATTTCCAGCGGGTCTGACAAAACAGATCGCCATGTCCCGGACTTGACGACGTCCGACCTCTCAACCCAATACCTCTGAAAAGGCGTCCCATCGACGCGAAGAAGCCATCCACCACGAGGGCCCCGAGCTGCGGAGACGCTCGCGCCGACGTCGTCATGGACACCAGCAACGGTCGATCGCCTGCTTGGCCCTCCGTAGGCCAGCACCTTGCGGGGCGCAAAGCCGTCATACTGAGGGGCGATGCCCGCGAGTGCGGCGGACCCCGAAGCAATCCGCCCGCTTATGACGATGGAGTCCTTGGTGTCCACGATCCCGTCACGATTGATATCGTGAATCGAAGCCGAGCTGGCCGCGGACGAACCAGCCGCCGCGAGCACTGCATTAAGGTCTGCCTGATCCACGGACCATCTCGAAGCATCATTTCCAGTCTCACCGACGCTGTTCCCGAAGTAGAACTCGTCGTCCGCGCCAAGGCCCGTGCCGGGTGAACTACGAGCCACAACCTTCAACCAAGCATTTCGAACGGCGTTCGTGGACCAGCCAAACATGATCCTGTCGGACTGGTTGAAGCCGGCGCCGCGGCGCACCAGGAACTGGTCGGGCGGCGACGTCGGGAGCCAATTGGTGCCAGAGGTGCTCGAGAAAAATGCGAAATCCCCAAGGCCAATCCCGGGTGCAGTCCGCGAGATGTCGATGATGACGCCGTTGATGCCGCGCTCGTAGCTGGTCACATTCGAGAAGACGGCCGAAGCACCGGGCAATAGCGCCGTCTTGCCTGCGGCGATCGCCTTGTCATCTGCATCATCAACAGCCAAACGCCAACCGTCGAAAACCGACCCGTTGTAGAACGTTGAACGCTGGACCACGAAGGAGGTGCCGGCGATCCAGCGTGCCAGGAGACTGACCCCGGCGTCATTGCGCAAGGGGGTCCCGGACACGGCCAAGGGCGGCATGTGAATAGGTGTCATGTCATCGACGCGGCGGTGGATGAGCGAATTGTTAGTGTTGCCCGGAACCAAATAGGTGTTGGTGGTGTTCCCCAGCATGTCGGCCGGTCTCCCAAGGGTCAGGAGTGTGCGGGAAAGAGGCATCGTGATTCTCGCATCCCATATCCCGCGTCCAGCGCCACCGTTGTACCACTGGTGACAGTAGGCGCAGTTGGATGCTAGGAACGACCTGGCCGCCACCTCCACGGTCACATCCCCCGAGCCTGCGTCATACAGCTTGGGCAGTCCGGCCGGGTCGGTTGGCGCCGAGTTAAGCCATCCTTCCCGGTGCAACAAAGCGAGTTGATTGGCCCGGGTTCCATCGAGGGTTGCCACGTCCTTGTTTAATTGCGCCGTGTTGAACCCCAAGGCAAACCCTGGAGCCTCGTAATGGCAGGTCATGCACTGCGCCTGCGATGGATACCGCCATCGCAGAACGCCAGGCTTCCCAGAGGAATCGGTCGTACCAATCTCCTCCGTCTCACCGGATGGATCGACCAGGAAGGCATCGGTTTGCTCCGCATTCCAACGGTAGGTGACGCCATAGAAACCCGCCGAGCCGTTCACCAGCAAACGCGTCTCGATACGGCGACGGCTCGCGGGATCCCCGGCGATGGTCTCATAGTCAAAGTGCTTGACCCACAAGCTTCCCCTGGGAAACAACCAATTGGCTGTCGCCCTCCAGGTCACTTTCTGGTTGGGATCCAAAATGGAGAACCAGCGTCGCTTGATGGCGCCGTCAGACCAGAAGGGAACATTGACATCGTAAGGACGGAGCCCGGCTGCGGGCGTCAGCGAGGCCATGTCTTGGAAGACCTTGGTATCGGATAGCCTTGCGGGGAACGGTTGGGCGCTCGGCGTGGATCGTACAATGCGGAGTACGGCCGTGCCGGCAGTGTCCCTTGCAACGATGAGGACGTCACGATTGGACGGGTCTTCCCCGAATGCAACCGCCCTTGCGGAATGGGGAATTACGGTTTGGACCGGCCACGTGCCGTCCGGAGCTTGGCGGATCGCCTTGACGAAGCCGCGGCTCCAGTCGGCAAAGAGGAACTGCCCATTGAGTTCGGGCAGCCTATTCCCGCGGTACACGATCCCGCCGATGGCGCAGCCGCGAAGCCCGTCGCCTCCCCATTCATGAATCGGCGGGACCATCTCTTGGCCCGCAGGTATCTTTGCGGGATCATAGCGGATCGTGCCCTCCCAAAGCCGCCATCCGTAGTGCCGGCCGGGGAGCACCAAGTTGATCTCCTCGCGCTTGATTTGCCCGGTGTCGCCCGCGAACAGGCGACCGTCCGGGTGAAAACCAAAGCGAACAGGGTTACGCAGGCCCACCGCGTACAATTCCGTGCGGACTTTTGCCTTGTCCAATTGCCTTCCCCAAAACCGGGTTGTTTGTACAAACGGGTTGTCGGCAGGAATCCAGTAGGAACCAGCTTTGCCGGGCCAAGCATTGGGAACAAGGTTGCCAGGCCGCCCGTCCACGTCGATTCGAATGATGGAACTGAACAAACTGCGATCGATGGATATGGAGTCGGGCAGACTTTCGTCGCCGAAGGATGCGTACAGGTATCCATCGGGGCCAAATTTCAGATCGCCGGCGTTGTGGTGCCCCGTGGTATCGCGCTGGCTGATGATCGGAGTCTCTGATCCCGCGCTGCAAATCCACGACGATCGATCGTGGACGTGGAAGCGGGAGATGCGATCGAAGAAGGCCGGGACCTCGTTGGGCTTGTTGGTGTTCGCCGTGTAGTAGAGGTACATGAAGCCGTTGGTCTGGAATCCGGGATGGCAGGCGATCCCGAGGAGACCACCCTCCTCCCACTGGAACACCCGGTCCTGAATGTCGAGGACGGTTTGAATCGCTGGCCGCGACACGTCGGGAATGATCAAGACCCGGCCGACGCGATCGAGGAGCAAAAGGGAATTGGTGTTGCCCGGGATCGTGGCGAGATGCACCAAGCCTGGGAACTTTAGGCCTGGAAACGCCGCGACCGCCGCGTAGTCCGAGGCTGCTGGGGGCACCAAAGGCACGTTCACGTTCGGCCGGACTCGCTGGGCCTCCACCGCAGGGGCGATTGCGAGGAGGCTGGCGAGCCATGCAATGATCTGCAAGGTGAGGAATATCGAGCGGGCGCGGTTCGTCACGGGCGATTGGCTACACGCACAGGCCGCGGCTCGTCAAGGTCCAAGAGTTTGCCATGTTCTCCGCGCAAAAGTTCGTCGGTTCACAGGTCCGGCCTTGGACGTGGAGGGAGTGGCAAACGGATGGATCCCAAGGCCCCCCATCCGCTCACCCTCTCCGAAAACCGGGCATACCAATGCAGGGGAATGACGCCTTGCGCCCCCCTGAAGGACGCGCCGCATGGGATCCCTTGCTCGGAACCGAAGTTTTCGCAGCAGGTAGCCGGGGGTTGAGCGAAGCGATACCGCCGCTAGCCGATCCCCATCACCCTCCACACCCTGGAGGGTAGCCAGCCAAGTCCGGCCCGCGGCGCTGGCATCCCTGCCGGAATGCGGGGGTTCACTTTTGCGTGGGTCCCCGCTGGTGTCGTCGCCTCGCTCCTCGACCACGGCTATAGGCTGGGAGGCCTCCGGCTTCATGGCAGATGAACGCCGAGATCACGTCGGATGAGCCCACCCGAGCCGATGCCCGGGTCGCCCGTCCGCTGCCATCGCGTGTAGGCAATCCGCCTGCTGCCTCTCGAGGGCTGTGAAGCAATAGCTTCCGTCCTCCTTGCGCGGGGATTTAGCCGTTACGCTTCAGTTGGATCGGTCGTGCTTGCTCGATCTGCTTCCGCACATCCTTCGTCGTTCGCTCGTTACGGGCCTGGCACTGGCCCGCGCCTCGCTCACTTCTCGTCTTGCGCAAGCATCTGCATCGCAATTACTTACATCCACACTGAATCGTCCCGGATTAGGCGGGAAAGAGTTCGCGCCTCGGTGGTGGCGGCATACGGGCGGGATGCGTTCCGAGCATGGAGGGATCCGCGATGTTTTCGGGATCACCCACAACTTCGGGATGTACCGAGCGGCCGGTTGGGCTGGATTGATGCTTGGACGCCACGGGGCAATGCGGGCAGCATCTGGACGGCATGAAGAAAATCGAGGCCATCATCAAGCCGTTCAAGCTGGAGGACGTGAAGGACGCGTTGCAGGAGGCCGGCATCCAAGGGATGAGCGTGGGCGAGGTGAAGGGGTTCGGCCGCCAGAAGGGTCACACGGAAGTGTACCGCGGCGCGGAGTACACGGTGGACTTCCTTCCCAAGCTCAAGCTGGAGGTCGTCGTGACGGACCAACTCGTCGATGCCGCCGTGGCGGCCATCATTCGCGGCGCCAAGACCGGGAAGATCGGGGACGGCAAGATCTTCGTCTCCACGATCGACGAGGCGGTTCGCATCCGCACGGACGAGCGCGGCGAACACGCGGTGTAGGTCCCGTACGGGACGCCTTCGACGGCCTCCATTGGAGCGTCAACGCACGGGAATGTTGCTTTGCATTTCGCGGGCACGGGGTAGCCATGGGCGATGCATGAAGACCAGTCGAAGGAGGCGGCAAGGGAGGCGGGCCAGCGCGTTGGAGTAAAGGCGTCGGTCCGGGGAATCCCATGGTTTCCATGGATCACGGCGGTGGTGGTGGCCTTGGCCATGGGATGGGTCCGGGCGCAGCCGGAATGGGAGCGAAACCTCAAGGCATGGACGATGGCCTTGCTGCCGTTGACCGGCCTCTTGGTGCTGCTGGGATGGTTCCTCGCGACTAGGCGATTCCCGGCGAGGGTTCGGTGGGCTGGCTTGGGCTGCGTGTTGTTGTTGGGCGCGGCGGCCGGCGTGTTGCTTCGGGTGGATGGAACGGTGAACGGGACGGGCTTGCCACGTTTCGCTTGGCGAATGCATGGACCCGCGAAGCCGCTCGGTGCCGTCGGCGAGATCCGCCCGGGCGGCGCGACAACCCGTGCGCCCCGGCTTGCTGGCCTGGCGGACTTCCCCCAGTTCATGGGCCCGGAGCGACGGGGCGTTCTGGCCGGGGCGCGGATCAACACCCGTTGGACGGCGTCCATGCCCAAGGAGATTTGGCGCAGGCCGATTGGGTTGGGATGGTCTTCGTTTGCCATCGTGGACGGGCAGGCGTGGACGCAGGAGCAGGTGGACGGGGAGGAACGAGTGACGTGCCTCGACGTGGCGACGGGCTCCACGCTGTGGTCGCATGCGGAGCGGACGCGGTTCTCCGAATGGCAGGGGGGCGACGGCCCGCGAGCGACGCCGACGGTGCACGGGGGCCGGGTGTTCGCGATGGGCGGCACGGGCATCCTCGCGTGCCTCGATGCGGGGGACGGGCGTTTGGCGTGGCGACGATCCGTGTTGGAGGAGAACGGGTTGTCGAACCTGACGTGGGGCACCAGCGCGTCGCCGCTCGTGGTGGACGACCTTGTGGTGGTGACGGGAGGCAAGGGTGCGGGCGGCACCCTGCTGGCGTATCGCGTGGCGGACGGAAGCCTGGCCTGGAAGGCGGGCGAGGAGGACGCCAGCTATGCGTCGCCCATCTTGGCCACGTTGGCGGGACGCCGGGTCGTGCTATCCAGCAACGCCCGCCACCTGACCGCGCATGACCCGGCGACGGGGCGCGAGTGGATGCGTCATCCGTGGGGTGCGGCCACGTGGCCGAGGGCGTCGCAACCGGTGGTGTTGCCGGGCGACCGCGTGTTCGTCTCGGCCGGCTACGGCATGGGTTGCCAGGTCGTGCACGTGGTGGTTAACGACGGCAGGCAGTGGGTGGCGGAGACGCTGTGGAAGGGGGTCACGATGAAGACGCAGTTCAACAGCGCGGCGTTGCACGACGGCCACTTGTACGGGTTGGACGATGGCTTGCTGGCATGCATCGACGCGGGGACGGGGCGTCGCCTGTGGAAGGACGGTCGCTATGGATCGGGCCAGACGTTGATCGTGGGCGACACGATCGTGGTACAGAACGAGGCCGGGCCGGTGCATGTCTGCGCGGCAAGCCCGGAGGGCTTTCGCGAGCTGGGCCGCATCGAGGCGCTGGGGTCCAAGACCTGGAATCACCCGGTGGTGGCGGGCCGTTACCTGCTGGTGCGAAATGATCGCGAGGCCACCTGCTGGGACCTGGGCGACGTGGAGTAGCGAAGCCGGAACGATTCAGTTGGATCGGTCGTGCTTGCTCGATCTGCTTGCGCAAATCCTTCGTCCTTCGCTCGTTACGGGCCTCGAACCGGCCCGCGCCTCGCTCACTCCTCGGCTTGCACAAGCATCTGCTTCGCAATCACTTCCCTCCCAACTGAATCGTCCCGGCTAAGGCGATTCCGGAGGGCGACACGGGGCCGGGGCCGCGCGGGCTACCCTTTGGTGCTGCGTCCGCGGACAATGGAGACGACGCAGCGGTCCGAAACGAGGCATCGACGCGCCGCGTCGCGAACCTGCTCGGCGGTGACGGCCTCGTATCGGGCGGCCTCGCCGTCACCGTGGTCATGGCCGAGGCCGTAGAGTTCGTCGAGCGCGGCCTGCATGGCGAGTTGGCCGAGATCTTGCCGGGCGATCTTGCGTTGTCCCACGACCTTGGCCTTGGCGCGGGCGAGTTCCTCGTCGGTGAGGCCGCCCTCCGCCAATTGCCGAGCCTGGGCCCGAAGCTCCGCCTCCACGCGCTCGACCTCCTCCGGGGCGGTGCCGCAGTAGAAGGCGAAATAGCCGGGGGTGCGGCCGATGAAGTGGCTGGCGCCGACGTAATAGGCGAGACCCAGCTCGTCGCGGATGCGCATGAACAGTCGCGAGCCCATGTCGCTGCACGCCTCCTGCAACAGCTCCAGCGGGTAGCGGTCCGGGTGGTCGAAGGTCGTCCCGGGGAAGCCGATGGCGATGACCGCCTGCTCCTTGTCTCGGTCCTCGGAGAGGCGAGGCGTCACGAGGTTGGGCTGGGTCATGGAATGCCCGGCGGGCAGGGGCGCCGGCAGCCACGAGGCAAACTCCTGCTCGACCTCGGCGCGGACGGCGTCCGCATGGATGTCGCCATAGATGGCGAGGACGGCGTTGTGGGGGACGACCATGCGGCGGTGGAACGCGGCGACGGTGCCGTGATGGAAGGAGCGGACGGTGGCCTCCGTCCCGAGGGCGTCGAGGCCGTAGCCGTTGTCGCCGAAGAGACCGCGGCGAAGGGCCTTGAAGGCGCACGAAAGGAGGTGGTCGCGCTGCCCCTTGATCCCGGCGAGCTGTGCCTCGCGCTCACGTTCGACGGCTTCGGCGGGGAAGGACGGCCGCAAAAGCACGTCCGCCAACAGGTCGAGTCCGTGGGCGAAGTCGCCCGACAACACCTCGGCGCTCACCCCGAAGCTGTGATTGCCGCCGTAGGGCTCCAGGGATCCGCCGAGCCCCTCGATTTCATCGGCGATCTGCAACGCCGTCCGCCGGGTGGTGCCCTTGATCAGGAGGCGTGACATGAGGTGGGTGATGCCGCTGGAGACCGGCGTCTCCGCCAGCAGCCCGCCGCCCAGCGCCATCCGGAACTCGACGAAGGGCAGGCGATGGTCCTCGCGGACCAGCAGGCGCAGGCCGTTGGGGATCTCCCATCGATGCACGGGGTGCTCTGACGTCGCGTCCACGACCACGTCCGGTCGCGGCGCGCATCCGACGGGCACGAGGGCGTGCAAGGTACGCTGGGCGTCCACCAGGTATTCGTTGGCGACGCGGCGGATGTCCTCGGGCGTGAGCCGACGCACGGCGGCGAGGTAACGTTCGCTGAACCCGGGGTCTTGGGCGGACATCCAGTTGCCACCAAGGTCCTGGGCCTGGCCTTCCATCGTCTTGCGCGTCGCCAGCGTGGCGGCGGTGAACTGCTTCACCGCCTTCGCCAGCTCGGCCGAGCTCACCCGCTCCGTCTTCACCCGTTCCACCTCGGCCCACACCTCGTCGCGCGCGGCCGCGAACTTGTCGCCGTCGCAGACGCCGCTGACGCCAAACATCCCGGCGAGGCCCGGCGTGTAGATCCACGCCGAGACCGAATGCACGAGCGCGGCCCGCTCGCGCACGGCCTGGTACAGGCGGCTGCTCCGGCCGGAACCCAGCAGCGTGGAGAGGACGTCGAGGGCGGGCGCGTCGGGATGACGGATGCCGGGCATGTGCCACGACATGTTGAAGTGGGCGAGCTCCACGGGGGCCTCGTCAATGACCTCGCGCGGCGCGGTCTGGCGGGGCTCCTCGGGGATGACCGAGGACGGCACCGGGCGACCGGGTGAACGCGCGAAGGCCTCGCGAACCTGCCGCACGACCTCCTCGGCCCGCACGTCGCCGACGACGACGATGAAGCAATTATTGGGGGCGTACTTCTCCCGGTAATAGGCGACGAGGTCGTCGCGCGTCACGCGGTTGAAGTGGTCGGGCAGGCCGATGATGGGGAAGCGGTAGGGGCTGCGCGAGTAGGCGGCCTGGAACAACCCCATGCTGGCCCGTCGGCCGGGGTCGTCCCGTCCCATGTCCATCTCCCGGCGGATGACGTCCAGTTCCTTCACCAGCTCGTCGGCGGGGAGGGTGGCGTTCTGGAAGATGTCGCAGAGGATGTCGATGGCGGTGACGGCGCCGGTGTTGGGGACGTTGATCCAGTACACGGTGCGGTCGAACGACGTGTAGGCGTTCATGTAGCCCCCGGCCGACTGCACCTCCTGGTCGATGCGCCCGGCGCCGCGGGTGGTGGTGCCCTTGAACAACATGTGCTCGAGGACGTGCGACAGCCCCGCGCCCAGCCATGGGCCCTCGTCGATCGAGCCCGCCCGGCACCAGGCCTGGGCGCTGACCACCGGCGCCGAGCGATCCTCGCGCACCAGGATTTCCAGGCCGTTTTCCAGCCGGTGCAACGACACGCCCGGCGGCAGGTGCAGGTGAACGGTCGCGGCGGCGGCGGACGATGAGGGGGGGTTGTTTTCCATAGGGACGAGAGGGGCGGGGGAACGGTTGAGGATGTGTTCTTTGGGCGCGCCAAGGGGGGCCACCCCTCCTAGCGGCCCTTCCACTGTTGGCCCGGGCTTTTCAGGCGTTCGGGCGACGGCTTGCTGGAGGCGTCGAGGACGATGTTGGTGCCGGGCACCCATCCCACGTCCTTGAAATCGACAAACAACGTGCGCGGCACCATCTCGATGGCGTGGCCGAAGCATTCCAGAGTCACCGTGCCGGGCAGCAGCGTGGTATCCACGAACACGACGCGCCCGAAGGGCATCGCGTTGGTGATGGGAACGCTGAAGACGGCCGTGATGGGCAAGTCCGTGCGGGAGGGTTTCTCGCCGGGAAACCGGAGGGTGACGGGCTGGGGGCCGAGGAGACGGGGATGCTCGATGCGCAGCTCCGGCACGCCGTCCTTGCCCAAGGCATGGGTGACGTTCCACGGGCCGCCGCGCACGCGCATGGCCTGGCAGGCACCATAACCCGTCACGTACACGAACAAGGTCCCCACGAATCCCCAGAAGAGCCTCTTCAGCATCGGCGGCGTGTCATCCGTTTCCGTCACGCGGCCCACCCTACCAGCAACCGCGCCGGATGCACCCATTCCGTGAGGAGAGCGGATTCGATGAAACGCGCGATTGACCGGCTGCGTCGCTCTCGTGGTAGGTTGCGGAAGTCAACCTCCGGAAGAAGCGTGTCCCATGCTAAAGCTCCTTGGACCACGTCCGCCCAGCTCGGGTTATTGTGACGGTGTTTCGCGTCGCAACTTCCTGCGCATCGGCGCGCTCGGCATGGGCGGGCTGGCGCTCCCCCAGTTGTTGCAAGCGGAGCAGGCCTCGGGCCTTCGCAGCGCCGGGCGCGGCCACAAGGCCGTCATCATGATCTTCCTCCCCGGCGGCCCCTCCCACCAGGACATGTTCGACCTGAAGGAGGAGGCCCCGGCCGAGGTGCGCGGCGAGTTCCGGTCCATCGCGACGTCCGTCCCGGGCATCCGCATTTGCGAGCACCTGCCGCGCGTGGCCAAGCAGGCCCACCGTTATTCCATCATCCGCTCGATGGTGGGCGCTGAGGACCGCCACGACGCCATCACGTGTCACTCGGGCCGGCATCCGCGCAACCAACCCCCCGGCGGATGGCCCTCGATGGGATCGTGCCTCGGCAAGTTGCTGGGGCCGGGCGACGCCGCCATGCCGGCGTACATGGGTTTGGCCCCCAAGATGGGACACGTGCCCTGGGCGGACAACGGGCGAGCCGGGTTCCTGGGGGCGGCCCATGCGCCGTTCGAGATCAACAAGGGCGGGGGCCAGGAGGACATGGTGTTGCAGGGCGTCACCCTGGACCGGTTGTCCGACCGACGGTCCCTGCTGGCCTCGATGGATCGCTTCCGCCGTTCGGTGGACCAGAGCGGCGCGATGGATGGGCTGGACGCGTACAACCAGCAGGCCTTCGGGATCCTCACGTCCAGCCGCCTCGTCGAGGCCCTGGACCTGAAAAAGGAGGACCCGCGCATCGTGGAGCGGTACGGCAAGGGCGACCCGCGCAACCGTGACGACGGCGGCCCCAAGCTGATGGAGCAATTCCTCATGGCGCGCCGGTTGGTGGAGGCGGGCGTTCGTTGCGTGACCCTGGCCTTCAGCCGTTGGGACCATCATGGCGACAACTTCGGTGCCCTTCGCCAGGACCTTCCCTTGCTGGACCAAGGCCTCAGCGCCTTGATCGACGACCTCCATGACCGCGGCCTCGACAAGGACGTCAGCGTGCTGGTCTGGGGCGAGTTTGGCCGGACCCCGACCATCAACAAGGACGGTGGCCGCGACCATTGGCCCCGGGTGAGCTGCGCCTTGCTGGCCGGCGGCGGCCTTCGCCACGGCCAGGTCATCGGTTCCACCGACCGCCTCGGCGGCGAGGCGGCGAGCCGTCCGGTCCAGTTCGGCGAGGTCCACGCCACCGTGTACCAGGCGATGGGCATCGACGTGAACAAGGTCACGTTGCCCGACCTGACCGGCCGTCCCCAGTTCCTGGTGGACAACGGCATCCAGCCCATGCGGGAGCTGGTGGGGTAGGACGAGGCGGGTCCGTTGGAAGGGCCCCGTCAAGGTGGATGGCGGCGTGCCCTCAATGGGTGGAACCAACGCCGTTTCTTGCATGAGGCGGAATCGCCCGCGGAGATGCGGAGACGCGGAGCTTGGAGGTGTTGCTGTCTGAAGGCTCCGCGTCTCGGCGGCCCTACGGGCCATTCTTTTCCAACCCATTTGCATGGCTGTTGGCGGCGTGCCCGCACGCGGCGGGAACAACGCCATCTCCTTCATGAGGCGGAGTCGCCCGCAGAGGCGCGGAGACGCGGAGGTGGGAGATGTTGCTGTCTGATTATCTCTGCGGCTCAGCGGCTCTGCGGCTCTGCGGGCCATTCTTCTCCGACCCATTTGCATGGCTGTCGGCAGCGTGCCCGCACGCGGCGGGAACAACGCCGCATCCCCGTGCGCCGGGTGAGGGCACCCGGCCTACAAACCTGACGGGCCCATCGAAACCGAACGCTTTCAAATTTATGAGGCGGAGTCGCCCGCGGAGACGCAGAGACGCGGAGGTTGGAGGTGTTGCTGTCTGAGATCTCCGCGTCTCAGCGGCTCTGCGGGAGGTTCTTCGCCAAGCCAATTGCATGGCTGTCGGGAGCGTGACCTCACGCGGCGGGAAGGATGTCGCATCCCCGTGCGCCGGGTGAGGGCACCCGGCCTACAAACCTGACCGACCCATCGAAACCGAACGCCTTCAAATTCATGAGGCGGAGTCGCCCGCGGAGACGCAGAGGCGCGGAGGTGGGAGG
>CAIRNV010000417.1 GCA_903880005.1 uncultured Verrucomicrobiota bacterium | reverse complement strand
GTCGGCGGTGTGCTGGAAGCTGACCAGTTCGCTGAGCGGGTTCTCGGCGGGCATGACCTTGACCTCGCCGGTGTACAACGCGCCGCCCACCTTGAAGACGTGCATGGATACGGGGTCGCCGGGGTTGGTGAAGGCCCAGCCGTTGCCCTCGATCACCGTGACATAGCCCGAGCCCGGGCCGGTCGCGCTCAACGCATACGAGTCCACGGCGGTGTCGTCGCTGGTGACCTCCGCAAGGTCCTCCACGCCCACGGTCACGGTCTGGTCGGGGTCGGGGATGTAGGTGCCGGCCACGTCGGGGTTCTCCACGAAGGTTTCCACGTCCGTGGCGAGGGCGTTCACGAGGGCGTCCCACTTGCTCTTGTCGGGGTCACTGGCCGGGCAGAGGTCGAGGACGGCCTGGAGGTCGGTTCCGCGAAGGACGTTGAGGAGCGTGTAGTTCTCGCCGAGGGCCTCCAGGAAGAACTGGCCCTTGAGGACGAGGGTGCCCTTGCTGCCGCGGTTCGGCTCGAAGAACACGCGCTTGCCGAGGTGCGGCGGGAGGCCTGGGAAGTAGTACAGGCCCCGGAAGAGCTCCGAGCGGACGCTGTCGGGCAACTGGTCGAGCTCGGCCGCCTCGAGGTCGGAGAACTTGGCCCGGGTGGCGTCATGCAGGACGGCCGAGACGACGGGATCGGAGACGTCCTGGGCGACGGACTGCTGGTAAAGGAGCCGGGCGGTGCGCATGTCACGGATGCCGGGCAGGTTGTAGGCCGGGCGGGTGAGGGTGGCGCCGAAGGGCAGCGACGGGAGGGCCTTGCTGGAGTCCTTGGGATCGCGCACGGGCCAGACCGGACGGTACACGACCTCGAGGGAGGCGGTGTCCTTGGACGTGGGGTCGCCCACGAACTCGCCGGTGTCCGGGTCGATGGGACGGAGGTAGGGAACGATGGTGCCGGCGGGGGGCGCATTGGTGATGCCGGGCCAGTCGAAGCCCTCCTCGGTCTTGTAGTAGAACCGCATGGTGAAGCTGTTCTGGGGCGTGGGCGACGCGGCGAGATAGGGCGGTCGGGTGGTGAAGGTGACGATGGACCCGGTGTACTCGTTGGTGGAGTTGAGGATGGCGGGGCCCTGGGTGATGGGGGTGGAGGCAAGGTTTCCGGCCTGGGTGAGGCCGAGGTTGTTGCCGCTGATGTCCTGGAGCGAATCGGCGCCCGTGGCGCCGAAGGGATAGGCGGCATAGAGGCCGGTGGTGGGCTCGGTGATGGAGCCGATGGCCATGGCCGCCTGAATCTCGGCCTCGGTGCGGGCGACGTTCCAGATGCGCACCTCGCCCAGGATGCCGTCGAGGAGGGCGTCGGCCCAGTTGCTCTTCCCGAGGTAGGCCTTGGTGCGGCTCATGACGGCGGGGAGGGAGGTGGCGGTGCCCGAGGCGACCACCTTGCCGTTGACGTACAGCCGTGCGGAACGGTCCGGGCCCACCACGCCGGCAACATGGGTCCAGGCGTTGAGGGGGATGGGCAGGGGGGATACCAGGTTGAGGACGAGGCTGCCGCCCGAGTATACGTCGAAGACAGGCCGGCCATTGTAGCCCTGGCTGGCGGCGAGAACGATGTTGTCGCTTCTGGGCCCGTTGCCGATGTCGAGGATGCGATGCCACCTCGCGTGGGTCCGGGGATACACCCAGCCCTCGACGGTGAAGGCGCCGCCGAAGGTGGTGGAGGGCATGGCGAAGTTGGCGGAGCCG
>CAIRNV010000416.1 GCA_903880005.1 uncultured Verrucomicrobiota bacterium | reverse complement strand
GGGCATCGATGACACCACGCGCACGCGGAACCGGCCCTGGATGAGCGACTGGATCTGCGCCTGCCATTGCTCGGGGCGGACGAACCCCGGGGTGGCCAGCAACGCGAGGATCTCCTCCGGCGACGACGCCTCGCGCAGGAGCCGGTCAAAAGGGCTCCCGGCCGGCACGCCCTCGCGACATTCCGCCGCCAAGACCAGGAGGCCGCCCGGCTTCAGGATCCGAGCCCCGGCGCTCATGCCCTTCACCCCTTGGTAGAGGTTCTGGTCCAGCGGATAGCCGGAGTTCGTCGTCACGACCACGTCGAAGGGTGCCTCCACCCGTTGCATGGCGGACTCGCGGACGAAGTCGCGCCCGGCGCGGTGCGCCTGGACCAAGTCCCCGGCGAACACGGCGGTGATTTGGCGCGCCTCGTTCAGGGTCACGTTGAGCAGGAAGCTGGGCCCCACCCGCAGCGCAATGTCCCGAAGTTCTTCCCACAATGGGTTGCCCTCGCAAATGCCAAACGTCGCGCGCGGGTCCGAGAGGTTCGCCGATCCGTGATTGCTCATCACCGTCTCGACGTGCGCGACCCCCGGCATGATTCCCTTGGGCCCGCCGCTAAACCCGGCGAAGAAATGCGGCTCGATGAAGCCCGTAACGATGCGGACGTCCGCCTCGACGCAATGCCGGTTGATCCATGCGGGCACGCCCGTGCGCGTGGTCCCCAGCGCCACGCAGGCGTCGTGGTTCTCCGGCTCGTGGTTCAGCACCCGGTACCGCGCCACCACCTCCGGCGTCAGCATCTTCTCCA
This sequence comes from uncultured Verrucomicrobiota bacterium, assembly GCA_903880005.1. Lineage (GTDB taxonomy): Bacteria > Verrucomicrobiota > Verrucomicrobiia > Limisphaerales > UBA9464 > UBA6176. Next base: position 1,002 of record CAIRNV010000416.1, on the reverse strand, counting down.
GCTCCGCCCTCGTGTTGGGCCGATGCGTGCCGAGCTGGTTTAGCAACGTGACCTGCCCGGGCTCCACGCCCCTCGACTCCAGGTAGGACAACAGCCACGGCAACAGCCGGTGGTTGGGCGTCGCACGCGTGATGTCCGTGAAGAGGATCACGATCCGGGCGCCCGGCTTGAGCCATGTCGCCAAGGGCTCGCAACCCGTCGGCGATTCCAGCGCCGCGACCACCGCCGCCCGTTCGTCCGCCAAGCCCGGGCGATGCGACGGCTGGATCACCGTGGTCTGGGCTTCGGGCAAATCCACCTCCAGCAACCCCTCTCCGTATGCGAGTCCAACCTTCATGCGCGGGGGAAAGGATACCCATCGTCCACCCGCGGGCGCGAGACTGGATTCCGCCCCACCCGCGCCTCCGACATCTTCCCAACCCATGGGCTGGGCAGGAACCGCCGGGCTTGCCTCGGGGCACGGCGTCCGTAGTCTGGCCTGACGATGACGTCGCAGCTCCAGCAGTACCTGCCTGTCCTCATGTTCCTCTTGGTCGCCGTCGGCTTCGCCGGCGGCACCCTGGCCTTCTCCGTCGTGGCCGGTAAGACCGGCCGCCGCACCAAGGTCAAGGACTCCGCCTACGAGTGCGGGATGCTTCCGGAGGGCCAAGGCTCGGCGCGCTTGTCCGTGAAGTTCTACCTCGTCGCCCTGTTGTTCGTGCTCTTCGACATCGAGGTGGTGTTCATGTACCCGTGGGCGGTCACGTACCGCGAGATGCTCAAGACCGACGCGGCGGTCGTACTCGGCGGCATGCTGTCCTTCCTGGGAATCCTGTTCGTCGGCTACCTCTACGCCCTCAAGAAGAACGCCTTCGACTGGAAGCGTTGACCCAAGGCGTGCATCACGTCTCGGGTGTCGATCCTTGGCGATCCTGAATCCCTTTGGCGGTTCAAACACCGCGCCTTCCTCACATGCCTGTTCAGATCAAGTTTGGCACCAGCGGCTGGCGCGGACTCATCGCC
>CAIRNV010000415.1 GCA_903880005.1 uncultured Verrucomicrobiota bacterium | reverse complement strand
GAGATCAAGCAAGGCCACTACTGGGGCTTGGTGGCCGCCTTCAACCGCAGCAAGAACATCGACGGCGGCAACGCGGTCGCCGAGTCGGCCATCGGCGGCTTCATCAACTTCACGAACCTTCGCAAGGAATCCCAACCCGCCATCATCTCGCTGCTCAACGGCCGGGTCGTGGACGAGGCAAGGCCTGCGCCGGACCATAAGGAGGAGGACCGGGACGATCTCTACGAGGATCCCAAGGCGAAGGTCCGCGTGCCCCGGTTCTCGCGACGCGTGGCCTTCGCGGATGCGGCCACGAGGGAGAACCCCCTGTTGGCGCGGGCGTTCGTGAACCGGATGTGGGCCGTCTTGATGGGCCGGGGGTTGGTGCATCCAGTGGACGAGATGAACGCGCGGAACGTCCCGAGCCACCCGGAGCTGCTGGATTGGCTGGCGACGGACTTTGCCGCGTCGGGGCATGATCCCCGCCGGTTGGTGCGTGGCTTGGTGTTGAGTCGTGCGTATGCGCTGGGCCGGGGCGACGCCCCGGCGGATGCGTTTGCGGCGGCGCTTGAGCGTCCGTTGTCGGGCGAGCAGCTCGCCCGTTCGTGGCGGGTGGCGGCCGGGCTGGGGCCGGATGAGGACGGCCTGCGTCGCGCCACCGTCGCGGCGATCCCGGAGGTGTTGCCCCGGGAGGAGTCGGCCACGTTCCAGCAGGCGCAGTTCCTCGCGAATTCCCCCGCCTTGATGGACCTGTTGAAGCCGTCCGGCAGCGGGACCGTCCCGCGCATCGCGACGCTGCCCTCGGGCGACGCCCGGGTGCGCGAGGCGTTCCAGGCGGCGTTTGGGCGCGAGCCGTCGGGCGACGAGATCGACGCCGCGCTCGCGCTGGCGGGCTCGGGCAACGACCGGGCGGGCGAGCGCGCGCGCAACCTCCTGTGGGCGTTGCTGACCAGCGCGGAATTTCTGACGACACCGTGAGCACCACCCCAGACATGACGGCGCCCGGCGCCGGCACATGCCGCGTGGACGAGCATCGGTTGCACCGGCGGCTTTTCCTGAAGGGCTTGGCGGGGGGCACGGCGGCGGCCGTGACGAGCTTCTCGGGGTTGTTCGAGAACGCGGCCTTCGCGGCGGCGGCGAGGAAGGCCCAGAGGCGTTGCCTGCTGCTGTGGCTTTGCGGCGCCCCCAGCCAGTTCGAGACGTGGGACCCCAAGCCGGGCCGTCCGTCGAGCGGCCCGTTTGGCAGCATCCCCACGAGCATCCCGGGCGTTCACTTCTCGTCCCTCATGCCCTTGTGCGCCGGGATCGCCGACCGGTTGAACATCATCCGGAGCATGAAGACGGCCCAGCCGGAGCACTTGCAGGCCATCAACCTGCTCCAGCGCGGGAACCCGGAGCGCCCCGGGTTCACCCGTCCCACGCTGGGCAGCGCCCTCTCCCATGCCCTGGGCCAGCTCGACTCGCCCATCCCGAACTTCGTCTTCATCGACCCCATCCCCGGCGGCAACGAGTTCGAGTCCTTCAAGGCCGGCAATTGGAACGGATGGGTCGGCGCGGAGCATGCGCCCGTCCGGGTGGGCGGCGACTACTCGCGGCTCATCGGCGCGGCCGCCGAGGGAATCCCGGCGGACGACCGCGAGGCGCGGGAGAAGCTCCGGAGGTTCCTCACGGCGAAGTTCGAGCGGGACCGGCGTAGCGCGGTGGCGGCCGGCCAAAACGCGGCCTTCGAGCGCATGAAGGGCATGGCGGCCAGCGCGGACCTCTTCGACGTGAGCCGCTTGCCCGCCCGGGACCGCGAGCGATACGGCCCCAGCAGCTTCGCCCAACACACGCTCATGGCCCGAAACCTCATCGAGCACGGCGCGCCCTTCGTCATGGTTGCCAACGGCATGAACTGGGACAACCACGTGTTCCAGCACGAGATCCACCAGATGCTCGTCCCGGAACTCGACCGCGTGCTGTTCCACCTCGTCCAGGACCTCGGGGAACGCGGCCTCCTCGATTCGACACTCGTGGTCGCCATGGGGGAGTTCGGACGCACGCCCTGGCTCAACCCCGCGCGCGGCCGCGACCATTATCCCAACGCATGGAGCCTCATGATGACCGGGTGCGGCTTGAAGCGCGGGGTCGTGACCGGTTCCACCGACGCCGACGGCGTGGACGTCGTCGAGAAGCCCTACAACGAGCAGAACCTGTTCGCGACGATCTTCACGGCGCTCGGGATCGATCCCCACGCCGAGTACGAGCTGCCCGGCATGCCCACCTTCCATCGCGTGGAAGACCGCGCCGAGCCCATCCGCGACCTGCTCGCATGAAGGACCCCCGATGAAGCTGGCCCTGGTCAAGGATCACAAGCTGCCCTCGGGCGTGCTGGGCTTCGCGCTCGGCCCCGATGACGCCAACGGGTTCGCCGCGTGTGCGGATGGCTCCGTGCATCGCATCGACCTCGCCACGGGCAGGTCGGAGGCATTTGCCACCCGCCACGGATCGTATGCCAGCGGCTGCGTCGTGTTGCCGGGCGGCGGCGTGGTGATCTCGGGAGGCTATGATGGACGCCTGCTGTGGCATGAGGTCGCCACGGGCCGGTCATGGAGGCAGGTCGCGGCGCACCGGTTCTGGAGCTGGCAACTGGCGCTGTCGCCGGACGGGCGCCGGGTGGCCTCGTGCACGGGCCAATACCTGCCGGGCGGATGGAAGTATGAGCCGGCCGCCGAGGTGGAGCCTTCGGTGAAGGTCCTCGACACGATGACGGGCGAGGTGGTGGCCGCGTACTCGCATGGGCCGCCGGTCCTGAGCTGCGCCTTCAGCCCGGACGGACGGCATCTCGCGGCGGCCAACATGCTGGGCGAGGTCCGGGTTTGGGACACGCATCCCCAGGCCTCCAGCGAGCCACTCTCCAAGTGGACCACGCCCGACTTCACGTCGTGGGGCTCCATCAAGACCCATCATTACTGCGGCGGCATCTACGGCCTCGCCTTCGCGCCCGACGGCAAGTCGGTCCTGGGTTGTGGCATGGGCCCCATGGCGGACCCCATGGCCGGCAACGGCAAGATGACGTGGCAACGTTGGGATTGGAGGACCGGCGCGCGCCTGGGCCAGATCCGCGACGGCCAGCATGGCTCGGGCTTGATGGAGACGTTGGCATGGCATCCGGACGGCCGTCATTTCGTCATGGCGGGACGACAAGCCCAGGGCACCTGGAACGCCGCCATCTTCGGCGCCGACGACGGGGGCTTGGTCCACGCCGTGGACACCAAGAAGCGGGTCACGCACGCGCGGTTCTCGACGGATGGGAAGCGGTTGTTCCTGGCGGGCGCGAATGGCCAGCCCCAACGCAAGGACGGCGTCTGGCCGTCGTGGGGCCGCGTGCAGGTGTACGAGGTGGGATAGTCGATCCCTCCAAGGCGGGACGGTTCAGTTGGGAGGGAAGGGATTGCGAAGCAGATGCTTCTGCAAGCCGAGGAGTGAGCGAGGCGCGGGCCAGCACGACCGACTCAACGGGTTCGTCCCGGCCAAGGACGAGGGCCAGGACGAGGTCGTTGGCGTTGCCCGAGGCACGACGGCTGTGGCGACGTTTCCGTCCACGGGACTCCACGAAGGCGACGGCGAGGCAAGCCATGGCCGGCCATCGCGACCTCCGTCGTGCCTCACGTTGACGGGCTCCTCCCATTCCGCTTGTGGGCCCATGGCCGTCGCGCCGTCTCAAGGTTCGGATGGACGTCGTCTGCGGCCAGCGTGCACGCTGGAAGGCGACGAGCGGAAGGGGGGGCATCGAATGAACAAGGCACAAAGGTTGCAAGGCCATCCCATGGGACGGGCGCAACGGGACCATGAGCTGGCCTTGCGCGCGCGGGGCGAGCGGGACTCGCGGTGGTCGCGATGGGCGAGGGACGGCCTGAGCGTGGCGGTGTTGCACGAGCGGTTGGCGAAGGTGGAGGTGCCAACGGCGGGGAAGAACCGCCCGGCACCGCCCGCGCCGATGAAGGCGCCCTGAGGAGGATTCGATTCGGGGACGCGGCGGTTCGTCGGCCGTGAGGGAGGGCTCAATGGATGGCATGGCATGGAAACGGCATAAGGTGATCGAAGGTGGCTTCCGTAAAATGCACTGGCTTGGGTGCGCCTTGATCCTCCTGGGTTGGTTGGCAGCCATGATGTTTTCCATGGCATGGGCCGGGGAGCCCTTGCCGGCATTGGGCGCGGCCTACGAGATCACTGTGATCGAGACCGACCGAGGGGTGAAATCCTCGGCCGTCGCGTCGCTTGCCTACAGCAAGGCGGAAGGGTGCATTTGGTTCTGCACGTTCAACGGCCTTGGCACGTTCGACGGGTTCGACGTCGAGGATCGGTCGCCGCAGTTGGGCGCGCCGGCGGGCGGGCAGGTATTGCGACGCGTGGTCGCCGACAAGCGCGGGCGGGTGTGGGTCGGGGGCGTGGGACGCCTGTGGGTCCGGGAGGGCGACCGATGGCGCTCGTATGGAACGGACGATGGACTCGTCCCTGAAATGATTTGGGACATCGCCTTTGGGCCGGATGGAGGGACGCGGGACGACGGCGATGTTTGGGTGGTCACGCCAGGGCATATCCAGCGAAGGGTCGGGGCGCGATTCGAGACGGTGGAAGCCCCGGCCCCCTTGTCGGAAGGCGACTCATATCGAGTCCTGTTCGAGGGTGGACGGCTTTGGGCGTTGAGCCGGACGGGCTTGTGGTGGAGGGACGAGGCGGGCTGGGCGCCGGCCTTCGTTCCAGAGGAGGAGTCCATGCGTTGGCTGAGCGGCATCACCCCGGCCGTTGGCGGGGGCCTTTGGATCGCGTCCGCCGAAGAGGTTCGGTTGCTACGAAAGGGGCGTTGGGAAAAGAACTGGAAGCGGCCGGAGTCGATGCGCGGGGACTTGGTCCGCATGCTGCAAGACCGACGAGGCAACCTCTGGGTCGGTGGCTGGCAAAACGGGCTGGCCATGTTTGCCCCCGACGGCCAGGTGCGTTCGTTGCACCGTGAGCAAGGCCTGCCGGGCGAATCCATCTCGGACATCGCGGAGGACGAGGAAGGGAACATCTGGCTGGCGGTCAACGGGGGCGGCCTGGTGCGCGCGCGGCCGCAATCGTTCCGCTTGTTCGGGCTGGAGTCCGGCATCCGGCAACTGGTGAACCAAGTGGTGGAGGAGGCACCCGGCCGGTTGCTGTTGGCTACCCACGGGGAGGGGCTTCTCACGATGGAGGATGGCCGGGCGCGACCGGACACGTACCTTGGGCCGAAAGGGGAAATGATTGAGCCATGGGTCTCGGCGCTGCTCGTGGACCGGTCCGGGCGTTGGTGGGCGGGATGGATGGCCCACGGGATGGGAAGCCGCGATGGGCAAGGCTGGCACAAGGTCCCGAACGAGGAGATCGGGGCGCCCCGGGCCATGACATTTTACGAGGACCGCAAGGGCCGGTTGTGGGTGGGGACCGTGGGCGGTGTGGCAGTGGGTGAACGGGGTGTGTTTCATCCGCTGGGGCCGGAGACCCGGGCTCCGGCGGACGTCGTGTTCTCGATCGTGGAGGACAAGGCCGCCCACCTGTGGCTTTCAACCTACCATCTCGGCCTGTTTCGCATGAAGGACGGGGTGTTCGAGCCGTTCAAGATCCCGGGCGCGCCCACGAATCGTTTCTTTGGCCGCCTGTATGCCGACCGCGACGGGGACCTATGGGTGCCCATGGTGGACGGCATTGCCCGCGTCCACGACGGCAAGGTCAGCACGTTCAGGGAGACCGAGGGGTTGATCGGCGGCGAGTTCAGTTCCGTCCTGGGGGACAACCTAGGCTACCTCTGGGCAAGGGGCCGCGATGCCGTCGCGCGAGTCTCCGTCGAGTCCGCCGTGGCGGTAGCCGAGGGACGACGCGCTCGATTGGACGTGCGCTACTTCGACGCACGCGATGGCCTCCTCGCGGAGCTTGGGCTGGGGCATTGGAGGGAACCCATGAAGGCTTCGGATGGAAGGCTCTGGTTTCCCACGTCGCGCGGGTTGGTGGTGGTGGATCCTGCCCACCTGCCTCCGGCGTTGCCGCCCCCTCGCGTCGAGGTGCGGTCGGTGGGGGATGGGAAGGGCATGGAAGAGGCGTGGGCCAAGGGGCGCCCAATCGAGATGGCGTACGCGGGCCAGGCCCTCGAGGTGAGGTATCACGCCCGGGTGATGGGAGTTCCCGACCGGGTACGCTTCCAAAACCGGCTGTTGCCGGATGGCCGTTGGCACGACGTGGGCGTGCTGCGGAGCGCGGTCCTGCGGGACCTCCGGCCGGCGTCCTATCGACTCGAGGTAAGGGCCACGGTCAATGGGTTCGAGTGGGGGGAGCCTGCGGGTCTGGCCTTCGTGGTCCGGCCGCCGTGGTGGCAGACATGGTGGTTTGCCTCGGGCACGACCCTGGGGCTTGTGGGCACGGTCTCCCTCGGGGTTCGGCGGGTCCTGCGGGCTCGATACGCCAACCGCATGCGGGCCGTGGAACAGGCGGCGGCGCTGGATCGGGAGCGGGCACGGATCGCGACCGACCTGCATGACGACCTCGGGGCGACGATGACCCAGATCTCGCTGGCGTTGGAACGTGCCTCGAATCGCGGCGAGGGAGCGGCATCGGACGATGTCCGGGACGGCCTCGAGGCAACGCGTCGCGGGATGGCCGCGTTGGGGACCGCCGTGTGGGCGATTGATCCCGCGTGCGACTCGGTTTCGGACCTTGCCGACCATGTGGCGGACCATGCGTCGCAGTTCCTCCGCCGGGCGGGCATGGCGTTCGAGATCGACCTTCCGGAAACCTTGCCAGATCGACGCCTCGATCCCGAGGTCCGGCATCACATGGGGATGATGCTGCGCGAGGCCTTGAACAACGTGGTGCGCCATGCGCAAGCAACCCGGGTGCGGGTGGCCATGGCCGTGGATGCCGAAGGCTTGCACCTGGAGGTCGCCGATGACGGCCATGGCTTCGACATGGGCCACGCCCGGCCCGGCGGCAACGGCTTGCTGAACCTTCGCAAACGCGCGGCCTCCGCAGGCCTGCGGCTCACGATGGAATCCAGCGTCGGCACGGGGACACGGGTCAGGATCACGCTTCCATGGACGAACAAATCCTAATGCCAAGGCGCTTGCGCGTTGCCGCCGTCGAGGACGATCACGACGCCCGGGCGCTGTTGTCCGCCACCTTGGCCGACTCCGGCGTGCTGGACGTGGCCG
>CAIRNV010000414.1 GCA_903880005.1 uncultured Verrucomicrobiota bacterium | reverse complement strand
GTTCCGGCCTACGACTACACGTGCGCCCTGACGGGCTACAAGCTGGTGACAGCCCAGGCCGGCAGCATCGTCGATGCGGCGCATATCCATCCGTTCGCCAACAGCCGAAACAACGATCCCCGCAACGGGCTGGCGTTGTCCAAGAATGCCCATTGGGCCTTCGATCAAGGGCTGTGGTCCTTGACTGACGACCATCGAGTCCTGCTTGCGCCGACACGCTTCAAGGAGATGGGCCCGGCCTCGATGTTGCTGGCGGCCTTCGAGGGGAAACGAATCCACTTGCCCAAGGAGAAGTCCCTTTGGCCCGACCCCCGCCACCTGGGCTGGCACCGACAAAACAGGCTGGGCAGCACCGGGGGTGCGATACGCGCCGTCCTCACCTTTTGACACTTCCATCCTCCTGAAAGGGCCGCAGCGTGGACTTGTCGAAAATCAATGACCGACCCCATGGCAGCCTCGGCAAGGCGGGCGCGCCCCAACGAGAAGGAGATTTATGAAGGCGGATGATCTGGATAAGCTGTTTGATGGCGGCTCGGAGGACCTGCTTCCCCACCTCGACCTGGCCAAGGCCGTGCGTCCGGGTCACGGGGCCAAGCGGGTGAACGTGGATTTCCCGCAATGGCTGCTGTCACGGCTCGACCTTGAGGCAGACCGGCTGGGGGTGCCCAGGCAGTCGCTGATCAAGGTTTGGATCGCCGAGCGCCTCACCCAAGCAAAGCAAATGAGATCAGCCAAGCCATCCGCCCGGCCGGGCCGTCGCACCGCGTCGCGCCCTAGGGTGTGACGGCATTTCGGCCGCGCGGTGTGGAACCGCGAGTTGCAGCGATGAATTTGTGGCGGCAGGGGTCCATGGATGGGGTGTCGGTGGGGTCAGTCCTCGATGATCGGCATTAGGACATGATCGGCCCTGCCGTGCGGATGGGGGATGCAATCGGGTTGGGCCGTGCTTTTGGCAAATCCGTCATCCCGGAGGCGTCGCCGGGTCGATTTGTTGAACCTTAGCATCTTGAATTTGGTTTGGCATCCAGTGGTGTCGTCGCTGCCCTCGTCGGCGCCGGGTTCACAAAGGACGTGCGCCCTGGTTGGCCCGCGACAACGTCAAGCACGCGGCCACGAGCATGGCCACGATAAGTCCCCTCCGTTTCGTGTGTTTCGTGCATTTCGTGGTTCCAAGCCTTCGTGGCCTTGGACGCCCCAGCATGGCCTCCCGGGGCCACCTCCGGCAGGGGTTCGTGAATTGTGTCAAATGTTTCGATGCGACCCCATTGCACGGAATGAGGCTCACGGCGCATGTCTCCAATCAACAACCTTTAGATCAGGCACGCGCTTGAGGTCGCCATCATGGGTCACGAGAGTCAGGTCGAGGGCCATGGCTGTGGCGGCAATCTGGCAATCGGCCAAGCCAATGCCGAGTCCATTGGACTCCATGGTGGCTCTCAGGACTCCGGCCCGCTCGGCGGACTCGGCGTCAAAGGCGAGAATGCTGACACCGCCCAGAAATGCCTCCACCGCAGCGGTGAGCCTCGGCGATTGCCGACGAGCAGCTCCGTAGCGCAGTTCCATCACCGTGACGGCGCTGACGGCCACCTCGGATGGCTTGGCCCTCTGCAGTTGCTGCACCACGGAATCCACGCCGCGCAGGTAGTCACTGACGCAACAGGTATCCAGGAGGTATCTCACGCGAACGGATCCCTGGCTGTTTCGTTCCTGCCTGGACGCTCAATGGGCTCATCCCAAGCGCCCGCGCTGGCAAGAAAGGCGGCGGACCAAGTGTTGACCACGGGTTCTATGACGATGCATTTGCCCTCCCAGCGTTCACGCACGCGGGTGCCCCGGGGAAGACGGCAGTCACCGACCAAGCGGACTGCCAGGCTGTTGCCCACCTTGAAAACCACGGTTTCGCCGTTCATGCAACCGAGGATATCCGTGGTGAATATCCGCTCAAGCTCCAATGTCGCCAGTGGGGTGTTGCCGCCGAGCCGTCCGGCGCACGTGGATGAAGCCTCACTGTTTCAAGGGACCGAATGGGGGAAGCTTAGCCGTAACGATTTAGTTGGATCGGTCGTGCTTGCTCGATCTGCTTGCGCAAATCCTTCGTCGTTCGCTCGTTACGGGCCTCGTGCCGGCCCGCGCCTCGCTCACTCCTCGGCTTGCGCAAGCATCTGCTTCGCAATCACTTCCCTCCCAACTGAATCGTCC
>CAIRNV010000413.1 GCA_903880005.1 uncultured Verrucomicrobiota bacterium | reverse complement strand
TCCTGTGGGGATTGAACCATGTCTGGAGCGCGGCCATCGCCGGGTTGGGCGTCGGCTTCGAGACGAACGTCGTCTCGCTGGCGGGCGCGGCGTGGGGCGGCGCCGTGGTGGGCTTGGCGACCATGACGTGGACGTTGCGCGGCCTGGCGCGACGCCCCGCGCGGGAGTTGTTGAACGAAGGCGCGGGCGGATCCGGCCCGATGCCCCGCTCGGGGTCGGCCCGTCCACGGCGAATCCCATGGGAATGGGCGCTCCTGCTGGGGTCTGTCGCGTTGCAGGGCTTTGGCTGGAGGGCGCCAGAGTCGGATCGGCCCGGGCTCTTCTTTGGATCGGGGGCGTTGTTGCTGGTGGCCGGTTTGGCGGGGATCCGCCGTTCATGGATGGGCCGGGGCAAGATGGGGCGCGGGTTGTCCTTCGCCGGGCTCGCATGGCGCGCGCCGGGGCGGCAGCCGGGGCGTTCGCTGGCCACGGTCACGCTCCTCGCCTCGGCCACGTTCCTCATCGTGGCGATGGCCGCGTTCCGGCTGGAGGCGCGGCGCGACGCCTCGAGGCGCGGCAGCGGCACGGGCGGGTTCACCCATTGGATCGAGACGGCCTTGCCGGTCGCGGCGGACGTCCGCACCGACAAGGGCCGGGAGGCGCTGGGCATGGCACCGGAGGACTTTGAGAGGGTCCAGGCCGTGCCGGTGCGCGTGCGGGACGGCGACGACGCGAGCTGCCTGAACCTGAGCAAGGCGGCGCGGCCAAGGTTGCTGGGCGTGGATCCGGCGACGTTGGCGGGCCGCGGATCCTTCACGTTCGCCGGGTTCGGCAAGGGGATCGAACCGGCCCTGGGCTGGTTCTGCCTTGAGCCCCGGCCCGGCGACGACGCCATCCCGGTGGTGGGCGACATGGCGTCGATCCAGTACGCGCTCCAGCGAAGGCTGGGCGACGTGCTGGAGCTGGAGGACGGGCAGGGTGGAACGATGCGGGTGCGATTGGTGGGGGCGTTGAGGAACAGCGTGCTGCAAGGGAGCCTCGTGATGGCCGAGGAGACGTTCCGGCGTCGGTTCCCGGGCGAGTCGGGCTGGAGGATGTTTTGGGTGGAGGCACCGGCGGCGAGGGAGGAGGCGACGCGCACGGCGTGGAGCCGGGCCTTGCAGGACCACGGGGGCGAGGTGACGTCCATGGTGGGGCGGCTGGAACGATTCAACGCGGTTCAGAACACGTACTTGGGGACGTTCCAGTTGCTGGGCGGGCTTGGGTTGCTTCTGGGGAGCGCGGGCCTTGGGATCGTGGTGCTGCGCAACGTGCACGAGCGGCGCGGCGAGCTGGCGATCCTGCGAGCGACCGGGTTTGCGTCGAGCCGGGTCCGGCGCCTGGTGCTGTGGGAACACGCGACGCTGGTGTTATTGGGGCTGGCGCTGGGCTTGGCGTCGGCGTGGGTGGCCGTGGCGCCGGTGGCGCTGGGGGCGGGCGGCAGCGGCTTGCCGTGGGCCACGCTGGGTCCCGTGCTTGCGGCCGTCGCGCTGAACGGACTCGCATGGACATGGCTCGCCACCCGTTGGGCTTGCCGCGGCGGCCTCATGGAGGCGTTGCGAGGGGATTAGGGCGGGGACGAAGGGGGCGGCGGTGTTCCCATGGCGTCACGCCCCAGGGTTGAACCTTAAAACGGCAGTCAAAGGGGGCTTCAAGGCAAGGAAATGGCCGTCCGATCAAGGCAAAGGGGCCCTGTGGGATCCATACGCGACCTCACCCGGCGGGCGAGGTTGGAATGGGCCGGTCAGGGTGGTAGGCCGGGTGCCTCATAGGCGTTAAGCTTGATCTGCTTCATCTCCCCGTCCGGGGAACCGATCACCATGGACGGCCCGCGAGGACTCGAGTCCACGGACACGATCCGCGGGCACGAGAAGGGCCTCTTTTCGTGTATTTCGTGTATTTCGTGGTTCCAACACTCGGACCTCGCGCAATACACACAACAAGCGAAACATGCACACCAAACTGAACACAAACCAACACGCCACACACGTGCACGAT
>CAIRNV010000412.1 GCA_903880005.1 uncultured Verrucomicrobiota bacterium | reverse complement strand
TCTTGCCCTGCGTGACCGCTCGCGAGCGCACGTCGCCCAGGCGCTCGAACACCGGGAGTTGCTCCTCCCTTCGGATGCGCAAGGCCTCCTCCAGTTGTCCCCGCGCCATGAGGATGTCGGCGATCTGGCCCTGCGTGACCGCTCGCGAGCGCACGTCGCCCAGGCGCTCGTACACCGGGAGGAGATCCTCCCTCAGGATGCGCAAGGCCTCCTCCCACCGCCCGCGTTGCTCCAGCCATGCCGCCCGGTAAAACTTCACCCTCGCCACATCGGCGTCCGTGTCCGCCAAGCATGCATGCTCGGCTCGCTCCAGCCATGTTCCCGCAGCCTCGCCCTCGCCCATCGCCAACTCCGCCCGAGCGAGGTTCATGAACCCAATGGAAGTCAGGTGATCCACGCCCACGTCCTCCTTCAGCAACGTCCGCGTCGGACCGTAGGCATGCCGGTTAAGCCACCCCGTCGTCACCCGGGCGGCGGCCCGGGCCATGCGCGGCTTGTCGTCCGCCCAACTCGCCAGCCGCAGCAATTCCAAGAGCTGCACCTCCGTCGGCTCCGATCCCTTTGGCCACCACGCGGCCTCGGCTGCCACAAGAAGCCGACCCGCGTGCCGCCGAAGCTCCGCGTCCCGTGGCATCGCAATCAGGGCAGGGTTGCCTTCCAGCAATTGTCGAGGAACGCGGTACTGGAGCCCCGTACCATCCGCATACAAATCCATGAGCCCGAGATCTGTCGCCCGTTCCAGCATGGTCGTCGTCAGGTCATGGCTTGAGCCCTCGGCCGCCGCATCGACGACGGCACGCGGCACGGGAAGCTCCAGCAACAACAACCGCCCCAGCAACGCTCGTGCTTCCGGAGTAAGCACAGCCACCAGCTTTCTCAGGAGGATCTCCTCGCGAAACTGGTCGGCCACCCTGTCCAGTTCATTGAGGAGTTCCTGAACTCCCATGCCCGGGACATTCAAGGCCTTGAAGAGCCGCTTGAAGAGCCTCGGGTTGCCATCTGCCAGGCGGCGGGCCTCGGCGAGGATGTCTTCGTGCGGCTTGGGAGCCTCGGGCGGCAACGCGGCGCTGAGTCGGTACACGAGCTTCCCCACGCCGGCCGATTCCATCGGAGGAACGGGCACGGACACCATGCGTGCGGCAAACCCCGGCGGTAGGAGGTAGCGCCCGGTGATCAGGATCCGGGCGGCAGGGGAGTTGTTTTTGATGGCCCGCATCAGGGCTTCGAGATGCTGCGCGGCGTCCGTCGTCAGGCCGAGGTCGCCGCGCTCTGCGTTGGGTTGGTTCTGCTCGAAGTCGTCGAGGACGATCAGGGGCGGGGAGCAGCGCGCTTCCCTCAACCCGGCGAGGGCGATCCCGAGGGAGATGTCAGGCGGGTAGTTGGAAGCGAAGACGCTGCTTTTCAGAGCTGGTTGTTGCCCGGGTGGAAGCCCGTTGATCAGTCCTTCGAGAAGGAGGTCGAGTCGAAGGGGGCCGTGGATCACCACGCGTTGCCGGGATATGGCCATGCGTTCGCAAACTCGCGCGGCAATGCTGCTCTTGCCCCGACCACCTTGGCCATGCAAGAGGACGCCGAACGTCCCCATCGGGGGGTGTTGCATGTCGCGAAGGGCCCTCTGGAGCAGGCGCCGTCGGCCCACGAACGAAGTGCGACCGGCGACCCGGACCGTTCGGGTCACGGGATCCAGGAAGTCGGATTCGGCGGACGGCCTTGGCTTGGGTTGATGGCGGTCGGCGGCCCTCGGGGAAGTGACCAAGGCACAACCCACGTCGGATTCAGCGAAGAGCCGGAGCAGGTGCCAGTCGGGCGCAGGATCTTTTGCATCCGGCGGTTGCTCCTTTTTGGCATCCCGAAGCTCCCGCAGAACCTCCAGCAACGCTTTGTCCAGCGGCATGCCATTCCCAAGCTTCCGATACAGCTTGGCGGCCGTCGTGGTGGCATGGCGATCGCCGACGGGTCGAGCCCACCCCAGGACGGCTGGGAATCCTCGCTCAAGCAATTCGCCGGCCATGGACTGGCCCGAGGCGGCCGCGCTGCCGGTGAGGCATGCGGAAAGAAAGAGGAGTCGCGGCCGTCTGCCGATGGCTGTGGCCACGTCGGCTGGGGAGGCAAGGGAGGGCCCTCCTTGGGCGTCCTCGAAGACGAAGACGGGATGACCGTCCTTGGAATGGCCTGCGTGTCCGGTCAGGTGAACGACGTCGAACCCTGGGTCCGGCTGCAATGCGAGGAACTCTTTGAGCCCGTCGCTCGTTCCACTTTCCTCAACGAACAACTGGATGTCGGTGGGAGCGTCGGCCGTGCCTTGGACGCCATGGAGGATGGCGGCTTCCTCGGCCTCGAAGTCCAGCGAGGCGAGTCCATGGCCTTCGGCGCTGGCGGCCATGAAGGCGAGGGCCATGGGGCGGTTGGCAGGCGGGGCGGGAGTCGGGGCAGTCGTGCGCTTGCAGCGGATGGGGAGGACGGCGACGGGGTGGTCGTCGATGAGGAAGCGCCGTCCATCGTGGAGGAGTTCCCACGGGAGTTCGGCCATGTCATGTGCGGCGCAAATGCGAAGATGGATGGCCGGGGTGCCGTTGGGGACGGAGGCGAGGATGTTGGACACGTGGCGGGCATCGCCATCGATCCAGCGAAAGAGGTCCTTGCCCACATCGGCGAGGGTGGCGTGGGACGGGGCGATATTGGAGCGGGCGCGGAGGGGCTCGATGGCCCGCTGGAG
This sequence comes from uncultured Verrucomicrobiota bacterium, assembly GCA_903880005.1. Lineage (GTDB taxonomy): Bacteria > Verrucomicrobiota > Verrucomicrobiia > Limisphaerales > UBA9464 > UBA6176. The sequence continues at coordinate 588 of CAIRNV010000412.1, read as the reverse complement.
TTGGGAGCGGCTGAGGTTGCGGATGGTTACGGCGGGCTTGCCCGGGGTGGACAGGACGAGATCAGCGAAGCCCATGGCTGCGGGGAGGATGTCGATGCCGATCTGGAAGGCAGGAGTCATGGGGAAAGGATCGAGTTGGGCATCATGGCTAGTTGGACCCGGGAATCGCGCGTGCGGGGCAAGAAGAATTGAGGCGCTTTGGAGAAGTCAAGGAGCCTCCTACAACCCTGATCCGCGCATACGCAGTTTGGAGTGCCCGGTTCTCACCTCACGCGGCGCCGCCGGAAGGTGCGACCCAGCGGGATCTCTTCGTGTCTTCGTGTGATCAAAAAACCAGCGGCTCGTTCGGCGATCCCGTGATTCAGGAAGCAGGGAATGGCTCACACGAGGACACGAAGACACGAAGAAGGCAGGCTCGTGGGTGCTCAAGACGGGGTTCATGCCCATCCGCTACGACGGCGTGTTGGCAGGCAGCCAGCCGTGATTCGCAGGGTTATAGATCGAGAGAGTTCCTCCTGCTCACGCGGCGAGTCGGGGTCTCCCGGTGCATGAGGTTGAGCCGCCCGCAGAGACGCAGAGGCGCGGAGG
>CAIRNV010000411.1 GCA_903880005.1 uncultured Verrucomicrobiota bacterium | reverse complement strand
GGGAAGTGATTGCGAAGCAGATGCTTGCGCAAGCCGAGGAGTGAGCGAGGCGCGGGCCAGTTCCAGGCCCGTAACGAGCGAACGACGAAGGATTTGCGGAAGCAGATCGAGCAAGCACGACCGATCCAACTGAATCGTCCCGGCTAAGGCACGTAGCGCGGCGGGAACAGGTCCTCCGGGAGGCCGAGCGGCTCGTCCCAGCCCCTTGCGAACTCCATGGCGACCCGCAACGCCTCGGCCGGGTCCATCCCGTGCACCACAACAAGCCGGTCCGCGCAATACTCCGCGCACCATCGAAGCGCGTGGCGACCCTGCTGCCTCAACGCCATGACCTCCTCCCCAAATCCGTTGCCACCCCCATGTCTAAAGACCTCCTCAAGGGACTCGGCAAATGATCCAAGGACCCATGCCGAGTGCGCCGCCATCCACCCGCATCGCAGCCCCTCCGCGATCACCCCATCGAGCCTGCGCGGCTCCGCCGGTGGCGCGACACCGGCCCGGCCCATCGCATCGAGCATTTTGTCAGCGAGCACACGGTGCGCTTCGGTTCTGGGATACGCCCATCGCAGCTCGTCCACGGGCTCGCCATGCAAACGCTCGACCGGGTACTGGCTCACGGCATGGGCCACGTCCTCTGCCGTCGCACCGGATCGCGCGAGCACGGCGCTCAAGGCCTCGGCGTCGATCCAACGGTCCGCCTCCACGGCGTCGGCGGCGGCAATTCGCAAGGTGGCGATGCGCAGGAACTCAAGGATGCCACCATGTGTTTGAAACCCGGCCAGCCTCGCGGCGGCCTCGGCGTTCACGTCCCGGGGCGGCGTCCCCATGCGACTTGCAGCGCGGGACATGAACGAGCGAGCCAGCTCGTCGTCCGCGCCCCGGGTTTTCGCTTCGGTCGTCGTCGCGGCGACATCGCCCGCCCCTGCGCTGCCCTTTGGCGATGGCCGAGGGACGCCCCGGGATACGACAACGAACGCGAGCATCGTCGCCGCAACGCAAAGGCGGATGGACCATCGACGAGGACGGTCAGGATGAGGGTTCACCGACGGGTGCCGGTCATGGCCCGGCGTATTGGGTGATGAGGTCATGGAGGGTGGAGCCGTTCTTGAGGACCTCAGCATGGCAAGTTGACCCCGAACGCCATCGAAGGCGCACGACGTGGCGATCCATGAAGGAATCGATTGGCAAGGCCAGGGATCCTCTCGGCAAGTCCCCGCAGCCAACCGGAAGGACGACTCTGCGGGCTCGGCGCCTCCGGTTGGGCGGGTGACAGGGCATGGGTTCGAGCATGGATTGCGTCCGACGGGACGATCCAGGGGGTGACTGATGGAGCATTCATGGTTGGGTCAAGATTTGGATTCAGGGCCTTCCATAGGTCCCGAGCGAAAGAGCGCAAAACGGGTTTTTAGCCAGAACGAATGAGGTAGGAGGGAAGTGATTGCGAAGCCGATCGAGCCAGCACGACCGATCCAACTGGATCGTCCCGGTTTAGGTCAGGGCGCAGGGCGCGGTGCGGGGAAGAGGGTTTCGCGGGGTGCCTGGCGACGCCTGCGCGCCCACGTGACGGCCGCTTTTCCATCCGGCCGCGCCGTTCGGCCGCCGATGTCGCGATGCCATGTTTTTGGTCGCCACGAGGCACGGCCACGGCAACATGCCACCCATGGAAAAGGGCTCGCCCACGACGTCCTCCCAAGGCCCGGCCCCGGGCCCCTCACCCGATGCCAAGGCCGCCCATGAATTCCTGGTGGAGCTGACGACGCGCATCGCCACCCGGAGGCTTCCCTATCGCGATGGTGACGAGCAAACCGCCCTCGAAAGCCTTCGCAAACTGTTCGAGCTGGGCAGGGGCATCGTGGCCAAGCACCACGGGTGCCACCGCGCCGCCTTCACCATCGGGCACATCCTCAATGACCTCGTCGCGCCCGTCACCGCCGAGTGGCATCGCAAGTCCATCGCGGGCCTGCTCAAGAGCCGCGACGGCGGCGACACCTTCCGCGAGCAACTGCGAGGGCTCCAGGACGCCCTCCGCATCGAGGCCGAGCAGCTCGCCAACCTGACGGGCGAAGGCGACGGGGCACTCCGCTTCCGACTGGACTGGGATGACGGAACGGGACCGGGGGAGGCTCAAGGCACGGCCATCCCCGGGGAACCGCTGTCATGTGGCCTGCCGGACGACGCCTGGAGGGTGTCCGGATCAACCGGGACCATGGCCGAACCCAAGGACGTCAACTTGGCGGAGTGGGATGCCATCCGGCTCCGTCGTTGTGCCTTGGGCCTGCGGTCGGCGTCCGCCCCACGACACGACGTGTTTGGCTTGGCCCTGTCCGGCGGTGGGATTCGGTCGGCGGCCTTTAGCCTCGGGGTCGTCCAGGTGTTGGCCGAACGAGGCCTGCTGCGGGAGGTGGATTACCTGTCCACGGTTTCGGGCGGCGGGTACACCGGGAGCTTCATCACACGCCAACTGGGCTCCGGTCCGGCGGCGGCGGCCGCCGCGCCGTCGAGCCCGCCGCCTTCGTGTGGAGCCCACGACGCCATGTTGGCCAAGCCCAATGGACCCGACACGGACGCCATTCGTTATCTCCGTCTGCGGGCGCGTTACCTGTCCGGGGATGACTTTCGTGGTCGTTGCCTGATGGCATGCCACGTGGTCGCGGGCACGATGCTGAACTGGATGGCCCCATTGCTGGTGTTGGTACTGCTGGCCCTCTTGTTGGCCTTGATCAGCAGCGTCGCCAGCGGTAGCCCGCGCCCCTGGGAAGCCATCGGGCGCGACGTGGCCCGCGGTGTCGCTTGGGGCGTGGGGGTGCTGGGACTGGCGGGGATGGGGGCCTACGGGATTTGGATGCGGTTTAGCAAACAGCCGGTGAACGAGGCGTTGAAGCGCGTGGCCTTTGCCTGGGTTCTGCTGCTCCTGGTTTGGTTGGGCATCGAGACCGATGCATGGGCGGGCCAATGGATCGCGGACGTGAAGTCATGGTGGCAAGCGGGCCGCCAAGGATTCGGGATGGGCTTGATCGCCGTCCTAGCCGCGGCGGTCGCGTGGGTTTTGTCAGGCACATGGGGCGGTGCACCCGGGCGGAGGATCCGCGGCGCGGTGGCACTTGGCTTGGCGGCGCTGCTGCTGCCCGTGGCGGGCCTCCTGTGCGAGCACGCGTTGTTGGAGTGGGCCGCCCAGGATCCCAAGACGGCCTTGTGGGTGCTCGCCGGAAGCGCCTTGGCCTTGGGCCTTGGCGCGTGCTTCGCATTGGATGTGAACCGCACCTCGCCCCGCCCACTCTACCAGGAACGCCTCGCGCGGACGTTCATCCAGCGGGCCGACGAGGACTCCCTGGACCTGCCGCTTCCGGACACCAACGGAACCCATCTCGCCCCCATCCACATCCTCAACGCGACGCTCAACATCCCCACCAGCAAGCAGGCCCCCCTGAGGGAACGTGGTTGCGACTTCTTTAGCTTCACCCGTTTCCATGCTGGGGCGCCATCGGTGGGGTACGCCCCGACCCGGCAATGGACGTCGCGGGGCCAACCCATGTCGCTGGCGACGGCCATGGCAGTCTCGGCCGCCGCCGCGTCGTCGCGCATGGGGCTGGGCTCGATGCCGGCACTGGCGCCGCTGCTGGCCATGCTCAACATCCGGCTCGGCTATTGGATCAAGAAACCATGGGAACACACGTGCACGGACGTCCCCGGGGCCATGCTACTGCTGCGCGAGATGCTGGGCCTTGGCATGGATGAGAAGGCCCGCTGGCTCAACCTCAGCGACGGGGGCCACATCGAGAACATGGGCGCCTACGAGCTCCTGCGGCGCCGCTGCCGGTTCATCGTCT
>CAIRNV010000410.1 GCA_903880005.1 uncultured Verrucomicrobiota bacterium | reverse complement strand
CGCAGGCCGCGCCCCAGTTGCTGGAGGAACAAGGTGGGGCTGTCCGTGGGCCGGAGCAGGAGCAAGGTGTCCACCGAGGGCACGTCCACGCCCTCGTTGAAGAGGTCCACGGAGAAGACCGCGTTGACCCTTCCGGCGGCGAGGTCGGCGAGAACAGTCCGTCGCTCGTCGTCGGGGCTGTCCGACCAGATTGCCCGGGCCGGGATGCCGGCCTCATTGAACCAACGCGCCATGAACCGGGCATGGTCCACGCCCACGCAGAACCCAAGGGCGCGCATGCGCCCGGGGTCGTCCACCCTGCGGGCCACCTCCTGGACCACCAGCCGCGCCCATGCGTCGTGGCCCGTGAACAATTGCGTGAGGCCCTCCACGTCGTAGCCGCGCCCACGAGTCCACCGCACGGAGGTCAGGTCCATCCCGTCGTGGACGCCGTAGTACAGGAACGGCACGAGGCGGCGTTGATCGATCGCGTCCCACAGGCGCAGCTCGGCCGTGATCCTCCCCCCGAACCATTCCAGCACGGACTCGCCATCGGCGCGCTCCGGCGTGGCCGTCAGGCCCAGCAACTGCACGGGGCGTACGTGGTCGAGCAACAGGCGGTAGGTTGCTGCCGGCGCATGGTGGAACTCATCGATGACGACGACGTCGAAATGGTCCGGGGCGAGGTGGGCAAGACCCGAGGCGGCGAGGCTTTGGATGGAGGCGAAGACATGCTCGAAACGCCTCGGGCGCTCGCCGCCCACCCAAAGCTCGCCGAAGCCTGGATCGCGCAGCGCGTGCCGGAAGGTCGCGAGGGACTGCGCGAGAATCTCCTCCCGGTGCGCCACGAACAGGAGGCGCGCCCGGGGTAGCGACCGGGTCAGGCGGGCGTAGTCGATGGCCGCCATGACGGTCTTGCCGGTGCCCGTGGCCGAGACGAGCAGGTTCCAGTTCCGGTCCGCCTGCCGCGCGATGGACACCTGCTCCAGCAGGCGTTCCTGGAAGGGTTCGAGGCGCACCTCGACCTGGCTCAGGAAGATGCGCAGGCCCCCGTCGCGAGGCCCCGCGCGCTCCTCGAACTCGTTCCTGTGATACGCCTCGAACTCCGGGCTGTTCCAATAGGCCTCGAACACCGCGCCCATCTTCTCGACCACGCCTGGGTTGCGCGCGCCCGAGACGCGCACGTTCCACTCGAGCCCGGTGAACTGGGCCGAGTGCGTGAGGTTCGACGAGCCGAGGTAGGCCGTTGAAAACCCGGACTCGCGATGGAACAGCCACGCCTTGGCATGCAGTCGCGTGCCGGAGGTGTCGTACGACACGCGGACGTCCGCGCCTGCCTCCTGGAGGGCGTCCAGCGCCGCCGCCTCCGTCGTGCCCGTGTATGTCGTCGTGAGCACGCGCAACGGCCGCCCCAGCCCCCGGTGCCTGCGCAGTCCCTCCATCAAGGGGGCGATCCCCGACTTCCGGATGAACGCCATCACGCAGTCGATGCGGTCCGCCGAGGGAATCTCGGCGACGATCTGGCTGCCCACCCGGGGCTCGCCGGGTGAGTTGGTCAGGAGCGTGGTGTCGAGCAACGGGATCATGGGCTCCACGACGTCATCCATGTTCCCGTCGGGCAGGTGGCCCGCGATCCCATGCAGGACGGGTCTGTCCTCCACCAAGGCCTCGTCGATGAACTCCGCCGAGCCCGGCAACTCGGCGAGCAAGGCCACCAACCGGCGAATTGCCCCGAGGCCCAGGGCAACCCGTTCCTTCTCGTCCAACCCGGCCAGCACGCGTTGGGTCACGCGGGCCAGGTGCCACGCGAGACGGTCCGCGGCCTCCTCTTTGCGCAGTCCCCGTCTCCGTGCGACCCACCCGGCCTCCAGCCTTTCCAGGTCACGCGCCAACGCCTCGGTCACCAAGGTCTCGTGCAGTCCGCGCCCGGGCTTGCTCAT
>CAIRNV010000409.1 GCA_903880005.1 uncultured Verrucomicrobiota bacterium | reverse complement strand
TCGTGCTTGCTTGATCTTCTTTCGCAAGAGCTTCGTCCTTCGCTCGTTACGGGCCGCGAGCTGGCCCGCGCCTCGCTCACTCCTCGTCTTGCGAAAGAATCTGCGGCGCAATCACTTCCCTCCCAACTGCATCGTTCCGGCCAAGGGAACGCTTGAAAGGGGCGTGGCGATGGGCAGGGTTCTCACACGTTCGGGGAGCCGCTGAAGGGCGGCTGAGAGTTCCGCGCCAGCGGGAGACCCGTCGAACCTGCCCCGGGTCATGCCGGCGAAGGGAAATGCGCGACGTCTTCAACATCACGGCCTGCCAGAGCAACGACCCCGGGTGGCGGTCGCGTCCCGGGCCCGCGTCGCACGGTGGTTTCTTCCTGAATTCCCATGATTGCCAAGCCTGAGTTTGTTGCGTCGAACAGCCGCACGCCCCTCCCGCGATCCAGCCGCGTCCACGTGGACGGCGTGCTTCACCCCGACGTGCGGGTGCCGATGCGGGAGGTGGAGTTGACGCCGACGCGCGGCCGGGATGGGAGGCTGGAGCCCAATGCGCCGGTGAGGGTGTACGACTGCTCCGGGCCGTGGGGTGACCCGGGCTTTGACGGCGACGTGACGCGGGGCCTGCCCGCCTTGCGGCGCGAGTGGATCCTGCGGCGCGGGGACGTGGCGGAATACGACGGTCGGCCGGCGCGCCCGATGGACAATGGCTACCTGAGCGAGCAGCACGCGCAGTACGCAAGCCAGGCGGAGAGGAACCGGCTCGTGGAGTTCCCGGGGCTGCGTCGGCGCCCGATGCGTGCGTCGGCCGGCCATCCCGTGACGCAACTCTGGTATGCGCGACAGGGCATCATCACGCCGGAGATGGAGTTCGTGGCGATCCGTGAGAACCAGGGGTTGGAACAACTCCGGGAACACGCGGGCCAGGCGGACCGGGATGACCTGCGGCATCAACATCCGGCGCCGGATCCGGCGTCGCCCTACACGCCATCGGTCCTCCGCCGCTTTCCCCAGCGCATCCCAAGGGTCATCACGCCCGAGTTCGTCCGGGACGAGGTCGCGGCCGGCCGGGCCATCATCCCGTTGAACGTCAACCATCCCGAGTGCGAGCCCATGGCCATCGGCCGCAACTTCCTGGTCAAGATCAACGCCAACATCGGCAACTCGGCCGTCGCGTCGTCCATCGAGGAGGAGGTCGAGAAGATGCGGTGGGCGACGAAGTGGGGCGCGGACACGGTGATGGACCTCTCGACGGGCAAGAACATCCACGCGACGCGCGAATGGATCCTGAGGAACTCGCCGGTGCCGATCGGGACCGTGCCGATCTACCAGGCGTTGGAGAAGGTGGGTGGGCGCGCGGAGGAGCTGACGTGGGACCTCTACCGGGACACGTTGGTCGAGCAATGCGAGCAGGGCGTGGATTACTTCACGATCCATGCGGGCGTGTTGCTTCGGTTCGTGCCGCTGACGGCGCGACGCCGGACCGGGATTGTGTCCCGGGGTGGGTCGATCATGGCGAAGTGGTGCCTCGCGCATCACCAGGAGAACTTCCTCTACACGCACTGGGACGAGATTTGCGAGATCATGGCGGCCTACGACGTGAGCTTCTCGATCGGCGACGGCCTGAGGCCGGGGTCCATCGCGGACGCGAACGACGAGGCCCAGTTCGGGGAGCTGCGGGTGCAGGGTGAATTGACGCGCCGCGCGTGGGACCGGGGCGTGCAGGTGATGAACGAGGGCCCCGGTCACGTGCCCATGCACCTGATCGAGGAGAACATGGCGAACCAACTCGAATGGTGCGGGGAGGCCCCGTTCTACACGCTAGGGCCGCTGACGACGGACATCGCCCCGGGTCACGACCACGTCACGAGCGGCATTGGGGCCGCGATGATTGGGTGGTACGGCTGCGCGATGCTGTGTTACGTGACGCCCAAGGAACACCTGGGGCTACCCGACCGCGACGACGTCAAGGAGGGCGTCATCACGTACAAGATCGCGGCCCACGCGGCGGACCTTGCCAAGGGACATCCGGGCGCGCAGCACCGAGACAACGCCTTGTCGAAGGCCCGCTTCGAGTTCCGCTGGGAAGACCAGTTCAACCTCGGCCTCGACCCCGAGCGCGCGCGCGAGTTCCACGACGAGACCTTGCCCCAGGACGGCGCCAAGACGGCCCATTTCTGCTCCATGTGCGGCCCCCACTTTTGCTCGATGAAGATCACCGAGGACGTGCGCCGTTATGCGGCGGAGCAAGGGCTCGCCGCCGAGGAAGCCCTCCGGCAAGGCATGGAGGCCAAGTCGCGGGAATTCGTCGAGGGCGGCTCCGAGGTGTACAGCAAGGCTTAGCCGGGACGATGCAGTTGGGTCGGTCGTGCTTGCTCGATCTGCTTGCGCAAATCCTTCGTCGTTCGCTCGGTACGGGCCTCGTACCGGCCCGCGCCTCGCTCACTCCTCGGCTTGCGCAAGCATCTGCTTCGCAATCACTTCCCTCCCAACTGCATCGTCCCGGCTTAGCGGGGCTTGAGCTGCGGGAAGAGGATGACGTCGCGGATGCTTTCCTGGCCGAGGAGCATCATGCAGAGGCGGTCGATGCCGATGCCGATGCCGCCGGCTGGGGGCATGCCGTGCTCGAGGGCGATGAGGAAGTCCTCGTCGAGCTTCTGTTGCTCGCCGCCGGCCTGGTGCTCGAGGCGCTCGCGTTGCTCGACGGGGTCGTTTTGCTCGGTGTATCCGGGCGAGATCTCCTGCCCGTTGATGCAGCACTCGAAGACCTCCACGGTCGTGGGGTCCTCGGGTGAGAGCTTGGCGAGGGGGACGAGCTCGCGCGGCAGGTGGGTGACGAAGGTGGGCTGGATCAAGGTGGGCTCCACGAGCTTCTCGAACACCGCGCCCGTCACCTCGAAGTCCTCGTACCCGGCGGCGATGTCCCCGGCGAGCTTGAGGTCCTCGACGGCGCGGCGACGGCGTTCCTCGGGGGTGACGCGGAACCAGTCCTCGCCGGCCTTCTCCCGGACGAGGTCCTTGTACCGGGCGCGGCGCCATTGCCTCAGGTCGATGGCCTTGTACACGTCGCCCTGGGGGTTGCGGTGCTCGATGACCTCGGTGCCGAGGACGACGCGCGCGACGTGGCGGATGAGGGACTCGACGGTCTCCATCATGGAGTCGTAGTCGCCGTAGGCCTCGTAGGCCTCGAGCATGGTGAACTCGGGGTTGTGGCGGCGGGAGAGGCCCTCGTTGCGGAAGTTGCGGCCGATCTCGAAGACCTTGTCGATGCCGCCCACGAGGAGGCGCTTGAGGTAGAGCTCGAGGGCGATGCGGAGGTAGAACTCGCATCCGAGGGCGTTGTGCCACGTCTTGAAGGGTTGCGCGGCGGCCCCGCCGGGGATCGCCTGCATCATGGGGGTTTCCACCTCGACGTAGCCCCGGCCGTGGAAGAAGGCGCGGATCTCGCGGACGATGGCCGAGCGCAACAGGAAGGTCCTGTGGACGTCGTCGTTGGCGATGAGGTCGAGGTAGCGCTGGCGGTAGCGGACCTCGGTGTCCTCGAGGCCATGCCATTTGCCGGGCGGAGGGCGAAGGGACTTGGAGAGGATGACGAAGGATTCCGCCTTCACGCTGGGCTCGCCGGTGCGCGTGCGAAACACGGTGCCGGTGACCCCGATGAAGTCGGCTAGGTCGAGGTGCTTGAAGACGTCGAAGGCCTCGTCGCCGAGGGCCTGCTTCTGGGCGTAAACCTGGACGCGGCCGGTGACGTCCTTGAGGTCCACGAACTGGCTCTTGCCCATGTCGCGGTGGGCGGTGATGCGGCCGGCGATGCGGACGGTGGAGCCTTCCGGCAGGGATCCGTCCTCGAAGGCCTTGCGGGCCGCGCCGCAGCCGATGCCGGGCGTGAACTTGTTTTGGAAGGGGTCGATGCCCCGCGCGCGCAGCGCGGCCAGCTTTGCCCTTCGTTGCTCCACCAATGCGTTCGTGTCTTCCATGGCCTGCCCGCCCATCCAACCACGTCCGGCGGTGCGGCTAGAAGTTTCAAGTTTCCAGCGTCGTCGCCGCCGGTTCAGCCTGAGGCCGTGGACAAGGAAGCCATTGCCGCCGTGCTGGGCGAGATCGGGACCCTGTTGGAGTTGAAGGGGGAGAACCCGTTCAAGACGCGCGCCTATCACAACGCCGCCCGCATCCTCGAGGGCCTTTCGGAGCCGTTGGACACGCTTGTGGCCGAGGATCGCCTGGGCGAGGTGCAGGGCATCGGCGAGGCGCTCCGCGACAAGATCTCCACCCTGGTTCGCACTGGCCGGCTCCCCTACCACGAGGAGCTCAAGGCGTCGGTGCCCGCCGGATTGCTGGAGATGCTCGGGATCCAGGGCCTGGGCCCCAAGAAGGTCCGAAAGATCCACGAGGAGCTGGCCATCGACTCCATCGAGGCGCTGGAGGCGGCCTGCAAGGACGGGCGGGTGGCGGCCCTGGACGGGTTCGGGGAGAAATCCCAGTCTAAGCTCCTCGAGGCCATCGCGTTCAAGCGGCAGTTCGCGTCCCGTCACCGGCTGGTCGATGCCATCGCGGCCGCCGAGCCCGTGTTGGAGGCCCTGCGCGAGCATCCGGACGTCACGCGGTGCTCCACGGCCGGCTCGCTTCGCCGGTGGAAGGAGGTCATCGGCGACATCGACTTCGTCGTGTCGTCACGCCGGCCCGGCGCGGTCCTCGACTTTTTCGTGGGACTTCCGGCCGTGCAATCCGTCCTGGCCCGCGGCGACACCAAGGCGTCCGTGATCCTCTCGGGGGGCATCCAGGCCGACCTTCGGGTGGTCGCCGACCATGAGTTTGCCTCGGCTCTGGCGTACTTCACCGGCAGCAAGGAGCACAACATCGTCATGCGCCAGCGGGCGATTGCCCGGGGCTTGCGGCTCAACGAGTACGGGTTGTTCCGCTCCACCGAGGAGACGCGGGACCCGGCGCTGCGGGTCGAATGCCCCACGGAGGAGGACCTGTTCCGGGAGCTGGGCCTCCACTACGTGCCGCCAGAGCTGCGGGAGGACCACGGCGAGTTCGCGGCGGCGGAGAAGCGCCCCATGCCGCGGCTGGTGGAATGGACCGACCTTCGGGGCTCGCTGCACAACCACTCGGACTGGAGCGACGGGCGCGACCGGTTGGAGGGCATCGTCGAGCGCGCGCGTGAGCTGGGTTTGTCGTATTGGGCCATCACGGATCATTCGCGGGCGTCGTTCCAGGCCAACGGGCTGGACCCGGCGCGGTTGCTGCGCCAGTTGGACGAGATTGACGCGATCAACCAGCGATTGGCGGACGAGGGCGACGACTTCCGGTTGCTGACGGGAATCGAGGTGGACGTGCTCCGGGACGGGCTGGACCTGCCAGACGAATGGCTCGCGCGGCTGGACGTCGTGGTCGCGAGTCTCCACGTGCCTTCGGGCGAGGAAGCCGAGAACACGCGGCGGCTGGTGGCCGCGGCGGGCAACCGTTGGGTCCACATGCTGGGCCATCCCACCGGCCGGCTCCTGCTGGAGCGGGACGCTTACAAGGTGAACCTCAATGCCGTCATCGAGGCCTGCGCGGCGGCGGGCACATGGATCGAACTCAATGCGAGCCCGTATCGGCTCGACCTGGATTGGCGCCATTGGGCGCACGCGCGGAAGCTCGGGGTCCGTTGCGTCATCAATTGCGACGCCCACCGGCTGGAGCACTTCGGCTACCTCCGGCTGGGCGCGGGCGTGGCGCGGAAGGGCGGGCTCCGCCCCGACGACGTGGTGAACACGATGACGTTGCCACGATTGCGGGAGGCCCTGGCTGCGAAGCGGGGCGGGGCGGGGCGGAAGGGATAGGCCGGGAAGATTTCGTTGGGTCGGTCGTGCTTGCTCGATCTGCTTCCGCAAATCCTTCGTCGTTCGCTCGTTACGGGCCTCGTACTGGCCCGCGCCTCGCTCACTCCTCGGCTTGCGGAAGCATCTGCTTCGCAATCACTTCCCTCCCAACTGAATCGTCCCGGCTTAGCGAGTTCGATCGCGCAATGGGGCGCGCCTGACGGCGCCATGCGGTCGGGCAAGGGGCCGTTGTCGCCGGAGGTGCGACGCCCGTGCCTTGGGCGTGGGCGATCGACCCGCGGCGTGTTGTCCCCGCGCTTGCCTTCGCCGGGTCCGGGCCCGAGATCATCTCGGTTGAAAGCCCCGCCCAACAACTACGACGCCCCGTGGAAGTTCGTCGTCCGGGAGTTCCTGAGGTTCTTCCTCGAGATGCTGTTCCCGTCGATGGCGGCGGGGATCGATTGGACGCGCCCGGCACGGTTTCATGACACCCGGCTTGGCCGCATCGGCCCGGGGAGCGTGCGGGGGGAGATGAGGGCGGACATGCTGGTCAAGGTGGGTTTGCTGGGCGGGGGCGAGGCCATGGTGCTGGTGCACATCGAGGTGCAAGCCCAGAGGGATGCCGGGCTCGGGCTGCGGATGTACCGGTACCACTACCTGATCCATGACCTGTACGAGCGTTTCCCGGTCAGCCTGGTGGTGCTGGCGGACGACGAGCCGGGATGGCGCCCGGGGCCGTTTGAGCACGGGATGGGCCCGAGCGTGTCGGTGTTCCGTTTTGAGACGTGCAAGCTGCTGGAGGTGGATCTGGGCCCGTGGCTGGCGGGTGGGAACCCGGTGGCGTGGGTGGTGCGGGCGCACCGGGTGGCGCAGGGGACGCGGGGGGACGACGAGGCGAGGCTTGTGGGGAAGCTGGCGTTGATGCGGGAGCTGAGGCGGGCGAGGCTCGGGGAGGACGTGACCTTGAAGGTGATGCGCGCGATGCACTGTTTGCTCGCGTTGCCGCCGGAGATGGAGGATAGGCTGGCGAGGGAATGGGAGAGGACGGAGGGAGCCATGGATGACACGATCATGAGCACGTACGAGTGGGTCTTGGTGGAAAAGGGGCTTGCGAGGGGGCGTGCAGAGGGCCATGCGAAGGGGCGCGCCGAGGGCGTGCGCGCCATGCTGCTTGATCTTCTGAGGGAACGGTTTGGTCGCTGTGGCCGATCCCTGAGCCACCGTCTGGCCGGCATTTCCGACGAGGCGGAGCTGCGTCGCCTTGCTTGCTTGGCGGTCAAGGTGCCCAGCCTTGCCGAGTTCGAGCGCGAGGTCGGACGTGCCTGACGGAGCGATGGGGTTGGGCGACGGTCTGGTGTCGCTGGATCCGAGACGCCTGTGCCTGTGCCTTGGGCTTGGAGCCATCGACCGTGGGGTTGATGGGGCTCGCATGATGCCGTGCCCGAAACGATGCACTTGGCTCGGTCGAGCTTGCTGGATCTTTGTGCGCCCATCCTTCCTTGCTCGCTCATGATCCCGTGCCCTGTCCCCTCCTCGGCTTGTGGAGGAATCTGCGGGCCATCCCTTCGCTCCCAACTGAAGCAGCGCCCATTCATCGCGCCATTTTCCGCCCGAATTCCCTCGTGGTCCGGGGTCTGGGAATCTCGGCTGTCCCCTTCGTCCTTGTGACAGTCCTGACACCTCTACCGCGCAGGGGGCACGTGCCGACCGCAGGGAGCCTCGCAGGCACTACCGGAGGGCTGGGTGCGGCCCGCATTTGATCGAGGTGATGCCATCGTTTGGCAGGGGGCGGTTCGGGTCCACCCTGCGTCATGCGGACGGCATGGATTCTTGGCGACCAACTCAGCCTGGGACACGCGGCGTTGGCGGGCCTTGATCCCGCGCGGGACGTGGTGCTGATGGTTGAATCGCGGGCGCGCGGCGCGCACCGCCGTTATCACAAGCGAAAGCTCGTGCTCGTGTACTCCGCGATGCGCCACTTCGCGGAGGACCTGCGCCGATCCGGGTGGCGAGTGGACTACCATCGCCTGGAGGACACGCCCTCGTTCCCAAGCGCCCTCTCCGCACACGTGCGCCGGTTCCAACCCGATGCCATCCGGGTCATGGAGGCATCCGATTGGACGACCACGGAGGCGTTGCCACGCATGGCGGCGACGGCGGGCGTCGCGTTGGAGGTGCTTCCCACGAACTTGTTCCTCGTCGGGCGCGACGAGTTCCGGGAATGGGCCGGTGGATCGCGTCGGCTGTTGATGGAGCACCATTACCGGCGGGTTCGCCGGGGCCTTGGGTTGCTGATGGAGTCGGACGGCACCCCGAGCGGCGGAACGTGGAACCTTGACGCGGAGAATCGGCTGGGCGTTGCGGAGTGGCGGAAGGCGGGCGCGCCCCGGCCGCCGTCGGTGGGGTGGGAGCCGCCGGACGCGTGCACGCGCGAGGTGATGACGTGGGTGGATCGCGAGTTTGCGGGGCATCCGGGGGACGTGGAGGGCTTTGGATGGCCGGTGGACCGCACGGGGGCGTTGCGTTGGCTGCAACGGTTCGTGGAGGAACGGTTGCCGCAGTTTGGCCCGTTCGAGGACATGATGGTGACCGGCGAGGCGGGGCTGTTCCATTCGATGCTGACCCCGATGCTGAACCTGGGGTTGCTGGGGCCGTTGGAGTGTGCGCGCGCGGCGGAGGCGGCATGGAGGGAGGGACGCGTGCCCCTGGCGTCGGCGGAGGGGTTCGTGCGGCAGGTGGTGGGATGGCGGGAGTTTGTGAACGGCGTGTACTGGCTGAAGGGGCCCGGCTATGCGACGAGCAATGGCTTGGGCGCGAAGCGGCCCTTGCCGGGTTGGTTCTGGACGGGCAAGACGGAGTTGAAGTGCATGGCGACGGTGTTGGGCGAGGCCTTGGACACGGGCTACAACCATCACATCCAGCGGTTGATGGTGCTGGGCAACTTCCTGTTGCTGACGGGCGTGCGACCCGGCGAGGCCTTGCATTGGTTCAACGAGATGTACGTGGACGCCCATGACTGGGTGATGGCGGCGAACGTCCTGGGGA
Source organism: uncultured Verrucomicrobiota bacterium (assembly GCA_903880005.1). Classification (GTDB taxonomy): domain Bacteria; phylum Verrucomicrobiota; class Verrucomicrobiia; order Limisphaerales; family UBA9464; genus UBA6176. The sequence continues at coordinate 13,819 of CAIRNV010000409.1, read as the reverse complement.
TGGCGTTGCACGCGGACGGCGGGTTCATGGCCACCAAGCCCTACGCGGCGGGAGGCGCCTACCTCTCGCGCATGAGCGACTACTGCGATGGGTGTCGCTACAGCCCCAAGGTCCGTACGGGGAAGGGGGCGTGCCCCTTCAACCTGTGGTACTGGCGGTTCATGGACCTGCACGCCCAGCGGTTCGCATCGAACCCCCGCATGGCGACGATCGTGCGTTCCTGGGCCAGGCGGCCGGAGCCGGACCGACGCCAGGTCCTCGCCGACGCCGAGGCGGCGTTGGCGGAGCACGGGGTTGGGGATGAAATGGGGTAGGCGGCAATTGGCGGTTGGAACCGGCGGGGGAGGGCGTGTAAGAAAAAAGAAGTCCCCGGTGCCGGCCGCGTGCGTGGAAAGGGTCCTCGTGCCGCCGGCGACGGGCGAGCGCCTGGTTTCATGAACAAGATCGTCATCATTGCCACGGGCCTGTCGTTGGCCGCCGGGATCGCCCGGGCCGCCGAGCAGGTGGACTTCGAGAAGGACATCGCCCCCATCCTCGCCGAGCACTGCATCCAGTGTCATGGCGAGGACAAGCAGAAGGGCAAGCTGCGCCTCGACGGCAAGGCCGATGCCTTCAAGGGCGGCAAGAGCGGCACGGCGTCCGTGGTGGCGGGCGACGTGGGCAAGTCCGAGATCATCCGGCGCGTGACGTTGCCCAAGGACAACGACGAGGCCATGCCGCCCGAGGGCGGGCCCTTGGGTGAGAAGAAGGTGGCCGCGTTGAAGGCCTGGGTGGAGGGTGGCGCGAAATGGCCCGATGGCTTCGTCGTCAAGGTGGCGGCCAAGGGCGGCGCTGCGGCGGCCTTGCCTCCGGCGGTCCCGGCGGCTCCTCGCCGTCCCATGGCCCCGTTGCCGGAGCTGCCCAAGGACTTCAAGCCCTCGCCGTCCGAGGCGGCCGCGCTTGCGGCCTTGGCCAAGGCCGGCATCGAGGCCCGTCCTGTGGCCCAGAACTCGCCGTGGCGCGAGGCCAACTTCCGGCTCAAGGGCCCCGAGGTCACCGACAAGACGTTGGAGCCGTTGAGGGACCTCGCGAGCCTCATCGAGGTCCGGTTGGGATCGACGAAGGTCTCCGACGCCGGGCTCGCCGCCTTGGAGAAGCTGGCCCAACTGCAGGTGTTGAGCCTGGAGTTGACCGGTGTCACCGACGCCGGGCTCGCCCGCCTCAAGAACCTTCCCAACCTTGTCTATCTCAACTTGTACGGCACGCAGGTCACGGACGCCGGACTCGAGCACCTCAAGGGCATGAAGCACCTGCGAAGCCTCTACCTCTGGCAGACCAAGGTGACGGCCGAAGGTGCCAAGCGTCTCCAGGAGGCGTTGCCCGGCTGCGAGGTGAACACCGGGGCCGAGCTGACCATCGTCCCTCCCGCCGAGAAGAAGGACGAGAAGAAGAAGGACGAGAAGAAGTAGCCCCTCGCATCCTGCCGGTCCGGATGCTGCGCCGGGATCGTCAGGGCGGGGTGCCTGGACGCACGGGGCCCGGCGTCGCCATCGCGGAGGACAGCGCCTCCACGATCGACGACGCATGGGCCCCGGGAGCGTGACGCTCGCGGAATAGCCCTTCTTGCCGCGGGTCGGGCGCGATGCGCGACCACGCCGGCGCTTCCTCCAATCCCCGGCGCAACGACCGCACGATCGCCTCGCGGTCCTCGTCCATCGAAAACATCCGCAGCGGCCCGTAGCCCTGGACGATCTCCGGGATGCCGCCGCGGTTCGACACCAGCAGCGCCCGTTGCAGGGCACGTGCCTCGAGGACTGCGCCAGGCAACGGGTCGGGCCACGCCGACGGCGCGATCACGACGGCATGCCGCGCATACGTCTCGGGCATGTCCTCCGGCTTGATCCTCGGCAGCATCTGTACTCCTGGCTTGCGCCGGGCGAGGTCCATGGCCCGCGCCGCCAGGGGCCCGTCCAACGCCGCCAGCGAAAGGGGCGGCGGCGCTGCCAACCCCTCGTACGCATCGCAGAGCAAGTCGAAGCCCTTCTCCGCGCTCAATCGTCCCACGAACAACAGCCCCTCTCCCGGCCCAGGGGGCACGGTGGGCACTTCCACGGAATTGTAGGCCACGACCGTCGTGGCTCCGGGCGCAAACGCATCCAGGCGGCGGCCCGTGTCGGCCGAGGCCGCAATCCGAACCGCCGCCGTGGGAAGGAGCCTTCGGAGGGCACAGTTGGCGTGACGTGCAAGCAGGCCCCCCATCCAACCCTTGGCCCCGGGGACGTTCGGCATGGCCCGCGGGAGCGGTTCATAGACGAAGCAAGCCCATGGAAGCCCAAGAACCCGGGCGAAATGGGCCGCCGTGCCGGCGCTGACCGTGTCATGCGCGACCACCAGGTCGAAGGTCCGCCCCGCCAACCGCGGCAGGATCGAGCGAGCGGCGCGTCGGTCCATGCCAAGGGCCCCGGCATAGACAGCCAACTGCTTCGCCAACAGCGATTCCGGCTCCATCCCAAGGGGAAGCGTCCACGCATGCGAGGCATCCGCCGCGGCCATGCGCGGCCCCGGGAGCGCCACCACCTCCACGCGCCACCCCGCCTGACGCAGGAACTGCACGACGCGATGCCCGATGATCTCGGCCCCACCCACCACGTGGTGGAGGTAATGGCAGACGAACAAGACGGCCGGTTGCCGCGGGTGGGCGTCGTTGTGCGTAACGAGGTTCAACGCGCCCGAGGTTGGACACGTTGGGCGCGTCCGACAACACGGCAACCGACCGCTTCCACGACGGTGCCCTTGGATGGGCATCGCGCGCGTCGTGGCATCTTCGGGGCTTTGATGGTAGAAGTTCCCGCCATGCAGAATGTCACGACTGTCACGTTGAGCCGCGATTGCGATGCCGTCCAAATCCCTGCGGGCAACACGGTGGTGTTGCCGGCCGGGACGGAGGTGGACATCACCCAGCGATTGGGCGGCTCATTCACGGTGCACGCGATGGGCGGCTTGTTCCGGATTGGCTCGAAGGATGCCGACGCCTTGGGGCTCACCCGGGAGGTGACGCCCGTCGTGCCGGCCGGGGAAGGGGAGTTGGACGAGAAAATGGTCTGGGAGACGCTCCGCTCCTGCTACGACCCGGAGATCCCCGTCAACATCGTCGATCTGGGACTGGTGTATGACATGGGGATTGATGATGCGCCGGGCGGCAAGAAGGTGTTCGTGAAGATGACCTTGACGGCGCCCGGATGCGGGATGGGCGCGACCATCGCGGGCGACGCCCAGCAACGCATCCTCTGCCTTCCGGGCGTCGTGGACGCGAGCGTCGAGATCGTCTGGGACCCGCCGTGGCACCAAAGCATGATCACGCCCGAGGGCCGGCGGCTCCTGGGCATTGAGTGAGTCGAGCGGGTACGAGGCCCGCAACAGGCGAAGGATCCCGCCCTCGCGGGAGAAGACCCGGCCATCACGACCGTTCCCACTACGGCGTCCCGCCCAAGCCTCGCCGAAGGGCATCCCGGCGTTGGCTCCATTCGGACCAATCCGCCTCCCAACGTGGGCCCGAGAGGCGGGAGCGCGCCTGGGTCCAGATGCCATCCAGGACCAGGAGCTGGGCCTTGGCCGCATCCCGTTCGTGCCAACGGAGCAGGGCCTCCGCCAGGCACAGGTGATTCCCGGGATAATCCGGCGCGAGTGCAACGGCCTTGAGGAAATGCTCTCGCGCCTTGGTGCGTGAACCGAGGCTCGCGGGCCATCCCGGGGCCTCTAGGTACAGCAAGCCCAGCGTGCGGTCGGGCCCGCCCCAGTCCAGCGACTCATCCAGCGTGCGCGCGGCCTCCAGACCGTCGCGGATGCGCGGCAGCAGCTTGAGCGCGCCGAGGCTCTTGGTTCGCGCCAGTTCGCCCAGGTTGAGGGCAAGGTAGTACCAGGTCGGGGCGGACTGAGGGTGATGGACGAGGCTCGCCTCGGCGGCCTCGATGCCGAGCCGGGTGATGCGAGCCCGTTCGGCGTGGAGGGTTTGGAGGGCGGCAAGGTCGTAGGCGAGTCGGCAGAACTCGTGGACGAGGGGCAAGGACTGGGTCGAGGACGGCGTGGCCGCCATCCATGCGGAGCGTGCCGCGTCGAATTCCCTTTGCAGCACGGTGGCCCGAGGGGCGGCGGGGACGGTCGATGGAACGGGGGAGGGCGGGGCATCGGCGTCCGATGGCGCCGTCCAAAGGGGGGCGCTGGCGACGAGCAGCGCGGCAACTCCGAGAGATTTCACTTGCGACGGCAAAGCGGGGGCCATAATACGGCCCTACGTTTGTTGTCGTCACCGATAGTTTTGGTCAATCGCATGCTTCACCCTGAACCGGAGGCGGTCCTTTGAACCGCCCGTTCTCTCGCAACCAACCCCAGCAACCGCTTCACCGCGTCAATGGTCGCATCCGGGCGCGCGAGGTTCGCGTCATTGGCCAGGACGGCCAGCAGGTGGGGATCATGGACCTTCCGGCCGCGCTCAATCTGGCGCGCACCCAGGCGGTGGACCTCGTCGAGATCGCCGCCACGGCTGTCCCGCCCGTGTGTCGCCTGGTGGACTACGGCAAGTTCAAGTACGAGCTGGCGAAGAAGGAGCGCGACTCCAAGAAGACCCAGCACGTCAACATGGTGAAGGAGGTCCAGTTGTCGGCGCGGATTGACCCGCATGACCTCGGCATCAAGCTCGACCACGCCGTCGGGTTCCTGTGCGAGGACATGAAGCTGAAGATCACCCTTCGCTTTCGCGGACGCGAGATGGCCCACACCGAGATCGGGCTCCAGGTGGTGACCAAGTTCCTGGAGGATCTCGCCCCCTGGGGGCATGCCGACATGACCCCCAAGCTCATCGGACGCTCCATCAACGTCATGGTGAGCCCGCTGCCCAAGAACAAGCGCGCCAAGAATCCCAAGGAGACCGGCGACGCCCCCTCCTCGCACGTGACGGCCGAGAACCACCAGATCATCGTCACCGCGAACCAGGCGCGGGCCGCGCAGGCCGCCAAGTCCGGCGTGGTCGCCCCGCGCGTGCCGACCAACGCAGCCGAGCGTCCCTCCTCGTTCGGCCAGAATCCCTTCACGGACATCCCAGCGCCGCCTCAGGGCTGACCCCGGATTCCCGGCGTCCCCGCAGCCCCTCACGTGGTCATGGCACAAACCGCCCCAGCGGCGTTGGATACTCGGGTGGGGGACTTGACGCAGCCCATCCGCCCACCGGCCGCCTCGGGATGGCAATTGTTCAAGGACGTGTTGGCGCATGGCGGCCCCGCGTACCTCCAGTTCGCCATCACCAACCTGTGCAACGCCGACTGCGGCTTCTGCGGTTTTGCCCGGTCGCAATTTGATCCAAAGAAGCGTCGCTCGGTGACCCTCGGCGAGGCCTTGGATGTCATCGACATCGCCCGGCGCAACCACGTGGGCTATCTCCTCTTCGTCGGTGGCGAGCCCCTCGTTCACCGGGACTTGCGCGCGATGGTCCGTTACTCGGCCAGGCAGGGCATTCGCCCCATGATCTGCACCAACGGCGGGTTGTGGACCGAGGACAACATGCGCGCCCTTGCCAACGACGGCCTCAGCAGCGTCATCATGTCCGTCGATGCCCATGACGCCGCCTTGCACGAAAAGAACCGGGGCCTGCCCGATGTTTGCCGCAAGATCCGCCGCGCCAACGAGTTCTTCCGGGGCGCCGGCATCCAGACCACGGCGAGCATCACCGCCAGCCGCCTGATCGAGGACTTCAACAAGCTGCCCGCCTTCCTCGAATCCCTCGGGTTCACAAGCTGCACCTTCAGCTACCCCCTCACCCAGCTCCAGAGCAGCTACATGAGCTTCTCCGAGGGCGGCCTCGTGTCGTTCAGCCCCGACGAGCTCGTCGCCTTGTTCGATAAGATCAAGGAGATGAAGCGCACGTCCGGCTTCCCCGTCGTCAACCCCACCGAGTCCCTCGACGAGATGCAGCGCCATGTGCGCGGCGAAAAGGAACGGTTCGGTTGCCTGGGCGGACACAAGTACTTCTACCTCGACTGGCACCTGAACCTCTACCGGTGCCACTTTTGGGAGTCCCCCATGTGCAATGTTTACGAGTGGGACGACTCGAAGCTCATCCGCGACGGATGCACTCGTTGCATGATTGATTGCTACCGCGACCCCTCCGTCCTGCAGCATGTGGCGATCAATGCGAGCGACGCATGGCAGGCGTTGCGTCGTGGCCGGCTCTTGAAGGCCGCCGGCCATGTCCTCGACCGCCGCAACGTGGTGTCCCTGCGGTCCGTCTGGGAGGACCGCAATTGGATCGGGAAGGTCTGACACCCGACGCGCCGACGGCGGAACTCATTCCAGCGCGTCGTGTCCACCGATGGAGCGGATGCGGTGAGATGCTCTCCCTCCGTTGCTCCGTTTCGGGCGGCCGTTGAAATCTTTGCTTGAGTCCAAGAAGCCTTGTGGATAACTGCTGGCGGGTTGGTTTCTTACGGGAACTCCTGCGCCAAAGTTGCTCCGAGTGGGGTCGTTTCGGGCTCAGGAATCGCCCGTGGTTGCCTTCCTTGTAGGAGTTCCCATCGACATGAAGCGTATTGCAGCATTCGCCGCCTTGGCGGTGTCCACCCTGGTCCAGGGCCAGAACCTCGTTAACAACGGCGGATTTGAGTCCGTGACCGGCGGCACCAGCGGTCACATCGGCGTCAACGGCATTGGGTTAGACGGTTGGACGGCCACCCGTCTCAGCGGTTCCGTGAACAGCTTACCCCACTCCTTCGCATTGGTGGGCACGGCCGCGCAGTTCAGCGAGGGTGGCACGGGCGTTTACTCGGCCTACGGCGCTCCGGGAGGCGGCACCCAGCTCAACCTTTGGGGCGCCATCCCGGATGCATCCCGCGGCAACATCCTGGCGGTGGAGGCCGACCAGAGCTGGGTGGCGACCCAGCTCTCGACGACCGTCAGCGGATTGACTCCGAACGCCAGCTACACCCTCACCTTCGACTGGGCGGCGGCCCAGCAGTATGGGTTCAGCGGCGACACATCCTCCGGGTGGCAAGGATCCGTTGGAGCCACGCCCTTCGACACCACGGCCCTTGCCATTGGAAACCACGGTTTCTCGGGGTGGCAGACCCAAACGATCAGTTTCACGGCTGGACCCACCGGTAGCGAAGTCCTGAGCTTCATCGCCTATGGCACGGGTGGCGGCCTTCCTCCCATGGCCTTGCTGGACAACGTGCAGGTGAATCCCGTGGTGGTTCCCGAACCCGGTGAGTACGCGGGCGCCTTCGCCGGCCTGCTCGTGGTCGCCGGCATCGCGCGCAAGATTCGCGCAAACCAGGCCAAGTAAGCACCAGGCATCCCATCAAGGGGCCGACGTGGCATCCAGCCCGTGCGGCCCCTTTTTCGTGGCCAGGACGAATCGGCGTCAGGCCCAACCTGCTGCGGACTTAGCCGGAAGGATGCAGTTGGATCGGTCGTGCTTGCTGGATCTTCTTTCGCAAGAGCTTCGTCCTTCGCTCGTTACGGGCCTGGTACTGGCCCGCACCTCGCTCACTCCTGGGCTTGCGCAAGAATCTGCTTCGCAATCACTTCCCTCCCAACTGCATCGTTCCGGCTAAGCCGATGCCATGAACTCGGACAGCGAGAGGCCGCGTAGTTCCACGAGCTTGCGGATGGTGTCCTCGATGAGGTTGTTGGGGCACGAGGCACCGGCCGTGATGCCCACGGTCACGGGACGATCAACGGGCAGCCAGTCGGACGTCTCCACCTCCTGGGATGTGTGCTGGTTCCAATGTCGGATCTTGCGGACCGACGACATCTTCGCGGCGTTCTTGATGAAGTATGTCGGGAGAACCTTTTCCCCCATCTCGGCCAGGTGGGAGGTGTTGGATGAGTTGTATCCGCCCACGACGATGAGGAGGTCCATGGGCGTGTGGAGGAGCTTACTCAGGGCGTCCTGGCGGTCCTGGGTGGCCCCGCAAATGGTGTCGAAGACACGGAAATGGCCGTCGCTGGCTTCCTTCCCGTAGCGGCGCTCCATGGCGGACCGAATGCGCCGCTGCACTTCCTCGGTCTCGCCTCGGAGCATGGTCGTCTGGTTGGCGACGCCCACGGAAACGAGGTGTAGGTCGGGGTCGAAGCCCGCCGAGTAGGCGCCCTTGAATCGCTCCAGGAACGCGGCGCGGTCGCCGCCGTGCTCGATGTAGCGGCACACGGCGTCGGCCTCTTCCAGCGTGAAGACCACCAGGTAATGGCCTGAGCCATAGGCGGTGGCCTGCGAGGTTGTGGCCTTCGTTTCCTCGTGCCTTGCCTTGCCGTGGATGATGCTGGTGACGCCATCCTTGCTGTATCCGCGGACGCGCTTCCAGACGCTCATGACGTCGCCGCACGTCGTGTCCACGGTCACGCAGCCTCGTGCCTCAATCCGCCGACGCGTCCCGACCTCCGTGCCGAACGCGGGGATGATGACGACATCGTCGGGCCCAAGGGTCAGGGCCTCCAACTCCGCCTCGTCCGGCTTGGGCGACACGGAGACGATGCCGAGGTTGCGGATTTGGTCGTTGACCTCGGGGTTGTGGATGATTTCCCCCAGGAGGAAGATGCGCTTCGGCTCCGGGAACACCTTGCGGGCGGCGTAGGCGAGGTCGATGGCACGTTCGACGCCGTAGCAAAACCCGAACTCCTTCGCGAGATGGATGGTCAGGCCAGCGAACGAAACGGTGCCGCCTCGTGCGCGGAGGCGTTCGACCAATTCGCTGCGGTAATGGGCCACCACCTGGGCTCCCACCGCCTCCATGACGTCCGGCCGACGCAGGTTGATCCGACGAGGAGACTCCGAGGTTGCCGCCGAGGATTCCGTACCCATGAGGCGTCACTGTACCGACACGTCCGGCCGCGTCGAGCCATGAGGCGTCGTCGGCTTGGCCGGGACGATTCCGTTGGGAGGGAAGGATTTGCGCAAGCAGATCGAGCCAGCACGACCGATCCAACTGAATCGTGCCGGCCTAGACCCCGTAGTGGGCCCGGTACCATTCCACGAACCTGGGGATGCCCACCTCGATGGGGGTGGTGGGCTGGAATCCCACGGCCTCGCCGAGGTCGGACACGTCGGCGAAGGTGGCGGGGACGTCCCCGGGTTGCATGGGCAGGAACTGGATGTCCGCCTTGCTTCCGACGGCTCGCTCGATTTCCCGGACCACGTCAAGGACGCCCACGGGCCGGTGGCTGCCGATGTTGTAGAGGCGATAGGGGGCGCGGCTGGTGGCGGGGTCCGGGGACTGGGGATCCCATGCGGGATTGGGCGTCGCGACGCGTTCGCTGGCCCGTACCACGCCTTCCGCGATGTCGTCGATGTAGGTGAAGTCGCGTTGCATCCGTCCCTCGTTGAAGACCTGGATGGGGCGTTGATGGAGGATGGCGTCCGTGAACTGGAACAAGGCCATGTCCGGCCTTCCCCACGGCCCATAGACGGTGAAGAAGCGGAGGCCCGTGGTGGGGAGGCCGAACAAGTGGCTGTAGGCGTGCGCCATGACCTCGTTGGCCTTCTTGGTCGCGGCGTAGAGGCTCAAGGGGTGGTCGGCACCTTGATGCGGGCTGAAGGGCATCAACGCGTTCGCCCCGTACACGGAGCTGGACGAGGCGTAGGTGAGGTGTTCGACCCCGTGGTGTCGGCAGGCCTCCAGCATGTTGGCAAATCCCACGAGGTTGGAGTCCACGTAGGATTCCGGGGCCTTGAGCGAATGCCGCACCCCGGCTTGTGCGGCGAGGTGGATCACGTGCCGGGGCCGGGTACGGGAAAAGATCGACGGCAGCAAGGCTCGGTCTGCCACGTCCCCCATGATGAATTCAAACCTGGGGTCGTGGCCCAATTGTTCCAGCCGGGCCCTCTTGAGGGCGGGGTCGTAGTAGTCGCTGAGGTTGTCCAAGCCGACGACCTCGTTGCCCGAGGCGAGCAGGCGGCGTGCGACGTGGAACCCGATGAATCCGGCGGCGCCGGTGAGGACGATCTTCACGTGTTCGCAGGTTAGCGTCCGACGCCCTTGTAGATGAAGCCCCAGGACTCCATCTGGGCGCGGTCGAGGAGGTTGCGGCCGTCAAAGACCAGGGGAGCCACCATGGCGTGGCGCGCCTGCTGCCAATCCAGCCGGGCGAACTCGGGCCATTCCGTGGCCAGCACGACGGCGTCGCAACCGACCGGCACCGCCTGGGCGTCCTCGACGTATTCCACGGCGGGGCCGGGCGGCAGGATGGCCTTCGCCTTCGTCATGGCCTTCGGGTCATGGACGCGCAGGATGGCCCCCTCGGCAAGCAGGCGTTGGCAGAGGGCGATGGCGGGGGATTGGCGGACGTCGTCGGTGTTCTGCTTGAAGGCGAGGCCGAGGACACCAAGGCGCTTGTCCTTCAGCACCCAAAGGGCGTCCGTGATCTTGGCCACGAACCGCTCCATTTGGTCGGCATTGATCCTCTGGACCTCCTTGAGGAGACGGAAGTCATAGCCGAGTTGCCCCGAAATCTTGATGAACGCGGCGAGGTCCTTCGGGAAGCAGGACCCGCCGAAGCCAATGCCGGCGTTCAGGAAGCGTCGGCCAATGCGGTCGTCCATGCCCATGCCCTGGGCCACCTCCAGAACGTTCGCCCCCGAGGCCTCGCAAATCGCCGCCACCGCGTTGATGTAGGAAATCTTCAGCGCGAGGAACGAGTTCGCCGCGTGCTTGATGAGCTCCGCGGAGCTCGTGTCCGTCAGGATGACCGGCGCCTTGAACGGCTCGTAGATTTCCCGCATCACGGCCGCCGGCCTCGGGCCGGATGTCCCGATGACGATGCGGTCGGGCTTCATCAGGTCCTCCACGGCGAAGCCCTCCCGTAGGAACTCCGGGTTCGACACGACGTCGAAGTCCACCTTGCCTCGCGCATATCGGCGGATCGTGTCCGTGACCTTCTCGGCCGTCTTCACGGGCACGGTGCTCTTGTCCACGATGATGCGGTAGGCCGTCAGGTTCGCCGCGATGTCCCGGGCCACGGCCTCGATGAAGCTCAAGTCCACGGACCCATCCGGTTGCTGGGGCGTCGGCACCGCGATGAAGATCACGTCGGACCCGGCGACCGCCTCGGCGGTCGATTCCGTGAACTTCAGGCGTCCCGCGGCCACGTTTCGCCGCACCAGATCCTCCAGGCCAGGCTCGAAGATGGGGATCCCGCCGGACTGCAACAATTCCACCTTGGCGGGGTTGTTGTCCGCGCAGATGACCTGATGGCCGACCTCGGCAAAGCAGGCGCCGGTGACGAGGCCCACGTAGCCGGTTCCAATGATGCTGAGCTTGACGGGCATGGACGTGCGGTGCGCTGGGGTGGTCGAGGTCAAATGATCGAACGAAAATACTCGATCGTCCTCGTCAGCCCCTCGTCGAGGCCGACCTTCGGCTCCCATCCCAAGGTCCTCCTCGCCAGCCCGATGTCGGGCTGCCTCTGCCTCGGGTCGTCGGCAGGAAGGGGCTTGAAGGCGATGCGCGACCGGCTCCCAGTCAGGCGGACGACGTGCTCGGCGAGTTGGAGCATGGTGAACTCGCCCGGGTTGCCCAGGTTCATGGGCCCCGTGAAGCCCTCGTGCTCCATGAACCGCACGAAGCCCTCGACCAAGTCGTCCACGTAGCAAAACGAACGGGTCTGCGAGCCGTCGCCGTAGATCGTGATGTCCTCGCCCTTCAGGGCCTCCACGATGAAGTTCGACACGACCCGCCCGTCGTTGGGGTTCATCCGGGGGCCGTAGGTGTTGAAGATGCGCACGATGCGGATGTCCACCCCGTTCTGGCGGTGGTAGTCCATGAACAACGTCTCGGCCACGCGCTTGCCCTCGTCGTAGCACGACCGGATCCCGATGGGGTTCACATGGCCCCAGTAGGACTCGGGTTGGGGGTGCACGGCCGGGTCGCCGTAAACCTCCGACGTGCTCGCCTGAAAGACACGGGCCCCGACCCTCTTGGCCAACCCCAGGCAATGGATCGCCCCCAGCACCGACGTCTTGACGGTCTTGATCGGGTTGAACTGGTAGTGCGGCGGCGATGCCGGACAGGCGAGGTTGTAAATGCGGTCCACCTCAAACTTGAAGGGGTCCGTCACGTCATGCCTCACCCACTCGAACCGGGGATGCCCGATCAGGTGAGCCACGTTCGACTTCGCACCAGTGAACAGGTTGTCGAGGCACACCACATCGTGCCCCTGCGCCAATAAACGGTCGCAAAGGTGGCTTCCCAGGAAGCCGGCCCCGCCGGTGACAAGTATCTTCATTCTGCTCTCCCGTTGCTGTTGCAAGCCCATCGACCGCACAACCGATGCCCATTCACGGATGCCGTCCGTTGCGGTGGCCCGGTCTGCCTCGATGGGTCGGCCGAAGTCCCGCCTCCTTCTCCGGAGCCGCTCGCCCCCCAAATTCAATGGGTCTGACGTTGCCTGCGTGTGTCGGCCTGGAAACGAATGTAGGACTTGATCCATCTCGCGCGTGAAGGATACCTCGCCCAAAGCCCAAGCCCGTGCGGCGACGGAAGCAAAGAGTTCCGCCGTGGGTCAAGCATCGGCTTTCCCGCCCCGGTCGCTCCTCCGGGACGTCCCGTGAGGGCGCGGCAGTTTCGTCCTCGGGATGGCGCGTGCCCGGTGCACTCGCTCCCGGGCGATCCTCGCGACCACGTCGCTGGGCATCTGTTGTCAGCGCGATCGATGTCGGCTGGGCCGCCTGTGGGTTTGAATTCAGGGTGCATCCGGAGCCCCTCATCCCCATCCTCGCCGCATGCGTTCCCTCGTCCTCGTCGTCTGGCTCGCCGCGTGGTCGGCCATGCCCGTCCTCAGGGCCCAGTTGCCCATGTCCGGCAACCTCTCCCGGTCCAACCTCGTCGCGTGGTGCATCGTTCCCTTTGATTCCCAAAAACGCTCCCCGGTGCAGCGCGCCGAGATGCTCCAACGCCTCGGCATCCAACGGCTCGCCTACGACTGGCGCGCCGAGCACATCCCCAGCTTCGACGCCGAGGTGGACGCCATGGCCGCGCGTGGGATCGAGATGACGGCATGGTGGTTCCCAGCCGCCCTCAACAGCGAGGCCAAGGCCATCCTCGCCACCGTCGAGCGCAAGCACATCCATCCCCAACTCTGGGTCACCATGGGCACCGAGCCCGAACCCAGCCCCGAACGTCTCGAAGCCAACCTGGCCGACGCCACCAATGCCCTCGCCCCCATCTGCCGCGAGGCCGCGCGCCTCGGCTGCACCGTCGCCCTCTATAACCACCTCGGCTGGTTCGGCGAACCCACCAACGCCGTCCGTGTCGTCCAACGCCTCCAGGCCGCCGGACACCGCAACGTCGGCATCGTCTATAACTTCCACCATGCCCACGACCACATCGACGACTTCGCGGACGCCCTTCGCGTGCTGAAGCCCCACCTGCTCGCCCTCAACCTCAACGGAATGGTCCGCGGCGGCGACAAGGCTGGCCGCAAGATCATCCCGCTCGGCACCGGCGACCAGGAACTCGAGATGCTCCGCGTCCTCCATGCCAGCGGTTGGTCCGGGCCCGTCGGCATCATCGGGCACACCGACGAGGACGCCGAGGCGAAGCTCCGCAAGGAACTTGCCGGGCTCGAACGGCTCGCGCCCCTGTCCCTTCTCGCGCCTTCGCCACGGCCTCGAAACCTGCTCCCCCCGCCCGCCGTCCATTCCCTGCCCGCACGCGCCCGCGAGGCCCAACGCGTCCCCGGCAAGTCCGGCCTCGCCCTCGACGCCCGGGTCGGCGGGATCGTCGCCGATGCCCGTCCCGAGGTCCGCGGTTTCCCCCTCACGGTCGATGCATGGGTCCGGCTGGGGTCCGCCTCCGGC
>CAIRNV010000408.1 GCA_903880005.1 uncultured Verrucomicrobiota bacterium | reverse complement strand
GCTCGTTACGGGCCTCGTACCGGCCCGCGCCTCGCTCACTCCTCGGCTTGCGGAAGCATCTGCTTCGCAATCACTTCCCTCCCAATTGAATCGTCCCGGCCAAGCCTCGGTGGGCATGGGATGGAGCGTCGGCGGGGGATCGCGCGGTTCGGTGACGCCTGGAATCTTCCGGGAGAGCACGGTTTCCATGGGAAACAGCGCTTCGTCCGCGAAAAAGTCCGTCTCCGCGGCCAAAAACGAGGTCTTGAACGTCGGAAGCCGGCTTTCCATCCGGGAAAACGCTTCGGCGACCGACAAAAACGTGTTTCCCAGGCTGCACCATGCTTTTTCGGGCGGGGAAAGCGTGCGGTTGCGCTCCGGAATGCGTCTTTTCTTGGGAGGGAATGCGTTTTTGGCGGGAAAATGCCGTTTCGAGTTGGAATGGACGACACGCGGGCTGGGCGGGGCACTTTTTCCCGTTCCAGCAGACAGTTTTGCCTCGGATGGCTGCATCCCAACGGTCGGATGGCACTCAGAAGCGCCAACACGTCATCTTGGGACCGCGAAGGCGTGCATTCGGCACGGGAACGGGGGTTGAAACGGTCAGGAAGCGGGCTTCGACGCGTCTGGGGGCGCGGCCGTCCTCGGCCGCTGCGGGGCGAGGGAGGGCATGAGGGGTGCCTGGGAGCGCGGCCGTCCTCGGCCGCTGCGGGGCGAAGGAGGGCATGAGGGGTGCGCCCGGGGACGGGCGCGGTCCCAGGGCATGAGGGGTGCCTGGGAGCGCGGCCGTCCTCGGCCGCTGCGGGGCAAAGGAGGGCATGAAGGGTGCGCCCGGGGACGGGCGCGGTCCCAGGGGATGAAGGGTGCGCCCGGGGACGGGCGCGGTCCCAGGGCATGCGTTGACGCAACGATGTGCTCGTGAAACAACATCGCCATGCGTGCGACGTAGGATCTTCCCGATGAAATGCTTCGGCAGGTCAAGTCTGAGGCCGCGCTTCGTGGGACTTCGCTCAAGGAATGGATCACCGAGTTCGTCGAGAACGGCCTTGCTGCCCGTGCGGCTTCGGTTTCCGTCATCGCCTCACTCCTTACGGCTTGTCTGTTTGGAGTCGGTTGCGGTCGCCAGCAGCCACCTGCACCGCCCGCCGTCACGACGTTCACCGAGCAGGAGGTCACGGACTTCGTCACGCCGGGGCGTTCACGAGACGAGGTTATTCGGCGCTTTGGCGAGCCCGGCTTCTCCATGACGAATGGAGTCAGTGGCGTCACCCTGTTCTACAATCTGCCTCTTCCGAATCCGGCGGTTCGTCAGACACTTTCTTTTGCAGGCTTTCAGGTTCGCCTCACCAACGGCGTCGTGGCGGGCTGGAATGCGATTCGCCAAGATATTCGGTGAGGGTGGGTGCGACGTTGGAACGGGTCATTAGGGGGATTACGCACACCGGATCGGATTGAATGAACGCCGTCGGGGTTTGTTGCCGTCGGCGGGCTTATTGGGGGCTACCCAGTGATCCGGGTTGCGCTCTCGGTGCTGGCATACCTGCCGGGATGGGGGGGCTCTCTTTCGTGTGGGCCTCCGATGGTGTCGTCACTGTGCTCCTCGGCCACCGGCTCCGGGCTGGGAAGCCTCCGGCTTGATGGCGGCATGGAATGAGAAGGGGGGCCACGTTGCGGAAACGCCTTGCGACGGCGCAGGACGAGGGTCGCGACTTTCCCGGGCCCGTGCTTGCGTGGCGGGTTGGGGGATGGATAGCGTCGGGGGAGTTACCCCTATGGAGCGCGCGACGACGGGAATCACGGAGGCCGGCCGGGGCATGTCCTTGCTGGGAATGGGAGGCCGGATGCTTTCGCGGGCGATGGCCTGCATGGGGCTCGGCGGCGTGATGCTGGGCGCCGGCTCCGGCGCGAACGACAAGGTGATCCCGCCCGAGCCCGCGTTGCCGTCGTTCAAGTCCATCCGGCTCGAGCCAACGTCGGTGGTGCTCGATGACGCTCGGGATGCGCGGCGCGTGCTGGTCCTCGGGGAGCGCGCCGATGGCGGCGTGGTGGACCTCACGGGCGTGGCCAAGTGGAAGGTTACGGGAGACGTCGTGGCCGTGGATGCGCGGGGCGTCTTCACGGGCGTCAAGGAAGGCGACGCGAAGGCCACGGTGGAGGCGGGCGGGCAGAAGGCGTCGCTCGGGCTCAAGGTGGCCGGGATCGCGGCGCGCCCCGTGGGCTTCGTGCGGGACGTGGAGCCCATCCTGAGCCGTGCGGGTTGCAACGCGGGCCCGTGCCACGGGTCGGCCAAGGGCAAGAACGGGTTCAAGCTTTCGCTGCGTGGATACGACCCGGAGTACGACTACCACGCGTTGATCAACGACCTGGGCGGGCGCCGGTTCAACAAGGTGAAGGTGGACGAGTCGTTGATGTTGCAGAAGCCGCTGGGCGACGTGCCCCACGAGGGCCGGCAGGCGATCAAGCCGGGGTCGCTCGCGCATCGGTTGCTCAAGCAATGGATCGCCGAGGGGGCCAAGCCCGAGGCGTTGTCCGCCCGCGCCACCAACCTCACCGTGTTGCCCGGCACCGTTGAGATCGACCTGCCCGGGCGCCGGCAACAATTCCTCGTGCTGGCGCATTACCCGGATGGCACCACACGCGACGTGACGGACGACGCGGTGTTGTCGTCGAACAACGAGGAGGTCGCGCTCGTGAAGGACTCGACGCTGACGGCGCTGCGCCGGGGCGAGATGGCGGTCTTGGTCCGGTACGAGGGGTTGTATGCGTCGCGCGAGGTCCGGGTGATGGGCGACCGCGCCGGGTTCCAGTTCGC
>CAIRNV010000407.1 GCA_903880005.1 uncultured Verrucomicrobiota bacterium | reverse complement strand
TTCATGGGTGTGATTTCCCCCCTCCGTTCCAACCCGCGCATTTCACGGAGAGGTCCAAGCCGGGAGGTCTCATCCATGGCGAATGCGCTCAGCCGGGACGATTCCGTTGGGAGGGAAGTGATGGCGAAGCAGATGCTTGCGCAAGCCGAGGAGTGAGCGAGGCGCGGGCCAGTGCCAGGCCCGTAACGAGCGAAGGACGGAGCTCTTGCGAAAGAATCTGCGGCGCAATCACTTCCCTCCCAACTGAATCGTCCCGGCTAAGTGCGCAGGTGAGGCACCGTAAGGCATTCAAACAGGACTGGTACGACCTCCCGAGGGCGCCCCTCAGCCCTCCCTTCCCATGTGCATTTCAAACCGTTGGCTTTCAGTGTACTCCCCGCCGGCACTGACCGGTGGGGCGCAGGCCGCCGCGCGTGGGCCTGGAAGCCGGCCGAAAGCGGCAAAGGGCCAAGAACCACGGATGACACGGATTCATTCAAGCACGTCGTGTGCCCTGGGCGCATTCGCCATGGATGAGACCTCCCGGCTTGGACCGATCCGTGTCATCGGTGTCATCCGTGGTTCTCCGGCAGAAGCCCTGATCCACCGGCCCAGTGAACGTGGAAGCGGCTTCCATCCGCTTGCCCAGCATGGACCCGCGGCAGGATGCCGTTGCCACTCTCTGCACCCGGCGCACGGAGGTGGGGCATCCTTGCCGCCGCGTGAGGGCACGCGGCCGACGGCACGGGCCGAGCCTTCGGCTCCACGGGGGGGGTGGCTGATTCCCGCCCCAACGGCCGTTTTTAGGTTGAATCACGCGAAGAACCGGGCACTCAGGAACGGCCTACGCGCGGATCAGGGACCCACCTCCCCGCTTGCACCCGCCGCTCGTCATCGGCAAGCCTCCACCGTTGCATGACCGCGGCAGCCACCCTGCCCACCGACCTCGACGCCCTGAACATCAAGCTCAAGGGCATCCGCCGCCAATTGCGCGATCACTACCTCGCCGCCGACACCCGCCCCTGGATCATTGGCTTCTCCGGTGGCAAGGACTCCACCCTCCTGCTCCACCTCGTCCTGGAGGCCGTCCGCAACGTCGCCCCGGAGGACCGTCGCCGAAGCATCTACGTCGTCAGCAACAACACCCAGGTCGAGTCCCCGGTCTTCCAGGACTTCGTGGATCGACTCCTCGAACGCCTCGAACAAAGCCTCGAAGGCCTCAACGTCCCCGTCCGCGTCGTCCGCACCCAGCCCCTCCCGGAGGAGAGCTTCTGGGTCAACCTCCTCGGCAAGGGCTATCCCGCGCCCAATCGCACCTTCCGCTGGTGCACCGACCGGATGAAAATCCGGCCCACCTCCCGATTCATCCGCGACATCGTCTCCGACAACGGCGAGGCCATCCTCCTGCTCGGCGTGCGTCGTGCCGAATCCGCCACCCGGGCAGGCTCCATCTCCCGCCACGAGGACGCCTCAGAAGGCCCCCTGTCCCCCCATTCCACCCACAAGGGCGTCTGGGTGTTCTCCCCCATCAAGGAACTCACCACCGACGAAGTCTGGATGACGCTCCTCAACAGCCGACCTCCGTGGGGCGGTTCCTACCGGGAGATCGTCACGCTCTACAAGAACGCCGCCGGCGGCGAATGCCCGTTCGTCATCAACGTGGACGACGCCCCCTCCTGCGGCTCCTCGTCCGCCCGCTTCGGCTGCTGGACCTGCACCGTCGTCGAAAAGGACAACTCCCTCGCCGCCCTCATTGACGCCGGACACGAGCACCTGGAGCCACTGGCGGAATTCCGAGACCGGATCAAGAAGCTGTCCGAGACACCCGGCTGCCGCAGCCTCGTGCGTCGCAATGGCCAGCCCGGCCTCGGCCCGCTCACCCTCGATGCCAGACGCCTCCTCCTCGACGAACTGCTGGCCCTCAACCGCCAAATGAACCTCCCCCTCATCTCCGATCACGAGGTCCGCCTCATCCGCGAACAGTGGGAGAAAGACCAAACCACC
>CAIRNV010000406.1 GCA_903880005.1 uncultured Verrucomicrobiota bacterium | reverse complement strand
GCCTACGTGCGGCGGGGCGAGGAATGGGAGAAGCGCCGCATCGACATCGGCGTCAGCGACTACTTCTTCGCCGAGGTGACGCGGGGGTTGAGCGCGGGCGACGAGGTCTCGTTGGAGGACAAGGGCAAGACGGCGAAGCCCGGTCCCGATGCCGGCAAGGGGTCCGCCGTGGCCAAGGGATCCCAGGCGTCGTCGGGTTCGTCCGGCGGCGCGGCGACGGGCTCGGGATCGCCGGCCGCGCGTCCGGCGACATCGGCCACGCGGTAGGACCCTCAACCGATCCCGAACCGTGGCGCTCCTCGGGCTTCGCAACGTCAGCAAGATCTACCACACGGGCGGCGAGGAGATCCGCGCCTTGGACGACGTCAGCCTCGACCTCCAATCCGGCGAGTTCATCTCCATCATCGGCCCGTCCGGCAGCGGCAAGTCCACGTTGATGCACGTCCTCGGCTGCCTCGACTCCCCCACCCATGGCGAGGTCAGGCTGGACGGCGTGGACATCTCCCGGGCGACGGCCGGGCAACTGGCCAAGGTGCGAAACCGCACCATTGGGTTCGTGTTCCAGTCCTTCAACCTGCTTCCCAAGCTGAACGTCTTGCAGAACGTCGAGCTGCCGATGGTGTACGCCGGGATGGGCGGCGGCCCACGACGCGAACGGGCGATGGAGGCGCTGCGGCAGGTGGACCTCGCCCACCGGGTCAAGAACCGGCCCAACCAGCTCTCCGGCGGCCAGCAACAGCGCGTCGCCATCGCCCGGGCCCTGGTGAACGACCCCAAGATCATCCTCGCCGACGAGCCCACCGGGAACCTCGACACCCACACCGGCGAGCTGATCCTCAACCTCTTCCGCGACCTGTCCCGGCAGGGTCGCACGGTGATCCTCGTCACGCACAACCCCGAGATCGCGGCCGTCACCCCCAGGAGGATCGAGATACGCAACGGCAAGATCGCCGATCGGCTCGACGAGCGGCTGGCGGGCCTGGCGCGGGCGGCGGCCAGCCCTGCATGACCTTCGTCAATGCCATCCTCGTCGGCCTCAAGGAGATCGCGGCGAACAAGTTTCGCAGCGCCCTGACCATGCTCGGCATCATCCTCGGGGTGTCGTCGCTGGTGGCCATGTCCGCCATCACCCAAGGGTTGGAGAATGGCCTGCGCGAGGCCTTGGAGGCCGTCGGAGGCCTCCGCAAGGTGCGCGTGGAGGCGCAGCCCGTGCCCGTGGAGCAACGCCATCTCCAGGACTTCGCACGAGGCGTCACCTTGCACGACGTCCTCGCGCTGCAAGCCTCCGCCCCGGAGATCGAGGTGGTGTCCCCCGAGATGCGCCTGGATGGCTCCTCCCCCGTCTTGTCCGCCAACGGCCGCTACTACCGCACCTTCATGACGGCCGGCGTGTGGCCGGTGCAGGCAGACCTCATGGAACACAAGGTCGCCGAGGGCCGCATGTTCAACCTCGACGACGACGCGGCCGGCAAGGCCGTGTGCGTTATCGGGACGGGCATCCGCGACGAGTTGTTCGGCCGCCCGGAGGAAACCGGCGAGCCCGTCAACCCGGTGGGGCGCACCATGAACATCGCCGGCGTCCCCTTCACCATCGTCGGGATGTTCGAGCACTACGAGAGCGAGGCGGATTTCAAGGCACGGATCGAGCGCGAGGCCGAGGCCGCCCGGCAACGGGCGCTCAACCCGCCCGGTGAAAAGGGCAAGGGCGCGCGCCGCGACCGCGGCTGGGGCGGCGGACGTCGGGGCAACTTCGCGTTCTGGATCAAGAACAACACCGTCTATGTCCCGCTCAACGCCATGTGGATGAAGCTCCGGTCCGTGCAAACCAACGCGCCGCCCGAACCAAGGCTCTCCAGCATGGAGCTGCGCATCCGCGACGTCTCACGACTCGACCAGGCCCTCACGCAGGTGCGCAACGTCCTCATGGTCAACCACCGTGGCATCGAGGACTTCGCGTTCCGCACCCAGGAGGACTGGGCCGACCAAATCCAAACCTCCGTCCGCAACGCCCGCATGAGCGGCGGCCTCATCGCCGCCATCTCCCTCTTCGTCGGCGGCATCGGCATCATGAACATCATGCTGGCGTCCATCTCCGAGCGCATCCGGGAGATCGGCATCCGCAAGGCCGTGGGAGCCTCCGGCCCCGACATCTTCGTCCAGATCGTCGTCGAGTCCGTCACCCTCGCCGTGCTGGGCGGGCTGCTCGGCCTCGTCTGCTCCCGCGGCGTCGTGTGGGGCATCGCCAGCCTCACCCCCACCGACAACGCCCCCGTCATCACCGCCGGCTCCATGCTGTTCGCCTTCTCGTTCAGCGCCTTGGTCGGCGTCCTCGCCGGCCTTGTCCCCGCCTTCAAGGCCGCCCGCCTCAGCGTCATCCAATCCCTTCGCTACGACTGACGCCATGCCGTTGTTCAACACACTGGTCATCGGGCTCAAGGAGATCTGGGCGCACGCCTTCCGCTCCATCCTGACCATGTTCGGCATCGTCCTCGGCGTCGCCTCGCTGGTGGGCATGTCCGCCCTCATCAAGGGCATGGAGAACGGCATGCGCGAGTCCATGGTCGCCATGGGCGGCGCCGACAAGGTGCTGCTGGAAATGCAGCCCGTGCCGGCCCATCAAGACCACCTCGCGGACCAAGCCCCGGGTCGCACGATGCACGACGTCCAGGCCCTCCGCGCCAGCGCGCCCCTCATCCGGTTGGTCTCCCCCGAGATGTCCGTGGAACCCGCCATCCTCACCCGCGGCGACAAGGCCTGCAATCCGTCCGAGTGCGTCGGCGTGTCCCCGGCCGTCCTCGAGATGAACATCCACTCGGTCGAGCACGGCCGGTTCTTCAACGACATCGACGAGGAAAAGGCCAACGCCGTGTGCGTGATCGGCACGGGCATTCGCGACGCCTTGTTCGGCTCCCCCGAGGAGACCGGGCGCGAGGTGGTGCCGGTGGGCGAGCAAATCCTCATCAATGGCCAGCCGTTCACCATCGTGGGGATGTTCGAGCGCTACATGGGCGAGCAGGAGGCCAAGGAACGGGCCCTGGCCAAGGCCAACCCAAGCCCGGCGACCCCCCAGGCCGGCCCGAAGCGCCAGAAGGGCTGGGGCGGGCGCGGCGGCTGGGCGTTCACGCGCAAGAACCTCACCATCTACATGCCGCTCAACACCGCCTGGGTGCGCTTCCGCATCGCGGGGGACCTCGACGGCATCCCGGACCCCCGCTTGTCGGACATCGACATCAAGGTCCGCGACATGGGCCAGTTGGAGGCGGCCATCCAGCAGGCCCGCAACGTGTTGCTCGTCACGCACCGTGGCATCGAGGACTTCAATTTCCGGACGCAGGAGAACCAGGTGGAAAGCATCAACAAGCAGATCGCCAGCGCCCGGTTGAGCGGCGGGATCATCGCGGGCATCAGCCTGCTGGTCGGCGGCATCGGCATCATGAACATCATGCTCGCCTCCATCACCGAGCGCATCCGCGAGATCGGCACCTGCAAGGCCCTCGGGGCCACCGGCCTCGCCATCTTCACCCAGATCATC
>CAIRNV010000405.1 GCA_903880005.1 uncultured Verrucomicrobiota bacterium | reverse complement strand
TGCATCGTTACGGCTTAGCCGGAACGATGCAGTTGGATCGGTCGTGCTTGCTCGATCTCCTTCCGCAAATCCTTCGTCCTTCGCTCGTTACGGGCCTCGTGCCGGCCCGCTGCTTTTGATTTCCTTGTGATGTGCGGGGGGCGTCCACGGGTTCTTCACCCACAACCCCACCCAACAAGAACAAGCCTTCCCCTGCCCAAGGGATCGTTCCGACCCAGAAAAGGGGGCAGGCGTTTTTGCGGGGCTGGCGGGCGGGATGTTGGCGCGGGAAAAAACGGGGAAACCCAATCTATCAGATAATCATGATGGATTGATTTACGACTTGGCCTGAAACCGCACCATCCCTACCCTCTCAACTCATGACAGCGGCATCCCCCGCATTGAACGCCTATTCCAAGGGCCACGCCCTATTGGGTCTTCTCACCCAACGCCTCGTCATCATCGACGGTGCCATGGGTACCATGGTCCAACGGTACAAGCTGTCCGAAGCCCAATACCGCGGCGAACGCTTCAAGGACTGGTCCGGCAAGGACCTCAAGGGCAACAACGAGCTCCTCCTCCTCACCCAGCCCCACGTCATCCGCGAAATCCACGCCCAATACCTCGAGGCCGGCGCCGACATCATCGAAACCAACACCTTCTCCGCCACCACCATCGGCCAACACGACTTCTTCTTCCGTCATCCCGAAGGCCGCAAGGATCCCGCCTACTTCGACGCCGTCATCCACGACCCCTTCCTGCGCGATCTCGCCCGCGACATGAACCTCGCCGCCGCGCGCGTCGCGCGAGAAGCCGTCGAGGACGTCGCCGCGCGCACGGGCTTCCGAGGGATCGTCGCCGGGGCCATCGGGCCCATGCCCGTGACGGCGTCCATCTCGCCCGACGTCAACGACCCGGGCTTCCGGGCCGTCACGTTTGACCAACTTCGCTTCCAGTACCGGGAACAAGTGGAAGCCCTTCTCGACGGCGGCGTGGACGTCCTGCTGGTCGAGACCATCTTTGACACGTTGAACGCCAAGGCGGCGTTGTTTGCCATCGACGAGGTCTTCGAGGCCCGGGGCGAGCGATTGCCGCTCATGATTTCCGGGACCATCACCGACAAGTCCGGGCGGACGTTGACCGGGCAGACCGTCGAGGCCTTCTGGAACTCCGTCCGCCACGCGCGCCCCATCTCCATCGGCTTCAATTGCGCCCTCGGCCCCGACGAACTCCGCCCGCACGTCGAGGAGATCGCCCGCATCGCCGACACGCACGTCTGCATCTATGCCAACGCGGGCATGCCCAACCCGTTGCTCCCGACCGGTTTCCCGGAGACGCCGGAGACAATGGCGCCCAAGATCCGGGCCTGGGCCGAGGCCGGATGGCTGAACGTCCTCGGTGGCTGCTGCGGCACCACGCCAGATCACATCCGCGCGATGGCGCAGGCCGTGAAGGGCTTGCCGCCCCGGGTGGTGCCCCGCGTCGAGCCGCACTTGCGGCTGGCCGGCATGGAGGCCTTCAACATCACGCCCGCAACCAAC
>CAIRNV010000404.1 GCA_903880005.1 uncultured Verrucomicrobiota bacterium | reverse complement strand
TCGATGCACTCCCTCCACACCTCCTCCACGGTCCGGTCCGGCGCGAGCCGCGCGACGAACTCATAGGCCTCGGGCCGCAGGCGGTAGAACTGGTTGTTGAAGGGGTCGTCGAGGATCACCCATGGGTCGCCGCGGAAGCGTTGGCGGCGGGCGCGGACGGACGGGCGCAGGGAGATGCGCTGGCCGGCGACGCGGTGCCACGACTCGCTGAAGGTCGGCAGGGGCGTGGACATGGTCA
Source organism: uncultured Verrucomicrobiota bacterium (assembly GCA_903880005.1). Taxonomy (GTDB): domain Bacteria; phylum Verrucomicrobiota; class Verrucomicrobiia; order Limisphaerales; family UBA9464; genus UBA6176. The sequence goes on along the minus strand of CAIRNV010000404.1, from coordinate 1,324 downwards.
CCACCAGAGGTAAAGGCGCAGGAAGTCGATCGTCCGGTGCGCCAGGATCCACGCGAGCGTGCGACGGCCCGCCGGGACCTTGCAGACGCCCGTCATGCCGGGCCGGAACCACGGTTGCGGGGGCTGGTCCAACGTGGCGCGAAGGCGGAAGACGTTGCCTTCCTCCTTGGGCTGGGCGGCGGGCTCGATGACGGCCACGGCGACGCCGAAGGATTCCTTCGGGCGGGCGACGAAGGCGATCTCCGCGGCCTTGGCGGCGAGGACGTCCTGCGTGTCGCGTTCGTGGACGTCCACCTCCACGTACAGGCGGTCGATGCGCGCCACCTTGAGCAGGGCATCGCCTTGCCGGACGGGGGCCGCGATGCGTTGACGGAGGTCGCCCTCGGCCACGACGCCGTCGAATGGCGCCTTGAGGGTGGCCTGCGAGAGCCTGTGCCGGACCAGCCCGAGACGTGCGGCTGCCTGGTCGGCCTGCGCCTGGGCAATCCGCATCTCCGCGAGCTGGCGCGCGGCGCGCGCCTTCTCGGCCTCGCGCAGGAACCGCGTCTGGTCGGCGATGGCCGCCGCCTCCTCCAGCTCAAGCTGGTCGGTGTTCAACCGCACCATGGGCGCATCCTTGCGCACGATGTCCCCCGGCTGCACCTCGGCGGAGCGGATGAACCCGTCGAAGGGCGCCGTGAGGTAGGCGAGTTCCTCGGCGCGGAGGACGAAGGTTCCCTCGACCCTGTAGGGATAAACGGGGAGCAAGAGGGCCACGGCCGCGAGGGTTGCCGCGACGGCGGCGAGCTTGGCCCACGTGTTCTCGGGGCCGACGAGCGAGGCGGCATGGAGCCGCAGCGCGCGCGCCCACCGCGCGCCGAGCCATCCCGAGGCCCGTTGCAGCTCCGAGAGGCGGGGCGCGACCTGGTCGCAGGCGAGCCGCAGCTGGCTGGTGGCGACGTCCGTGAACTCGCCCTCCTGCCGTTCGCAGGCAAGGACGGCGACGGGGCGTCCCTCGACGCGGATGGGGATGGACGCCATGTGCGCCACGCCCTGTTGGCGAGCGAAATCCCCGTGGGCGCGCGTGACGAGCCGTTGCTCGGGCAAGGGTGGCCAGACGACCTCGTCGTCCTGGTCCAGGGCCTCCTCCATGGCGGCCTCGAGGGCCTGGACCACGGCCATCTTTGGGTCGAACCGGGCGGTCCGGCTGATCGCCTTGACGCGGACGTACGGGCCGGAAAGCCAGCCGATGCTGACGCGGTCGCAGGCAAGGTGCGAGGCGACGCCGTTGGCGAGGGCGAGCAGGGCGGCGTGGAAGTGCTTTTCGGCGTTGACCTGAGCCAGG
>CAIRNV010000403.1 GCA_903880005.1 uncultured Verrucomicrobiota bacterium | reverse complement strand
TGCGGCCGAAGTCCTTCTTGCCGTCGCCCGACTTGGGGGCGCCCGCGCTGTACCCGACCGCGCCGTACACCCAGCCGTCGAGGCCCCAGCGGAAGTTGTTGATCACGGCGTGCGTGTCGAACGTGCCGAACCCGGTGTACAACGTGGCCTTCTCGCTGCCCTCCACCATGTCGCACTTGCCGTCGCCGTCCTTGTCGCGCAGCCAGAGGATGTCGGGGGCCTGGGCCACGATCACGCCGTCCTTGTGGAACACCAGCGACGTCACCAGCTCCAACCCGTCCGCGAAGACGTGCTTCTTGTCCATGCGGCCGTCGTTGTCGGTGTCTTCGAGCCACGAGATGCGGTCGCGGGTGGGTCGCTCCTCGTTGTTGCCGGCCGGCTGCTCGCCCTTGCGCGCCCAGGCGGCGATGGGCTTGTCGTTCTTGTTGATCGTGCGACCGCCCGGGTACTCGGGTGTCTCGGCCACCCACAAGCGGCCCTTCGCGTCCCAGTCGAGGGAAATCACCTTCTCGACCAAGGGCTCCGACGCGACCAACGAGACCTCGAACTCGGGATGCACACCCATCTTGGCGGCGGCCTTCTCCGGCGCGGACGGCCCGCCCTCGGGATACTTCAACGTGGCCAACTCCTCGGGCTTGCAGAGCTCGTCCGCGTTCTCACGTCCGCCCGCCCATGCGATCGCCCGGAGCACCAGCGCCCGGTAATGCGGGGTTTGGAAGGACACGTACTCATGGCCCGGCAGGCTCACGATGGAGCGGTACGGCTTCGTGCCGCCCGGCCACGTCTTCTCGTACGTCCACACCTGCGGCGCGATCACGAACACGCTGTGGAAGCTGGTCGCCAGCACCTTCGCGTCCGGCGCCATGTCCATGTCGTAGTAAATCTCGTCCTTCCAGTCGAAGTTGGAGAACCCGCGCACGACCGGGTGCGTGGTGTCCACGAAGTACACGCCCACCTCGCCCTCGTACCACTTGGTCTTCTTCTCGCCGTCCCATCGCCAGGCGCCGCCGGTGACCTGCTTGGCCCACTCGTGCTGGTCGCCGGAGACCACGCCGTCGTGCAGCACCACGAGCCCGCCGCCGCGCTGGAGGAACTTCTCGAACCGGGACCGCTCGTCGCCCGTGATCTTCATGCCGTCGGCGGCGAAGATCACGACCACGTCGGTGGCATCGAGCTGGGCGGCCGACGGAAATTCCATGGCCCCGTCCACCTTCACGCCGCGTTCACCAAGGACCTTGGTGTACTCGCCGAGGAAGCGGGGATGGTCGTGTTGGCCGGGCCCGTGGGTCTTGATGCCCGCACGGATGAAAACCCGGAGTGGATCGGCGGCACGCGAGGCGCAGGCAAGGAGGCCTGCAATCAACACGGCGCCCAGGCGCAGGTACGTCGTCATCATGGCTTTGATCGGTGCGACCCTGCCCGGACCCGCCCGTTCGGCCAACCGTTTTGTCGGCGCGATTTGGGGTCTCCTTCGACACCTGGCGCCGCCGCCTCGTTGGGACCAGGAAAGCCGAGTCCCGAAAGAGGACGGGCTTAGCCGGAACGATTCAATTGGGTCGGTCGTGCTTGCTTGATCTTCTTTCGCAAGAGCTTCGTCCTTCGCTCGTTACGGGCCTGGTACTGGCCCGCGCCTCGCTCACTCCTCGTCTTGCGAAAGAATCTGCGGCGCAATCACTTCCCTCCCAACTGAATCGTCCCGGGTTAGTCCTCCGAGTAGTTCAGGTAGCCGATGAACATCTCCTCGTCGGTTTGTTCACCAAACCGGACCTCGGATCCGGGGCCGGGGTTCCAGGGATTCCAGGGCGAGTTGTCGAAGGCGCCGGACAGCCGGAGGGTGGTGCCGGCCGGCAGGCGACGCGGCTTCGCCAGCCGGTACATGCTCTGCCACGCGAAGTCGTAGTGCGGGACGTTCAGCAGCGTCTCCGTGGTACCGTCTGGCAATAGCGCCTCGAAGCGCATCCGCTTGCCGCGATAGTGCATGTGCGGGCTCATTTCATAGACGGTGACGGCCTTGGCGAAGGTCGTTTGCGCCACCACCGCCGCCTCCTTCGCGCCCGGCGGAATCACGAAGGTGGTGTCGTAGGCCGCGCCCGTCTTGAGTTCCTTCTGGGGCGGCGCCGACGCCACGTACAGGCCGATTTGGGTCTCGTCCGTCTGGGCCGTCGCCACCGGCGTGTAGTGCATCTGGAAGATGATGAAGCTGCCCGCCTTCAGCAGCTTGCCCGTGCCCTCGGGGTAGAGGCCTTGATCCATGCCCGGCACATAGCCCGCAAAGAACCCGCCCAGGCCGCCTTGGACCTGGAGGAGGTCCGCGAACGACGTGGCCGTGAACACCAAGGCGTGATGCACCACCGCCCGGTTGCCCGGCTTCACCACGGCGGCCTTGAGCCAGACATTCGAGGCGAACGGGCTGGCCACCCAGGTGTACTTGTACGGGACCTCGGCCTGCGCCGTCTTCGCCGGGATGCTCTGCCTCGGGATCGTCAGGACCTTGTCCGGCTTCCCAAGCGGCCAGTCCGCCGGGGGCTCCGGGGCCTTCAACGCCAGGGGATCGCCCCCCGAGCCCCGCGGGGCGCCGGCGTCCAACCACGCAACCAATCGGGCCACCTCCGCCGGCTCCAGCGAGAAGTCGTTCGCAAAGGTCCCCTTCGGCGCATCGGCATGCCACGGCGGCATCAGGCCCTCCAGGAGGTTGGCCCTCACGGACGCCATCCTCGCCTCCAGCGCCGCGTGGTTGGTCATGGCAAAGGACCCGATGTCGCCGGGCCGATGACAGTTCACGCACGCGCGCTGCAACACGGGGGCGACCCACGTCTCGTAGTCGGGCGCCTCCGGGGTCGCGATCGCCAGTTCTCTTCCCCCCACGCGCGTCTGGGGAAACCGCACCGCCTTGCCCGCCAGGTAGGCCTCCACGGCGTCGGCGAGGAATTCCTGCCTCAACGAGGCGCCGTTCACCTCCACCCGGTCCGCCACCGCGCCGCGGTAGATCTCCTCCATCATCTCCGGCGTCACGGCCACGACCTCGCCCACGCGACGTCCGCGGAACGTGCGGGCCACCACCTGCGCGGCGTCGTGCAACAACGGCCGCCCCACCCCGGCCGCCTGAACCGCCGATGCCAACGACGCCCGGCCGTCCACCGGGTTCACAAACCAAAACGTCACCGGCTTGCCAGCGAACCGGGCCATCACCGGGTCCAGCTCGGAGGCCAACCCGGCCAACCCCACGTTGTCCGTGAACGCCAACACCACCACGCGTGCGTCCCCCTCGCGCAACAGCTCGTGCGAGAAACCCGCATGATCGGTCAGACGAAAATTCCAGATGGGGGCGGCGGGCGGGCGCGGCGTCGTCCGTTGCCATCGGTAGAACCGAAGCCGCTCCGACCGCGAGGCCGGGTCATGCCACGCGTGCTCCGAGGCACCCGTCGCCTGCAAGGCCACCTCCCAAGGCCCCGCCGGATCCTCCGAGGCGAGCATCTCGTAGAGGGACCCGGGGTCCGCCCCCTGCAATCGCACCCGCGGCAGCCGGCATGACGGATCGATGTCCGACGCCCATTGCTCGGCCAGCAAATCCGCCGTGGGCAAAAACAAGCCTGCGAGGAGGAACCCAAGGAATGCGACGCGCCCGTTCATGGGAGGCATGCAACACGCGTGACCAAGCCTTTTCAATCCCCGTGACGCGACCCGCGTTGGCCGCCGTGCCCGCCCGATCCTTGCCGTTCCCATCGATGCCGGTAGGGTGCCGCGCCTTATGGAGAAAGTTGTCATCATCGGCACCGGCTGCGCCGGCCTGACCGCCGCCATCTACACCGCACGGGCCAACCTCTCGCCCTTGGTCCTCACCGGCACCTTGCCTGGCGGCCTCCTGACCACCACGTCCACCGTGGAGAACTTCCCGGGGTTTCCCGAGGGCATTGACGGCTTCGAGTTGATGACCCGGCTCCAGAAGCAGGCCGAGCGCTTCGGCGCGCGCATCCAGTACGGGACGGTCGATGCCGTCCATCTCGGCGAGAAGCCCATCCGCCTCGTGATCGACGGGCAATCGGTCGCCACCGAGACCCTCATCATCGCGAGCGGCGCCGGCCATCGCCACCTGGACGTCCCGGGCGAACACGAGCTCGAAAAGAAAGGCGTCACCTATTGCGCCACCTGCGACGGGGCCCTTCCCATGTTCCGCAACCAACCCGTGGTCGTCGTCGGCGGCGGCGACTCCGCCTGCGAGGAGGCCACGTACCTCACGCGGTTCGCATCGAAGGTCTTCCTCGTCCACCGACGCGACTCGCTCCGCGCCTCGCGCATCATGGCCGAGCGCACCCTCGCCAACCCCAAGATCCAGCCGGTGTGGAATTCGGTCGTCACCGAGGTGCTCGACGTCGCCACCGGCAAGGTCACCGGCGTCCGCCTCAAGGACGTCGTCTCCGGCGCCGAGTCGGTGCTCCCCTGCACGGGCGTCTTCGTTGCGATCGGCCACGTCCCCAACACGCAGTTGTTCCAGGGCGTGCTCGACATGAACCCGGCCGGCTACCTGCGGCCCGTCAAGGGAACCGCGATGAACATCCCGGGCGTCTTCACCGCCGGTGACTGCTCCGACGACGTGTATCGACAGGCCATCACGGCGGCCGGCATGGGCTGCTCCGCCGCCATCGACGCAGAGCGTTACCTGGCCTCCCTCAACGCCTGAGACATGACGGACGAAGCCCCGTCCCACGCTCCCATCCCGCCCGTCGCGCAGCCCCGCGAGGTCGCCGCACGCATGCACGGAGGCGAGCCCCTGCGACTCCTCGACGTCCGCGAGCCGGGTGAGAACGAGTTCGTCGCGCTACCGGGCTCGACGCTCATCCCGCTCGGGGAATTGGCCTCGCGCGTCCACGAGATCGACGCGTGGGCCGGGCAGGAGTTCATTGTCTATTGCCATCACGGCGTGCGCAGCGGCCACGCCGTCGCATGGCTGCGGTCCCAGGGGTTTCACGGGGCCCGAAACCTCTCCGGCGGCATTGATCGCTGGAGCCTCGAAATCGACGCCAGCGTTCGACGCTACGGTTAGGCCGAACGATGCAGTGGGATCGGTCGTGCTGGCTCGATCCGCTTCGCAATCACTTCCCTCCCAGCTGCATGGTTGCGGATGAGGGCGCTCGGTGCGGCGACCGGCCCCGTTTCGACCCTCCACACCAGGCTCGCCGTGGACCGTTCTTTTGGGGCGTTCTGGTTGGACTAAACCCACGCAAAAACCGCAGAAAACCGGCGTTTTAACGCCAACGTAACAACGCCCCAAAAACATCTTGTGGCCACAACGTATGGTGGTACGGTCGCCGCCCGTCCACAACGGGTTGGGTGTGGTGCCCGACCAAAGCGGTGGACCTGACGTCGTTGGCCGTCCGGAAAGCGTCCCTGAAAGACACGCCGATCCATGCAGGATCCCGTCATGCAGTATGGAAGCCTTCCCCGAGCCTCGGCGAACATCAGAAGCGGTCCTCATATCCATGGTTATCTCGTTCTTTGCCTCGTTCCTTGACCTGCCCCGTCCGATTGCAAGCCACCCCGCCAACAACCCCGCCCCCGCCCCGCGTTAGCCCCAACCCCAACCCCCACCTGCCATGATCGACGCCAGAGATTCTGTCGCCTCCACCTCCAGCACGAGGGCCTCGCACCCGATGCGTCCCTCCTCCAAGACCATCGCCAACCCACGTTCGACCTCCGTGAAAGCTCCATCCCCAGCCCGTTCCAAGTCTTCCCGTCCCAAGCCCGCCGCTCGCAAGCAGGTCGCCCTGCCCGTGGCCCGCGTGTTTTCCGCCCAAGGCGTCCATCCCTTTGACCAAATCGACTGGGAGCGTCGCACGGCCGAGATCACCGATGATTCAGGCAAGGTCATCTTCAAGCAGGAGGGCGTGGAGGTTCCGAGTTCATGGTCCCAGCTCGCCACCAAGGTCGTTTGCTCCAAGTACTTCTACGGGGATCCAGCCAAGCCCGAGCGCGAGCAATCCGTCCGCCAACTCATCCACCGCGTCACCCGTACCATCGCAGACTGGGGCATCAAAGACGGGTACTTCTCCAAGGCGGACGGAGAGGTCTTCTACGAGGAACTGACCTGGCTCTGCATCAACCAGTACGGGGCCTTCAACTCGCCCGTTTGGTTCAACGTCGGCCTGTTTCACCAATACGGCGTCGGCAAGAACTCCGGCCGCGGAAACTGGTATTACAACCGCGTCCTGGGCGAGGCCGAGCGCGCCCCCACGCAGTACGAGTATCCCCAGTGCTCCGCCTGCTTCATCCAAAGGGTCCATGACAACATGGAGAGCATCATGACCCTGGCCTACTCGGAGGCCATGCTCTTCAAGTTCGGCTCCGGCACCGGCACGGACCTCTCGCCCATTCGCAGCTCCCGCGAGAAGCTCTCCGGTGGCGGCCGCCCTTCGGGCCCGATGTCCTTCCTCAAGGTCTATGACCAGGTCGCCAACGTGGTGAAGTCCGGCGGCAAGACCCGCCGCGCCGCCAAGATGAACACCCTCCGCGACTGGCACGGCGACATCGAGGACTTCATCTCCGCCAAGATGCGCGAGGAGAAGAAGGCGTGGGCGCTCATCGAGCAAGGCTACGACGGCTCGTTCAATGGCGAGGCCTATGGCTCCGTCATGTACCAAAACGAGAACTTGTCCGTCCGGGTCTCCGACGAGTTCATGCGCGCCGCCGTGGAGGGCAAGGAGTGGTGGACCCGCTCCGTGACCACCAACAAGCCCCTGGAGAAGAAGGACGCCTCCCGCCTCCTCGACCTCATTGCCGAGGGCACCTGGGTCTGTGGTGACCCTGGGCTCCAGTACGATGGAGCCATCCAAAAGTGGCACACCTGCAAGGGCACCGAGCCCATCCATTCCACCAACCCCTGCTCCGAGTACGTCTTCCTCAACGACACGGCGTGCAACCTGGCCTCGTTGAACCTCATGAAGTTCAAGCGGGAGGACGGCACCTTTGACATCGAGCGCTTCAAGGCCGCCGTTCGGATCTACATCACCGCCCAGGAAATCCTGGTGGACAACGCCTCCTACCCCACCAAGGCGATCGCCGAGAACTCCCACATCTTCCGCACCCTCGGCCTGGGCTACGCCAACCTCGGCTCGCTCATCATGAGCTACGGGCTCTCCTACGACTCCAACGAAGGCCGCGCTCTGGCCGGGGCCATCACCGCCATCATGACGGGCCATGCCTACGAGCAGAGCGCCGAGATGGCCGCCATCATGGGAGCCTTCCCAGGCCAGGCCGATGCCCGCTGCACCGGCATCGCCCAACCCCTCAAGCCCTCCAACACGGAATCCACCCTCGGCGTCATCCAGCTCCACCGGAACGCCGTCGAGGAAATCCAGCCCAGCGCCGACTTCGCCTACCTCAAGGACGAGGCTCGGCGTTGCTGGGACCGGGCCCTCGCACGCGGTCGCGACGTCGGGTATCGCAATGCCCAGGTCACCGTCCTCGCCCCCACCGGCACCATCGCCTTCCTCATGGATTGCGACACGACGGGCGTGGAGCCCGACATCGCCTTGGTGAAGTACAAGCTCCTCGCGGGTGGTGGCATGCTCAAGATCGTCAATCGCACCGTGCCGGAGGCCCTGCGACGACTCGGCTACAACGCGGCCGCCCTCGAGGGCATCATCGCCCACATCGAACGTTATGACACCATCGAGGACGTCGTCCTCAATGCCGATGACGCGGCCGTCAAGGAGGGCCGCGCCAAGGCCGGCGACACCGCCGCCTCCGGCCTCAGGCCCGAGCACATCGACGTGTTCGACTGCGCCTTCAAGCCCTTCCGTGGCCAGCGGAGCATCCACTACATGGCCCATCTCGGCATGATGGCCGCCGCCCAACCCTTCATCTCCGGGGCCATCTCCAAGACCGTCAACCTGCCCAACGAGGCCACCACCCAGGACATTCGCGACGCCTACGTCCAGGCATGGCGCATGGGCCTCAAGTGCGTCGCCATCTACCGTGACGGCTCCAAGCGCTCGCAACCCCTCAACACCAAGAAGACGTCCGAGGGCGGCGACAAGGGTGCCGCCGCCACGGTGCCCGCCGAGCAAGTCGCCTCGCTCCAGTCCCGCATCGCCCAACTCGACACCGAGGTCTCCAACCTCCGGCAACAAGTCGGCCTCCCCCTCCGTCGTCGGCTCCCCGACACCCGCATGGCCTTGAACCACAAGTTCGAGATCGCCGGCCACGAGGGCTACATGACCGTCGGCCTCTTCGAGGACGGCCGCCCCGGCGAACTCTTCGTCACCATGGCCAAGGAGGGCAGCACCATTGGCGGCCTCATGGATACCATCGGGGCCCTGACCTCCATGGCGCTCCAGTACGGAGTCCCGCTCGAATCGTTGGTGAAGAAGTTCGCCCACCAGCGATTCGAGCCCTCCGGCTACACGCGCAACCCCGACGTCCGCAACGCGTCGTCGATCATCGACTACGTGTTCCGCTGGATGGCCACCCAGTTCATCAAGGGGTACCGCGAGTCCAGCAATCCCTCGGGCGGCCAGGCCGAGCTCCCCATCCCCGGCCTCGCCGAGGAGCTCAAAAAAAAAGTGAATCGGCCGGTGCCTGAGCTGCCCTTGGCCGAGGAAGCCGTTCCCGAGGTCCCCGCCGCGCCGGTCGTGGCTGCCGTGACGACGGCCCATGCCCATCGCGCCACCTCGGCGGCCCATGTGCTGACCCACATGATCACCGGGCAATCCGACGCACCCAGTTGCCCGAACTGCGGGCACATCGCCGTTCGCAATGGTGCCTGCTACAAGTGCCTCAACTGCGGCGAGAGCCTCGGCTGCTCCTAGAGTCGTGATGCCACCACGCTCGACGGGCGTCCGTTCCCACGCGGCGGACGCCCGTTTTCACATGCCATGAAGGACCTTGTCATCGTCGGCCCCATCCACTCCACCGACTCGTGGCTCCGCGAGTCCGGGGCAGCCGCCGTGGCGCAGCCCGCGCCCGGGGTCCTCCGGCTTGTCGGTTCCTCCGGCGACCCCGCCCTCATCGACCGGGCGCATGCCGAGGGCCTCGACGCCTTTTTCATCGATCCACCTTGGCGCCGGTCGGACTTCAAGCTCCTCGCCATGGACATGGACTCGACCCTCATCACGATCGAGTGCATCGACGAAATCGCCGACATGGCCGGCCTGAAGCCTCGGGTGGCCGAAATCACGGCCGCCGCCATGCGTGGAGAACTCGACTTCCCCGGCTCGTTGCGCGCCCGTGTCGCCCTGCTCAAGGGCCTCCCAGTCGATTCCCTCGCCCGGGTTTACCACGAACGCCTTCGTCTTTCCCCGGGTGCGGAGGCCCTCCTTGCAGGTGCCCGCAATGCCGGGTGGACCACCCTTCTCGTCTCCGGCGGCTTCACGTACTTCACGGACCAGCTCCAGTCGCGCCTAGGCCTGGACCACACCCTCTCAAATACCCTCGAATGCGAGCACGGCCACCTCACGGGACGGGTCCTGGGTGACATCGTCGATGGCGCGGCCAAGGCTGCGCGGGTGGCGTCGGCTTGCCGCGACCTCGGCTGCGCAACCCACCAGGCCATCGTCGTGGGGGACGGGGCCAACGACCTTCCCATGCTGCGAATCGCCGGGCTGTCGGTCGCGTACAAGGCCAAGCCCGTCGTCCGTCGGGAAACCCACATCACCATCCAACACGGCGGCCTCGATGTCCTCCTCCACCGCTTCGACGCCTGATGGAGGATCGGGCGGGGCGCCCCGGTCATCTCCCACGCCCGCCGCAGGGCCGAATCGTCCCGTCCAGCCAGCGTGGCAGCGCCGTCTCCCGCTCCTCGTTTGCCTCCTCGTCGTCGCCTACTGGTATCTCAAGCCGACCTCCGGCCCCGGCTTCATGCGGGTACCCATTCCCAAGGTCGCCGCGCCGGCATGGGCCCTCACCAACCTTGACGGCAAGCTCCTCGACTCACGCTCCCTCACGGGCAAGGTCGTCATCCTGAACTTCTGGGCCACCTTCTGCCCGCCCTGCATCCGGGAAATCCCAGACCTGTCGGCCTTCCACCTCGCGCATTCCAACGGGCCCGTGGCCGTCATCGGTCTCTCCCTCGACACCACCGGCGCCCCATCCGTCCGGGACTTTGTCCAGCGGTTCAAGATCCCCTACCCCGTCGCCCTCGCCGACCCCGCCACGGCCGAGGCCTTCGGAGGCGTCGGGCAAATTCCCAGCACCTTCATCCTCGCGCCCGACGGAACCTTTTCCGCCCGATACCTCGGGGCGTTGACACGCGAGGAACTGGAACGTGCCCTCGCCGCAGCCGCGCAACCTTCCACGCGTTGATCGTCGGCAGGGATGCGGCACCGGATGCCGCGGTCATCCGGTTCAACGCCGGGCTTGGTACGATTCGAGGCCGTGCCGGGTCTGGGCCAACTCCATCGCGTGCAATCGCCACGATGACTCCCAGTCCCCGGTGCCGCCCGCCTCCCAGGAAACGCCCCAGTGCAACTGGGCGTCCTCGCGCAACGCGGCGGCCAAGGCATCGCGTGTCGTGCCCGAGGGCCGTGGCTGGAGGCTGCCTTGGATGAGAAGGCCATTCCGATTCCGGCGTTGCGCCGCTCCGGCCAACTTTCGGCCGCCGCTCAGGACGTCGAACTTCTCCCAACCCTCAAAGCAACGCCCGGGCCCGGTCGGCTCGCAGCAATCGGCCACGGTGGCCGCCACGCCGGTCGCGCCGAGAGCGCGCGCGATCCATTGGTGCATCCGCTCATAGCTCTCCACCGCGCGCAACGCATGCCAGGCATGGCCCTGAGGGAAGACCATCGCGTACGTCCAGTCTTGGAGATGCGGCACCAATCCGCCGCCGGTGGGCCGACGGAGCAATGGGCGCAGCCGAGTCCAGCCCTCCACCTCCGCGCGAGGTTGAAAGTACCCAAAGGAGGCGGCGGCCGACGTCCATCCGTACCAACGCAGGACCGGGCGCCCGATCACCCCGGCCATCTCCAACAGCGCGTCGTCCAGCGCCATGTTCAGCACCGGCTCGACCGGGCCGTCATCGATGAAGACCCAGCGCGTCATGGGCGATCAGGACGCCCGGCGACGGATCATTCCCACCGCGCGCAACAAGGCGTCGGCGTCGGCATCCGTGCCCACCGTGATGCGGAGGTATGGGGCGAGCTGGGGCGTGGAAAACCAGCGCACGAGGATCTTGTGGTCGCGAAGCAGGCCCAGCCATTCCTGGGCGGAGGGCCCCGATGGCCTGACGAGGAGGAAGTTGGTGTCGCTGGGCAAGACTTCCCACCCGATCCCGCCGAGCTCGCGCCGCAGACGTTCGCGTGTGCGGATAACGCGGGCGAAGTTGCGGCGGTAATAGGGCAGGCAATCCAGCGTCGCCTCCGCCGCCACCTGGCCCAGGCCGTTGACGTTGTAGCTGTCCCGCACCTTGTCGAGGGCCTCGACCACGTCGGCATGGGCGACGCAGTAGCCCACGCGTTGGAAGCAGAGGGAATAGGACTTGGAGAAGGTTCGGGTGACGACGACGTGCGGGTGCCGCAACGCCAGGTCGAGCGCATGCTCGCGGGCAAAGTCCACGTAGGCCTCGTCCAGGACCAAGGGGCCCCGCTGGGCCTCGCACAGCGCCTCCAACTCGACGCGCGAATAGCCACGGCCACTCGGCGCATTGGGCGTTGTCACCAGGGACAACGCCGCGTCGAAGCGCCATGCGCGACCCTTGCGCAGGGCCGAGACGGTCGGCAGTGAGAAGTCGGCACCCAATGGAACGGGGCGAGGAAGGGCCCCGTGTGTCTCGGCGAGGACGGGATACAACGAGTAGCACGGCCACAGGTATTGGACCGTGGCCCGGTTCTCCTTCCGTGCGGGCACGGACGACGCCGGCTCCACAAACACCCGGATGAGGCACGCAAGGACCTCGTCCGATCCGTTGCCGATGAACACGTTCGAGGGCTGGCAACCGTGCAACCGGGCGAGCTTCTCACGCAACGCGGACGACGTCGGGTTGGGGTACAGCCTCAGGCGTGCGTCGGCGGCCTTTCGCACCGCGCGAAGGACGGCGGGGGCGGGCGGGTAAGGGTTCTCGTTGGTGTTGAGCTTGATGAGGCCCCGGACCTTGGGCTGTTCGCCGGGCACGTAGGCGTGAAGGGAGCGCACCATGGGGCGCACCAGCTTGGCGACGGAACGGATGGGCTGTGGCATGGGGACGACGGGTGGGCGGCGGGTCAACCGGGCGCGCGGCTACTTGTCCGCACGGATGGTGGCGGAGCGGCCGTGTGCATCGAGTCCCTCGGCCTTGGCGAAGACCTGGACGGACGCCAAGGCCTGCTTCAACGCGCCCTTGCCATACTCGACGATGCTCGTGCGACGCTGGAACTGGTCGGTGGTCAACCCGGCGAAGCAACGGCCGGCGCCGCCCGTGGGCAACTCATGACTGGGGCCCGCGACATAGTCGCCCAACACCGTGGGGGAATAGTCCCCCAGGAAGATGGCCCCGGCCAACGTGATCTTGCGGGCCACGTCGCGCGCATGCGCCGTCATGACCTCGCAATGCTCGGGCGCGATGCGATTCACCAACGCCACGGCGGCGTCCATGTCCTCGACGTGGATGAGCCAGCCATTGGACTTGAGCACCTTCTCGACGAAGGCCTTGCGGGCGAGCTTGCCCAGTTGGCGAGTGACTTCCTTTTCGACGGCCTTGAGGAGCTTGCCAGACGTGGTCACCAGCCAGACGCGCTCATGGCCGGATCCATGCTCCGCCTGCGCGAGCAGGTCGGCCGCGACAAACTTTGGGTTCGCCGAGTCGTCGGCGAGGACGAGCACCTCGCTGGGCCCCGGCAGCAAGTCCACCGCGACATGGCCGAAGAGCAGGCGCTTGGCGGCCACCACGTAGGCATTGCCAGGCCCGAAGACCTTTTGGACGGGGGGAATGGTCTTGGTGCCGAGCGCCATGGCGGCGATGGCCTGGGCGCCACCGACCTTGTACACCTCGGTCGCGCCCGCCGCGCGCGCCGCGAAGAGCAAGGCGGCGTTGACAGACCCGTTCTTGCCGCAGGGCGTGCACACGACGATCTCCGGGCACCCGGCCACCTTGGCCAGGGTCACCGTCATTAACACCGTGGAGACCAAGGGAGCCGTCCCGCCCGGGATGTAGATGCCAACGCGCTGGAACGGATCGAACTTCTCGCCCACGGCAGCCCCATGCTGGTTTCGGGCCTGCCAATCCTGGCGCAGGGACTTCTTCGCGAAGGACTCGATGCTGGCATGGGCATCCGCCACCGCCGCCCGGAGCGTCTCGGGCACCTCCACCGATGCCGCCATGAACTCCGCCGTCGTCACGGCCATCTGCGACGGCGTGAGCGTGGCGCCGTCAAACTTCGCGGTCAGCTCCACCAAGGCCGCATCCCCCTTGGACCGGACCTGCTCCACGATGGCCCGCGCCTTCTCCTCGACGTCCGGGTCGAACAGGCTTGAGGTGCGCACCGCCCGGTCCAGTTGCGCGGCAAAATTGGCGTCTGTGTGACGCGTCACGTTCATCACGGGCAGCCTATGGCAACACGCATCGACAAGTCAAAGCACGCGCCTCGCAACCCTCACGACGCGAAGCGGTAGCCCACGCCGCGGACCGTCTCCACGCTCCCGGCGGCCTCCCCAAGCTTGTCCCTCAGCCGGCGCACATGGGTGTCCACCGTCCGAGCGTCAATCGCCTCCCTCTCGCCGGTGCTCCACACCTCCTGCAACAACTGCTCCCGCGTCTGCACCCGCCCGCGACGCCGGGCCATCACCGTCAGCAACCGGAACTCCGTGGCCGTCACATCCACGCCGCGTCCCCGGACCAAGACCCGATGCCCCGGCACGTCGATCATCAGCTCCCCGAAGACCATCACGTCCGCCGTCGCCATCGATGCCGGCGAACGCGCCATGCTCCGCCTCACCCGCAACACCAGCTCGCGTCCGCTGTACGGCTTGGCCACGAAGTCGTCCGCGCCCAGCTCCAACGCCAACACCCGGTCCATCTCCGTCGCCCGACCGGACACCATCACCACCGGGATCCGTTCCGTCAGCGGGTCGCGCCGCAGGCGCTTGCACAGCTCGAATCCATCCATGTCCGGAAGATCCATGTCGCACACGATCAAGTCCGGCCCCAAGGACCGGGCGGTCTCCAAGGCCCCCTTGCCGGTTCCGCGGTCCACCACGTCCAGTCCGGACGAGCGCAATCCCTCGACGATCCCCTCCCGCGTGGACTCGTCCTCTGCAACCACCAACACCTTGGCCATGATGGCGATGCTCCTTCGATGGCCGCGCCGGAAGATGGCGCCCGGGTTACATGTCCGTGACTTGGCGCGCCACCCGGCCGCCCCGGCCGATGCGTCCGTGGCGATGCCCCATCCATCGATCCCGCGCTCATTCCCAAGCCGGGACGATTCAGTTGGGAGGGAAGTGATTGCGAAGCAGATGCTTGCGCAAGCCGAGGAGTGAGTGAGGCGCGGGCCAGTACCAGGCCCGTAACGAGCGAACGACGAAGGATTTGCGGAAGCAGATCGAGCAAGCACGACCGATCCAACTGAATCGTTACGGCTAAGGTTGAAACGGTGGGCCACCATGCCCAGTCTTCCTTTCACAACGCCACGAGATCCCTCGGGCCATTGCGCATCACCATGAACACTCACGTCTTGCATCGCCGCGGCTTCACCCTGATCGAGCTGCTCGTCGTCATCGCCATCATCGCCATCCTGGCGGGCATGCTCCTCCCCGCCCTCGGCAAGGCCAAGCTGAAGGCCACCGGGGCCGCCTGCGCCAGCAATCAACGCCAGCTCGCCCTCGCATGGGGCCTTTATTCCAACGACTTCAACGACGGCCTTGCACCGACCGACACGTGGCGCAACAAGGCCAACGTGAATGTCCCCCTCACCGGCGGCGGCTACTGGGCGGGCCCCACGCCGGACATCGCCCCCGGCATCTCCTTGGACGAGGCCATGCGACGCGTCCGCAACGGCCTGACCAACGGCCCGATGTGGGACTATGCCCAGGCGGTCTTCGTCTATCACTGCCCTGGAGACCTGCGCAGCAAGCGCAAACCCGGCCTAGGATGGGCCCATGACTCGTATTCCAAGGCCAATGGCATGAACGGCATCCGCAGCTGGGAACCCGCCCAGGTTCCCTATAGCAAGGTTTCGGACGTCTCCAATCCCTCCGAGTCCTTCGTCTTCATCGAGGAGTCCGACCCCCGCAACTCCAACCTGGGCACCTGGGTGCTGAGCGTCGCGTCGCCCGGCTGGATCGACCCGTTCGCCATCTTCCACGGCAACTTCTCCACGTTCTCGTTCCAGGACGGCCACTATGAGGGGCGCAAGTGGGTCGAACCCCGGGTCATCCAGGCCGCCAAGGACTCCGCCGTCGGCAAGCAAGCCTTCAACTGGCCCGGCGGCGGGCGCACCAACCCGGACTTCCGCTGGGTCTGGACCAAGTATCGCTACGTGAACTGGAAGGACCTCCCCTGATCGCCTCGTGCGGGCGATTCCCATGCGGCCTCCCGGCATGAAGCCCTTTCAAGGCTGCCTTTCGTGCCAATGAGCCAGCTCGTGGACGTCGTGGTCCTGGGTGGAGGTGCCGCAGGGTTGTTCTGCGCACGCGTCGCGGGCATGCGGGGTCGCTCCGTCGTCGTCCTCGAGCACCAGGCAAGGCCCGGAAACAAGGTCCTCATCTCTGGGGGCGGGCGCTGCAACTTCACCAACCTCGGGGCCACGGCCGCCCACTACGTCACCCACGGCAGCCCGCATTTTGCCAAGTCTGCCCTTGCCCGCTACACGCCGGCGCAATTCCTCCAACTCGTCGAGCAGCACGGCATCGAGTGGCACGAGCGCAAGCATCGCCAGCTCTTCTGCAATCACTCGTCCCGCAGCATCCTCGCCATGCTCGAGGCCGAATGCGCCGCCGTCCGCGCCCGCATCCTTCCCGGTTCCAAGGTCGAATCCGTCCAACGCGCCCATCCCTCCGACACCCATCCATGGGAGGTCCGGGCCTCCACCGGCACCTTCCGCGCGTCGTCGGTCGTCGTCGCCACGGGGGGGCTTTCGTTCCCCCGCCTCGGGGCGACGTCCTTCGGGCATGACCTCGCCCGTGCCCACGGGCTACCGATCCTTTCGCCACGCCCCGGCTTGGTCCCCCTGACATGGCAGCCCCACGACGCATCCATTTTTTCCGACCTCTCGGGCATCGCGATTGAATGCGAGGTCCGGTCCGAAGGCGACGCGCCGGCGTTTCGCGAGGCCGTCCTCTTTACGCACCGCGGACTTAGTGGCCCGGCGATTCTCCAGGTGTCGTCGCACCGTCAGCCCGAATCCCCGATCCATATCAACCTGCTGCCGGGGTTCGACGTTCCGGCCTGGCTCTCAGCCCCGGAGCGTCGCGGACAAACACCTCGCCAAGCGCTTCGCACGCTCCTCCCCGAACGCCTCGCCCAAGCCTGGTGCCATGGCCGGGCACCCGATCGCCCCATCGGTCAATGTTCCCGGCGCGACCTCACGGCGTTCGTGGAGGGTTTGTCGAACTGGACCATTCATCCCGCCGGCGACGAGGGGTATCCGAAGGCCGAGGTCACCCTTGGCGGGGTTGGGACGGACATCCTGTCATCGAAGACCCTCGAGGCACGCGACGTCCCCGGCCTGTACTTCATCGGCGAGGTTGTGGACATCACGGGCTGGCTTGGCGGCTTCAACTTCCAGTGGGCCTGGGCGTCCGGCCACGCCGCAGGCCTCGCGGCTTAGCCGGGACGATTCAGTTGGGAGGGAAGTGATTGCGAAGCAGATGCTTGCGCAAGCCGAGGAGTGAGCGAGGCGCGGGCCGGTACGAGGCCCGTAACGAGCGAAGGACGAAGGATTTGCGGAAGCAGATCGAGCAAGCACGACCGATCCAACTGAATCGTCCCGGCTTAGCCGGAACGGTGCAGTTGGGTGGGGAGTCATTGCGAAGCAGATGCTTTCGCAAGACGAGGAGTGAGCGAGGCGCGGGCCCGTTCCAGGCCCGTAACGAGCGAACAACGAGGCTCTTGCGAGGGAAGACCCAGCAAGCACGAGCGATCCCACTGCATCGTTCCGGCTTCGTCCAACGGACGAGGCGTCCTACAGCTTGCCCAAGATCTCGCGAACCCGCTTCCACGCGGCCTCACGCGCCTTCTTGTTGCCTTCGGAACCCGCCGGATCCTCCCCGGCCCGCATGAACCCATGCCCGCCGCCAGGGTAGGTCACGGGTGCAAAGGACTTGCCCGCCTTCGTCATGAGATCGCCCGTCACAGGCAACGTGGCGTTCACCCGGGCGTCGTTCTCCGCATAGAAACCATGCACGGGCGCCCCGATGCGGGCCACGTCATCGGCCTTGTCAGGACCCGTCCCGTAGAAGACCAGCGCCGACTTGATGTCCTTGTTGTTCGTCGCGAGCCGAAAGGCCTGGGCTCCGCCCCAACAAAAACCCGCCACGGCGACCTTGCCGTTGCACGCCGGCAACCGGGAGACATGCGCGGCCACCGCGTTGAGGTCCGCCGTGACTTGATCCGTCGAGAGCGAGGCGATGGCCTTGCGGACGTTGTCGCCGGACCCGAGCTCGGCGGTGCCGCCGCCGTTAGGCGCTGAGCCGGAAAGCAGGTCGGGCGCGATCGCGATGTATCCGGCCTCGGCGAGTTGGTCGGTCATTCCACGTACCCAGTCCGAGAGCCCGAAGATCTCGTGGATGACCACGACCGCCGTGGCCTTGCCGGGCACCTCGGGGTACGTGACGAAGCATTTCACGTCCCGCTGGCCGTGGCGGACGGTGATCCATTCGCCGTGACGGGGTGACTTCTCGAGCCGGGCCTTGGCCCATTCCTGGGCATGGGTCACGCCAGCGATGAAGATCGTCAGGAGGAAGAGGAGGACTTTTCGCATGATTAAGCCGCAGGTTCCAGCCATCGGCCAACCCTGGCAATCTTGGGATGGACGCCCGGTTCCATTTGAACCGGACGCCATTCCATGCGCGGCAACATCCGCAGGCCGGTTCGAGGGCCGTTACGAGTGAAGGACGACGCTCTTGCGGAGGAGGATCCAGCAAGCACGACCGACCCCACTGCATCGTTCCGTCTTTGGTGCCACCGCCGACCCACGGCTCGCCGCGTTCACCGGACGACGACGAGCCGGGGCACAACCCGGCCTCGCGGGTTCGAGTCTAGCGACGGACCGTCGTGTTCTCGGACCACCACTTCACGTCGTTGAGGGAGTCACCGGCGGGGACGTTGAGCGCCATGGTGCCCGTGTAGGTGGCCGGGGCACGAATGCGGGATCCCACCCAGCGGTGGACCTCCGAGTGACCGTCGGCGAACGAGAAGCCGGCCGCGCCATTGTGATAGCTCGCGGGAAAATCAATGATCTGGGCCGACCTGGCCTCCGGCGGGGCCATCTGAACGGCACACGCCGCGTCGTTGATGCTGTCGGGGTGCTCGTCGATGAAGACCCACGTCTTCGCCGGCACCGCGATGTCCGAGTCGGTCGCGTAAGTCCGGTACTGGGCGGCAGGGAGCCAGCCACCGAAATCGAAGGCTTGGCTCATCGAGAGGCTCCGGATTCGCGGCGTGAAACGCGCCCTTGGGAGCTTGCCGTTCGCCGCGCGGTCCGCAGGGCACTTGTAGATCGTCAAGGACCTGCCGGCGTACTTGAACAAGGGGCCGTTGGTAATGAAGCGGTTGTTGGTGTTGTCGGGGCTGGAGAAGTCGAGCCCGCCCTCGATCCAAACCGGGCGGCCTGGCATGTTGAGCGACGCGACCAGCCTGTCGTTGAAGTCACCGGAATAAAGCTTCCAGGCCATCATGAGTTGGCGGCCGTTGTTCATGCAGGTGATGCCCTGCGCCTTGGTCTTGGCCTTGCCCAAGGCCGGAAGAAGCATGCCCGCGAGGATCGCGATGATCGCGATCACCACCAGCAGCTCGATCAAGGTGAATCCAACCACGAAACGGCCCTTCAACGGGCCCTGATTTCTGCATGTCTTCATGTTGTGTACCCGCGCTCTGGGCAGGGAAAACCACCACACCCCCTGCCTTGTCATCGCACTCTATCGACGGTCTTGATCTTGCCAAGCACCGGCATCGGCCCGGTAAGTCGGTGGTTCTGCACGCCCGTCACGGCGACTTCGGAAAAACCTTCCGCGCCTCCTCGCGCTCCAATTGCCCCCGCGTCACGCCCAATTGGCTGTGGAGTTTCAACTCCCTCCACACCTCCTCCGCACCGACCTCGCCCCTCAGCAACGCGCGGTAGCGCCCGAGCGTCCGGGCCACCGTCGCGGGATCCTCGTCCACGAACTCCACGCGGAAATCCCGCAACCCCAGCGCCAGCATGCGTCCCACCGCCTCGGCGCCGGTCTGGGCACGCCCATTGAACACCGTGTTTCGGCATCCCGCGTCCGCCTTCAACGGATGCTCCTGGCCCACGCGGTCACGGAGCCGGACCTCGTGCCGGTCGCAGGGACGGCCGCAGTTGGTGTAGTCCGTGCCCTTCGACAGGAAGGCGCAGAACACGCAATGCTCCATGTGAAACATGGGCATGTGTTGGTGGATCGTGACCTCCAACCACGAGGGCGGCATCCCGCGGGCCAGCCCTTCCAGCTGGGTCACGTTCAGGTCGTAGCTCGCGGTGACGCGCTCGAGCCCAACGCCCCGGATCCAATGCTCCGCCGACAACGGATTGGCGACGTTCAACGAAAAGTCCCCGCGCATGCGCCGCCCTGCAAACGCCCGCACATGCTCCGCGTTGCGAACCAGGAACCCATCCGGGTCCGCCGACATCACGATCTTCAGGATCCAGTCCTCGCCGGGCTTGAAGATGCGCGGCGCCGCGACCCATGCCTCCACCGGCGACCCGGCGCAGGCGCAACGCTCGCGCGCCATCCGGACGCCCTCCCGGAGCTTCTTGGGGTCCTCGAACTCACAATAGACGGTTCGCACGCCGCAACCCAACGCCGCGTCCAACTGCCCCAGGGACCGCACCAGCACGATCAGGCCCGATGCCGCGTCCTTCCCGGCCACGCCCGCGTCGGCCGTACCCTCGGAAACCACCACACGCGTCAACGCCTCGTCGTCCGAGGCCCCGGTCAGCGTCCATCGCGTGGCTCGCGAAAGGGCCGTCCCCATGGATTCCACGAGGTCGCGCCGGATGCGGTTCAGCTCGCTGACCGGGACGATGACGTCGCCTTCGAGCCGATTGTCCACGCCGGCGAGGTGGAACGGGGTGCCGCCAAGCCGGCCGAGCTGCCCGGACAGTCGTTCCATCGACAACGGCTGGCGCTCGGCCTTGGCCAGTGGCTCGGACGATTCCGCCCGGACGACCGGGCCTGCTTCATGGCGCATCAAGACGGTCAACGGCACCCCTTCGTGGCCATGAACCTCCATCCACACCCGCCTCGTCCGGCGCACCGCCTCGCCCTCGAAGGTCCGTCGCAACTCACGTTCCAGCGCGGGGTCGCCCGTCTTCCAAAGCCGTTGGCCGGGAGCCACCCTCCGCCAGTCCAACGCCCCGCGTCCAAACGCCAGCGACACCGTCCCGTCGCCGTGCTCGTGCACGCCGAAGATCCGGCCGCCCTCCTCCTCAAGGTCCGGCCGCCCGGCATCCAGCACGACGCCGTCGCCCGCTTGCACGGGAGCCAAGGGACGCAGGAGGACTCGCTCCCGGTCCACCCTCAGCACCTCGCCCAGGTACACGCCGCGCTTCTTCCCAAACCGCGCATGGACGAGTTCCTGGTTGTTGATGCCCCCAAACCATCCCGTGTGCAGCCCCCGCGAGAAACCCATCTCCAACTCGTACCGTGAACGACCCACGTCCAACCCGGGCAAGCCCGCGGCCGTGGGCGCATCCGGCCGCGCGGCGATCCCGTCCAAGGCCCTTCGATAGACCCGAGTCACCGCCGCCACGTACTCCGGCGACTTCAGGCGTCCCTCGATCTTGAGCGACGCCACCCCGGCGCGCACCAACTGGGGCAGCACGTCCAGGCCCGCGAGGTCCTGCGGCGACAACAGGTAACGGCGCTCGCCCAGCTCCACGACGCGACCGTCCGACACCAGCTCATAGGGCATGCGACACGCCTGGGCGCACTCGCCCCTGTTCGCGCTGCGGCCGCCCAAGGACTCGCTCGTGAGGCATTGGCCCGAGTAGGCCACGCACAAGGCGCCGTGCACGAAGACCTCCAGCGGCAAGGACGCGCGGCCCGATGCCCGCTGCGCCGCCTGGATCGCCTCGATCTCGCGGATCGAGTTCTCCCGCGCGAGCACCACGAGGTTGCACCCGAGATCGCGCGCGAGATCCACCCCCGCCGGGCTCGTCACCGTCATCTGCGTCGAGCCATGGATCGGGAAGTCCGGCGACAATCTCCGGATCAATCGGCACACGCCCACGTCCTGCACGATCGCGGCGTCCACCCCGGCGGCGATGATGGAGCGCAGGTATCCCGACGCCGACCCCAGCTCGTCCGCGAAGACCAGCGTGTTGAACGTCACGTAGCCGCGCACGCCCCGCCGGTGGAGGAACTCCATGAGGCCGGGCAGGTCCGACTCGGTGAAATTGCGCGCCCGCATCCGGGCGTTGAATCGGTCCAACCCGAAGTAGATGGCGTCCGCGCCGTTCTCCACCGCCGCGCGGGCGCATTCCCAGTCCCCGGCCGGGGCCAGCAATTCAGGCAGCCGAACCCCGCCGGCCATCGCGGCCGCGGCCCCGCCATGCCCCGTCCCGCCCATCGCCTGCCCGCCCGTCTTGTCGCCCTCAACGTCCACGACCCCGATCCTGCCGTGGCCCGGCCCATTCTCCAAGCACGCCCCATCCGCTCCATCACGAGCGTCCGAGACCACCCGCGAAAAGGCGGCGCCGCGCCGTCAAGAACAGGAGCAGGCACAGCAACCCGAAGGGCACCAAGGAGAGGGCGTCCGACCGAGGCCCATCGAACATCGGGTTGTTCCGGCTCATCCATGCCGTCACGCCGGACGCAACGCCCGAGAACCGCGCCTCGACCAACGCGATGAAGATGCCGGCGATGCTGCCGCCCGCGATGTACCCCGAAGCCATCAACACACCCGGGCTCTTGTCGCCCTCCGCCGCCACCTCCTCGTCCGTCATCCCCGTCGCCCGCAAGCGATGGCCGTCCAGCTTGTCCGCCAGCCAACGCAGCATTCCACCGATGAAGATCGGCATCGACACGGCGATCGGCAGGTACACGCCGACCGCGAACGCCAAGGACGGGATCCCGCACAACTCCAAGACCAAGGCGATCATCACGCCCACCAACACCAATTCCCACGGCAGCTTCCGGTCGAGGATCCCCTTGATGATATAGCTCACCAACACCGCCTTCGGGGCCTCGAACTTCTGGACCTCCAACCCTCCCGGCAGCTTGCTCACCGTGCCGTTGATGCCCGGGTCCACCCACCACACCGCCTTGCCCGCGTCGTCCAGCAGGAACTTCCGCGCCGCCCCGCCCTGCGGGTCCGGTTGGTGATAGACCCAGTAGGCCTTGGAATCCTCCCCCTTCTGGTGTCCCCCCAGCGTCTCGCGCTCCGTCACCGAGGGATGCGGCAGCACAACGGCAGGGGCCCCGGACACCTCGGACGCCTTCACGTACACGGTCGAGGCCTGGTTCAGGGTCAGCAACACCGGCCCCAGCACCAGCGCCGACGCCGTCGCGCCAATCAGGATCGCCACCTGCTGCGCGCGGGGCGTGCCCCCCACCAGGAAGCCCGTCTTCAGGTCCTGCGAGGTCGTGCCCCCGTTCGACGAGGCAATGCACACGATCGCCCCCACCGACAAGGCGGTGACGTAGTACTCCGACCCCGTCCAACCGCGGGCGAGGAAGGCCAGGCACGTGAGCAGCAACGTCGCGATGGTCATGCCCGAGATGGGGTTCGAGCTCGAGCCCACCTCGCCCGTCAGGCGGGAGGAGACCGTCACGAACAGGAAGCCCAGCAAGACGATCAACGCCGCGCCCACGAGGTTCATCTGCAAGGGCTTCGCCACGCTGATCAACGCCACCAAGGCCAGCACGCCCACCAGCACCCACTTCAGCGGGAGATCCCGCGCCGTGCGCGCCGACGCCTGCTCCGTCCGACGGCTCCCCTGCAAGTCCGCCAGTCCATGCCGGATCCCGTTCCAAATCGTGGGCAACGACCGGATGAGGCTGATCAGGCCGCCGGCCGCCACCGCCCCCGCCCCGATGTACAGCAAGTAGGCGTTGCGAATCGCCCCGGGCCCCATGTCTCGGATCAACTTCCCGGAGCCCGGGGCCAACGGCGCCCCGAGTCCGTCGCCAAAGAAGCCAATCAACGGGATCAGCACCAGGTAGCTCAACACGCCCCCGCCCAGCATCACGCCGGCGATCCGGGGCCCGATGATGTAGCCCACGCCCAGCATCTCCGGCGTCACCTCCGCCGCCAGCGACCCGCCCTTCAACGGAGGCCCAAACACGACACCGGGGGTGTCCTTCCAGCCCCGGAACGCCTTGCACAGGACGTTGTACAGCAACCCGATCCCCAACCCCCCAAAGATCGTGGCCGCGCTGATCCCCATTCCGGCTCTCACGTCCTTGCCCACGCCCGCCGGACCCTCCGACGCCGCCCGCAACGACTCGGCGTCCGCGCCCGCCTTCAGGACCTCGGCGCAGGCCGTGCCCTCCGGATACTTGAGCTGGCCATGTTGCTCCACGATCAAGGCCCGCCGCAGCGGGATCATCATCAGGATGCCCAGCGCGCCCCCGAGGATGGCCACCAGCGTCACCCGGGCGATCGCGAGGTCGAACCCGAGGATCAACACGGCGGGCATCGTCACGCCCACCCCAAACGCGAGGGACTCGCCCGCCGAGCCCGCCGTCTGCGCGATGTTGTGCTCCAGGATCGTCGCATCCCGTCCACCGAGCTTGGACCACATCCGGAACAACGTGATGGAGATCACCGCCACGGGGATCGACGCGCTTACCGTCAGCCCAACCTTCAAGGTCAGGTACAGCGAGGAGGCCCCAAACAAGATCCCCAGCAACGTGCCCACCACCACCGACCGCAGCGTGAACTCGCGGAGGCGGCTCTCCGCGGGGATGAACGGGACGAAGGAACGAGGGGATTCCGGCATGGGCCGCAGGCTATCGCCATGTCGCCCATCGGCAAGGTCGCTTCGTCCCGGTCGGCACGCCCCGCCACTCCGGCCTTGAAGGACGCGGCCCGACGCGAAGACTGTGCCAGCGCAAATCGTCCACCATTCCTGATGAAGCTTCATCGCATACTCGTGTGCATCCCGTTCGCGGCATCGCTCGCGTTGGCCCAGAACGGGGACAAGGCCGGCGAGGTCCAGGCCGAGAGGGTGCCCGCGGACCGCATCCCGCCGGCGCCGGTGCTTTCGCCCGAGGCCCAGGCCGCGACCTTCCGCCTCCCGGATGGATTCCGGGCGGAGCTGGTGGCCGCCGAGCCGTTGGTGCGCACGCCCGTGGCGGCCCAGTTCGACCATCAAGGCCGGCTGTGGGTCGTCGAGATGGCCGGCTACATGCGCAACCCGGACGGCGCCGGCGAGGCCGCTCCCGTGGGCTCGATCGTGATCGTCGAGGACACCGACGGTGACGGTCGCATGGACAAGCGGACGGAGTTCATGGGCGGGTTGGTGATGCCGCGGTCGCTGATGCTGTTCCGGGACGGCGCGCTCGTGGCGGAGCCGCCGCGGCTGTGGTGGGCCCGGGACACGGACGGCGATGGCAAGGCCGACCAAAAGGAGCTGGTGGCCGAGGACTACGCCTCGCAGGACGACCCGCGCCTCGGTGACCGCGCCAACCCGGAGCATGCGAGCAACAGCCCCACGTGGGCCCTCGACAACTGGGTTTATTCCGCCAACCACACCACCCGCTACCGGTGGAAGGGCGGCACCAACTGGCTCCGCGAGCCCACCATCTTCCGAGGCCAATGGGGGCTCTCCCAAGACGACCTCGGCCGGCTTTACTACAACTCCAACTCCGACCCCCTCCGCGCCGACGCCGTCCCGTCCGCCTACCTCTCCCGCAATCGCAACCTGCGGCAGCCGTTCGGGGCGAACCTCCAGGTCGAACGCAACCTGCGCACCTTCACCCGGCGCGTGAACCCCGGCGTCAACCGCGGCTACCAACCCAACCAACT
Source organism: uncultured Verrucomicrobiota bacterium (assembly GCA_903880005.1). Taxonomy (GTDB): domain Bacteria; phylum Verrucomicrobiota; class Verrucomicrobiia; order Limisphaerales; family UBA9464; genus UBA6176. Next base: position 5,808 of record CAIRNV010000403.1, on the reverse strand, counting down.
GACCCCCGAGGGCCACCTCGCCACGTTCACCGGCGCATGCGGCCCCGTCGTGTACCGCGGAGACCAGTTCCCGCCCGAGTTCCTCGGCGACGCCTTCCTCTGCGAGCCCACGGGCAACCTCGTGAGGCGCGAGAAAATCCACGAGGCCAACGGCCTTCTCTCCGGCACGAACGCCCATCCCAACGCCGAGTTCCTCGCGTCCCTCGACGAACGCTTCCGCCCGGTCAACCTCATCAATGGCCCCGACGGCTGCCTCTACGTCGTGGACATCGCCCGGGGACTCATCCAGCACCGCATCTACCTCACGTCCTACCTCCGCAAGCAGGCCGAGTCCCGCAACCTCCAGGCCCCCGTCGATCTCGGCCGCATCTATCGCATCGTCCACGCCAGCAAGCCGCGCCGAGCCGAGCGCCTCCCGGCCAACCCATCCGATGCCGACCTCGTCGCCAAGCTCTCCCATCCCAACGGCTGGTGGCGGGACCGCGCCCAGCAACTCCTGGTCGAACGTCGGTCCACCCAGGTCGTGCCAGCGCTCCGCGAGCTGGCCGCCGGACGCGGCGCCCCCAGCGCCCCGGGCCGGTCCAACGCCCTCGCGCGTCTCCACGCCCTCTGGACCCTGGAGGGCCTCGACTCCGCGGACCTTCCCACGCTCGGCACGGCGCTGTCCGACACCTCGCCATGGGTCCGCTCGGCCGCGCTTCGACTCCTGGAGCCCCACCTTCGCGGACCCCGCCGCGACGAGGCCATGCTCCTCCTCATGCGCGCCTGTTCCCCCGGCTCCGGCCCCGAGCATCTCCAGATGCTCTTCACCCTCGCCGAGGCCCGGACGCCCCAGGCCGACACCGTCCTGCGCGTGCTGCTCATGAATGCCGAGCCGAGCCCGTTGCGCGTGGACGCGGCCGTCAGCGGCCTCGGCGGACGCGAGCTGGAATTCCTCGAGGGCCTCTTCTCCGACCCGCTGTGCAGCCCGGACCGACGCGACCATTCGCGGCTCGTCCAACGCCTCGCGCAATGCGTCGCCACGGAGGGCGCGCCCGACCGCATCGAGCACCTCCTCGCGCTCGCGTCGTACCGGAAGTCGGCCGACTGGCAGCAGATCGCGGTGCTGGATGGCATCGCCAGCACCGTCCCCGCCCCCGCCAAGGGGCAGCCCGCCCCCAAGGTCCGGCCGGTCCGATTCGCCAAGCAACCCCGCGGATGGGAGGCGCTCCACCGGGTCGAGGCACCCGAGGTCCGCGAACGCCTCCAAAAGGTCGCGCCTCTCATCTCCTGGGAGGGCGACGGACGCGTGCTCGACACCGGCACGGGCGCGCCGTTGTCGGTCGCCGAGCAAGCCAGCCGCGACCGGGGCCGTGACCTGTACGCCGTCGTGTGCGCGGCGTGCCACCAACCGCATGGCAACGGCCAGGAGGGCCTCGCCCCGCCGCTTCGCGACTCCGAGTGGGCCCTGGGACCGGAGTCGCGCCTCGTCCGCATCGTCCTGCATGGCGTCCGCGACGCCATCACCGTCAAGGGCCAGAAGTGGGAGCTGAACATGCCCGCCTTCAACGAGGCGCTCGACGACCAGCAGATCGCCGACATCCTCACCCACGTCCGCCGCGAATGGGGCCACGCCGCCACGCCCGTCGCCGTCGAGGCCGTCCGCGCCCTCCGTGCCCAGACGAAGGACCGGGACGACGCATGGACCGAGGCCGAGCTCCTGAAGGTGCCCTGATGCGCTTCGCCATCTGCAACGAGATCTACAAGGGGTGGTCCTTGCCGGACACGTTCCGGCACGCGCGCCTCGCCGGGTACGACGCCGTCGAGATCGCCCCCTTCACCATCGCCAAGGACGTCCGCCTCATCGACGCCGCGCGCCGCGCCGAGATCCGCCGCCAAGCCGACGACGCCGGCGTCGCCATCTCCGCCATCCATTGGGTGCTGGTCGAGACCGAGGGCCTGCACGTCACCAGCCCCGACCCCGTCGTCCGCGCCCGCACCGCCCGTTACTTCGTCGATTTGGTCGAGTTCGGGGCCGACCTCGGGGCGCCCGCGATGGTCGTGGGCTCGCCCCGCCAAAGGAGCCTCGCCCCCGGGGTGACGCCGCACCAAGGCTGGGCATGGGCCCACGAGGTCTTCCAGCCCGCCGTGGCCCGCGCACGCGACCGCGCCTTCACCATTTGCTTCGAGCCCCTGGCGCCTGCGGAGACCAACTTCATCAACACCGCCCACGACGCCCGCCGCTTCGCCGACCTGTTCGACTCCCAGGCCATGAGCATCATCCTCGACGTCAAGGCCATGTCGTCCGAGGACCGCCCCGTGGCCGAAACCATCCGCCAAAGCGGGGGCCGCTTCGGCTACTTCCATGCCAACGACGCCAACCTGAAGGGGCCGGGCTTCGGCGACGTGGACTTCGTTCCCATCGCGCGCGCCCTGCGGGATGTGAACTACGACGGAACCGTCTCCGTGGAGGTGTTCCGCTTCGACGAGGGCCCGGAGGCCATCGCGACCCGCAGCCGCGACTATCTCAGGCAAACGTTCGGATGCTGACGCAGCACCCGCCCCGCCGAGGCGGGGCCGGGCAGTCTGGCCGTGAAGGACGGCAAGGCGCCCAGTGTGGGTCTTTGCAGGCTCGTGACTTGTCCCGGGCTGCCACCTGACCCCATCCTGCGCCCATGCGCCCTTGGCTCCCCCTCGTGCTCGCCGCCTCGCTCGTCGGTTGCGCCCTTCGCACCGTGGACTCACCCCATCCATCCGCCGCCACCGGCAACTGGCCCGGACCCCAGTCCAACGGCCTCATCCGGCTCCCCAACCAGTGGGCGCTCGACCCCGTCGGCAAGCACGTCCCCCTCGCCGACTTCCCCGTCAACCTCGCCGTCCACCCGGCCGGACGTTTCGCCGCCGTCCTGCACTGCGGCTTTGGATCGCACGAGGTGGTCATCGTGGACCTTCGCGGGGCCAAGGTCGCGTCCCGCGTCCCGCTATCCGAGGCCTTCGTGGGCGTCGCCTTCTCCCCCGACGGCAAGCACCTGTATGCCAGCGGCGCCGGGAAGGAAGTCGTGCATGCCTTCGACTTCGCCGACGGCCTCCTGTCCAACGCCCGCAACTTCACGTTGCGACCCATCCGGGAACGCGGCGTCGCCGCCGGGCTGGCGGTCGCATCCGACGGCTCCCGCCTGTGGATCGCGAACGTCCTCGGCCAGTCGGTCACGGAGCTGGCCCTCGACGCCACGAAGGGCTCCGCGTCCGTGGCGCGCGAGTTCGTGCTGGGCGCGCCGGTCGCCGCCACGTCGGACGCCGAGTCCGACCCCGACAAGGGCCTCGACGAGGAATCGGTCACGAAGCGCGCGCGGGCGTTGCTCGACGCGCTGGGGGGCGACTCCCCGTACCCCTACGCGTGCGCCGTGGATGCCCGTCGCCAGCGCCTGTACGCGAGCCTCTGGGGCCAGTCCTCCGTCGCCGTCATCGACCTCGCCTCCGGCCAGTCCGCCCAGCGTTGGCCCGTGCAGGATCATCCCAACGAGATGCTCCTCACCAAGTCCGGCGACACCCTCTACGTCGCCAACGCCAACCAAAACACCGTCTCCGTCCTCGACACCGGCTCCGGCAAGGTCATCGAGACGCTCGTCGCCGAGCTGTCACCCGACTCCCCGCCGGGCTCCACCCCCAACGGGCTGGCGCTGAGCCCCGACGAGTCCCTGCTGTTCGTCTCCAACGCGAACATCAACGCCGTGGCGGTGTTCGATGTCCGCAATCGCGGACGCAGCCACTCAATGGGGTTCATCCCCGTGGGTTGGTATCCCACGGCGGTCCGCGTCACGCCCGACGGCAAGCACTTGCTCGTGGTCAACGGCAAGGGCATGGCCTCCAAGTCCAATCGCCTCGGGCCCCAACCCGGGCGCGAGGCACCCGCCACCGTCCGCGAGTACATCGGCGGCCTCATGCAAGGCTCGCTCTCGATCATCGACCTGCCCAAGGACCGCGAGGACTTGGCCGAGAAGATGCGCGTTTACAACGACCGCGCCCTGCGTTGCCGACCGCCGCAGCCCCCTGCGGACGTGGCCTCCAACAACCCCATCCCGCGCGTCCTCGGCCACCCCTCGCCGATCCGGTACTGCATCTACGTGATCAAGGAGAACCGGACCTACGACCAGATCCTCGGCGACATGCCCGGCGGCCGTGGCGACCCGTCCCTGTGCCTCTTCCCGGAGCCCGTCACGCCCAACCACCACCGCCTCGCGCGCGAGTTCGTGCTGCTCGACAACTTCTACGTCGAGAGCGAGGTCAGCGCCGACGGCCATGAATGGACGGTGGGTGCCTACGCGACGGACTTCGTCGAGCGCATGTGGCCCATGAGCTACGGCCACAACCAGGACCGCAAGTACACGTACCCCAGCGAGGGCCGCTTCCCCATCGCGGCGCCTGCGGGCGGCTACCTCTGGGACCGCGCCAAGGCGGCCGGCGTCACGTACCGCAGCTACGGCGAGTTCGTAAACAACGGCAAGACCACCAACGACCCCTGCACGACGCGGATCAAGAGCCTCCAAGGCCACTTCGACCCCGGCTTCCGAAGCTTCGACATGGACTACTCCGACCTCGCCCGCGCCGACCGCTTCGTCTCCGAGCTGCAACGCTTCGAGAAGACGGGCGACATGCCCCGTCTCCAGATCGTGCGCCTGCCCAACGACCACACCGCCGGGACCAGCAAGGGCAAGCCCACGCCCACCGCCTACATGGCCGAGAACGACCTCGCCCTCGGACGCCTCGTCGAGGCCGTCTCCCGATCCAAGTTCTGGCCCCAGACCGCCATCTTCGTCGTCGAGGATGACGCCCAGAACGGCCCGGACCACATCGATGCCCACCGCACCGTCGCCTACGTGCTGAGCCCGTACACACGCCGTGGGATCGTTGATTCCTCCCTTTATTCCACGTGCTCGATGCTCCGCACCATGGAGCTCATCCTTGGCATGAAGCCCATGACCCAGTTCGACGCCGCCGCCTTGCCCATGTTCGCGTCGTTCTCCCCCACCCCGGACCTTCGGCCGTACCAGGCCGTCACGCCCTCCGCGCGCCTGGACGAGAAGAACCTCGCCAGTGCATGGGGCGCCGAGGCGTCCAGCAAGATGGACCTGACCCGCGAGGACGCCGCCGACGACCTCCAACTCAACGAGGTCATCTGGCGCTCGGTCAGGGGCCGCGATGCCGCGATGCCAGCCCCGGTTCGCGCCGGGTTCGTCCTCCAAGCCAAGGACGACGACGACGACGACTAGGCCGGAACGATGCAGTGAGGAGGGCAGTGATCGCGAGGCAGATGCTTCCGCAAGACGAGGAGTGAGCGATGCGCGGGCCACTTCGAGGCCCGTAACGAGCAAAGGACCAAGGATTTGCGCAAGCAGATCGAGCAAGCACGGCCGATCCAACTGAATCGTTCCGGCTAGTAGCGCACGTCGCTGGATCACCCCGGCCAAAAAGCCCCTCCCCGTCGCCGCCCTTCGATGGCAACGTTGACCCGTGCCCCGCGTCGCTCCCGTCCTCGTTTGGTTTCTGGCCGCCGCATGCCTCGCTGCGGCCACGCCGGACTACCTGCGCGACATCAAGCCCCTCCTTGCCCGCCATTGCGTCCCTTGCCACGGACCCTCCGCCAGGAAATCCGGCCTCCTCCTCGACACTGCCGCCCACCTCCTCCAGGGCGGTGACCACGGGCCCGCCGTCGTCCCCGGCCAACCCGAGGCCAGCCCCCTCATGCAGGTCATCGGAGGCGTCCATCCTTCGATCCCTCGCATGCCGTACAAGCGGCCGCCCATCGAGTCCTCCCACGTCACGCTCCTT